>JBEVKG010000283.1:0-8171 GCA_040509765.1 Xanthomonas sp.
ATGGACGCCGTCGACCACCGCGACCTGGCCCAGGCGCGCGCGCTGCTGGAACACCCGGGCCTGGCGGCGAAGATCGCCAATGCGGTGGGCGCGCCGATCGAAGCGCTGATCAGCAAGCGCATGCCGAAGATGCTGTCGTCGCGCATCGATGCGGTCAGCCAGCGCGCACTGCGGGTGGCGTTGCGCTCGGCGCTGCTGACCCTGCGTGCGCAGGCGCCGGACCGCGCGCGGCCACGCCTGCACGGGGCCGCGGTGGCGGCGACCGGCGCGGCCGGCGGCTTCTTCGGCCTGCCCGGGCTGGTGGTGGAGCTGCCGCTGACCACCACCCTGATGCTGCGCTCCATCGCCGACATCGCCCGCGCCGAAGGCGAGCGCCTGGACGACCCGGCCACCGCGCTGGCCTGCCTGGAGGTGCTGGCGCACGGCGGCCGCAGCCACCGCGACGACGGCAGCGAATCGGGCTACTTCGCGGTGCGCGCGGCGATGGCGCAGCAACTCAGCGCCGCGGCGCAGTACATCGCCGCGCACGGCCTGGGCAGCAAGGGCGCGCCGGTGCTGGTGTCGCTGCTGTCGCGCATCGCCGCCAAGTTCTCGGTCACGGTCAGCGAGAAGCTGGCGGCGCAGGCGGTGCCGCTGGTCGGCGCGGCCAGCGGCGCGCTGCTCAACACGGTCTTCATCGCCCACTTCCAGGCGATGGCGCGCGGCCACTTCATCGTGCGCCGGCTGGAGCGGCGCTATGGCGAGGCCGCGGTGCGCCAGGCCTATGAGGCCTTGCCGGCAACCCGATAGCGGCGCATCGGCGAAGCGGCGGGATCGGGCAAAGTCGCGCCTGCTTCACTCCGCTATCCTCGGCGACCGAGCGAGGCCGTGGAGGGCACCTGGACGTGACCGGAACGAGGTACAGACAAGGAGCGCGCCTGCTGGCGCTGATCGGGGGGCTGCTCGCGCCGGCGCTGCAGGCCGCGGCCGCCGTGCCGCCGCCCGATGGCGTGCGGCACATGCCGGCGTTCGATCTGCCGTTGTCGCCCTTCCTCAGTCCGCAGGCGCAGGCGGCCGCGCGCAGGGACATGGCGCAGGGCGATCCGCTGGCGAAGATGGACAACGCCACGCTGCGCCGCGAACTGCCGCGCATCCGCGCCGAGACCGAGGCCTGGGCGAAGACCGTGGTGGAACCGCTGCGCGAACGCTATGGGGTGACGCTGCAACGGACCACCTGGGACGGCGTCCCGGTGACCCTGGTGCAGCCGCGCGCTGCGTCGCCGGCACAGCGCCAGCGGCTGCTGATCGAACTGCACGGCGGCGCCTTCGTCATGGGCAGCGCGGCGTCGTTCGGGATGATGGAGGCGATCCCGGTGGCGGCGCTGACCGGGGTCACCGTGGTCAGCGTCGACTATCGGCAAGGCCCGGAACACCATTTTCCAGCCGCCAGCGAAGACGTGGCCACGGTCTACCGCGCCGCGCTCAAGCGCTACGCGCCGCGGCACATCGGCCTGTTCGGCTGCTCGGCCGGCGGCGTGCTGACCGGCGAGTCGCTGGCCTGGTTCGCCAAGGAGAAACTGCCGATGCCGGCGGCCGCGGGCATGTTCTGCGCCGGCGGCGACGCGCGCTACCGCGGCGATTCGCGCTACGTGGTGGCGGCGGTGAACGACGCGCCGTTGCCCGACGCGGAGGGTGCGCTGCCGATCATGGAAGACCTGTACTACGGCGAAGGCGTGGACTTCCACGATCCGCTGGTGTCGCCGGTGTTCTCCGATGCGGTGCTCGCGCAGTTCCCGCCGCTGCTGTTCATCACCGGCACGCGCGCGGCGGAGCTGAGCAATGTCGCCTATACCCATACGCGGCTCATCGATCTGGGCCGCGAGGCGGACCTGCATGTGTGGGACGGCATGGGCCACGCGTTCCATCTGAATACCGCATTGCCGGAAAGCCAGCAGGCGCTGCGGGTGATCGCGCGCTTCTTCCGCCGGCATCTGGACCTGCCGCCGTTGCCGGCAACAGCGCCGGCAACGGCGCAGGACTGACCGCGCCTGTCGCAGCCGGTGCGCGTGGCGACTGGTCGTCGCCGCGCGGCGGTGGCACAGTGGCGGCCGCCGCCTTGCGGTCGCCTTCCTCCCCATTTGCTGCCAGGTGCTTCGCCATGAAAACCCGCCACCGTTCCGACAGCGACGACGACCAGCCGCGGCTGGCGGTGCTGATCGACGCCGACAACGCGCAGCCGTCGGTGATCGAAGGCCTGCTCGCCGAGGTCGCCAAGTACGGCCTTGCCAGCGTCAAGCGCATCTACGGCGACTTCACCAGTACGCGGATGACCCAGTGGAAGCAGGCGCTGCTGAAGCACTCGATCAGCCCGGTGCAGCAGTTCGCCTACACCAGCGGCAAGAACGCCACCGACAGTTCGCTGATCATCGACGCGATGGACCTGCTCTACACCGGTCGCTTCGACGGCTTCTGTCTGGTCTCCAGCGACAGCGACTTCACCCGCCTGGCGCAGCGCCTGCGCGAGGAAGGGCCCACGGTGTATGGCTTCGGCGAGCGCAAGACCCCGGACGCGTTCGTGCAGGCTTGCGACAAGTTCATCTACACCGAAGTGCTGCGCCGCGAGACCGCTGCGGTCGAGCCGGCCAAGCCCGCGGCCGCGGCCGCCAAGCCGGCAGCCAAGGGCCGCAAGAAGCCGGCCGCGACGCCGGCCAAGTCCGAGCCGGCACCGGCTGCGGCCGAGACCAAGCAGGCGCCGCTGACCCTGCTGCGCCAGGCCATCGAGGAAGCCTCCGACGACCAGGGCTGGGCCGGACTCGGCAGCGTCGGCAGCTATCTGAACAAGGTGCGCCCGGATTTCGATCCGCGCCTGTACGGACACAAGAAACTCAGCGACCTGCTGCGCCGGCTGTCGGCGCACTTCGAACTGGAAGAGCGCGGCAACGAGGGCGGCGGCAAGCGCATCTTCGTGCGCTCGCGCGGATGAGCCGTCCGCCGGCGCCGTGCCGCGGCGCCGCGGCATTGTCCAGCGCGCACAGGTGCACGACACGATGAGCGATCGACCCTACGCCCCGTCCTGCGACCGCAACCGCGATCCGATCCTGCAGGTGCTGCAGCGGCAGTTCGCCGACCGCCGCCGCGTGCTGGAGATCGGCAGCGGCACCGGTCAGCACGCGGTGCACTTCGCCGCGGCGCTGCCGCAGTTGACCTGGCAATGCAGCGAGCGTGCCGAGCACCTGCCCGGCATCGCACAGTGGCTGGCGTCGGCGGGCCTGTCGAACACACCGCCTGCCCTGGCGCTGGACGTGCGCGAGGGGCCATGGCCGCGCACCGGCTACGATGCGGTGTTCACCGCCAATACCTTGCACATCATGGGCTGGGACGCGGTGCAGGCGTTCTTCGCCGGGGTCGGCCCGCTGTTGGCGAACAGCGTCGATGGCGTGCTGGCGGTGTATGGCCCGTTCAACGATGGCGGCCGCTTCACCAGCGACAGCAATCGCGACTTCGATGCGTGGCTGAAGGCGCGCGACCCGGCCAGCGGCATTCGCGATGCCGAGGCGGTGGACGCGCTGGCACAGGCGCAGGGTCTGGTGTTGCAGGACGACATCGCGATGCCGGCCAACAATCGCTGCCTGGTCTGGCGCCGCGTCTAGGCGCGGCTGACCGCGGCGGTGCGGCTGGCCGGGCGCGCGAACGCTGCTCGGCGTTCTCGACGTGCCGCGCGCACGTGTCGTCACGCGTCCATCGTGGCGCGCATGCGCTTCGCTTCCTGGCGTGCGCCGCCTCGCCACCTGTGTGGATGACGTGCGATCCCGCTGGCGGCAGTGCCGAGGTCGCCGCCGCGCCGCGCTGTGCCGCCGCACGCAGCGCATCGCCAACCTGAGGGCGTCAGCAAGGTGATCGCGGCGTTGTGACCGGTTGCTGTGCGCCGATGCAACGCGCAACGTCCCGCTGCATCGCGTGCCACGCGGCTTGCCGGTCAAGCCAGGCAACGCCCGATCATCGAACTGATGGCCACGCGTTGCGTCCAGGTGACGAAGGCGTACTGCCGCCCTCATGGCGGGTTCACCGTGATGGCACGGCCGATTCACTGCGCGCTTGCGACTGTGCACCGACACCGGCCACTGCAGATGCGCGCCGGTCGGTACACCCCCTTTTGCGACGGAGCGTTTCCATGCACAACAACGACGAATCCCGCGATCTCAATCGCGACCCGATTTCCGGCACCCCCGGTTCGCATCCGGTCGGGGTCGGCATCGGCGGTACTGCGGGCGGCGTGGCCGCCGGCGCGCTGGTCGGCACCGTGTTCGGCCCGCTCGGCACCCTGATCGGCGCGGCGGTCGGCGTGCTCGCCGGTGCGGCGGCGGGCAAGGGCGTGGCCGAACGCATCGATCCCACCGGCGAGGATGCCTACTGGCGCGAGGAATATCGCAACCGCGACTACGCCAAGGCCGACTACGACTATGACCGCGACTACGCCGCGGCCTATGGCCTGGGCCTGCAGGCGCGCGAGCAGGATCCCTCGCGCAGCTGGGAAGACCACGAGCGCGAGCTCTCGCACGACTGGGGCAAGCATCGCGGCGACTCGCGCCTGGAGTGGGACGAGGCGCGGCTGGCCGCGCGCGATTCCTGGCAGCGCGCCGACGCCACCTACCGCACCTACGAGGACAGCGACCGCTACTACGCCGAGCAGTTCGACACCGTGGACTACCGCGATGCCGATGCCAGCTATGACGACTACCGCCCGGCCTATCGCTACGGCGTGCAGGCGCGCAGCCGCTACCGCGACCGCGTCTGGGACGATCGCCTGGACACGGACCTGGAAAGCGGCTGGGAGCGCGCCAAGGATCGCTCGCGGCTGAGCTGGGCGCAGGCCAAGGCTGCCGTCCGCGAAGCCTTCGATTCGGATCGCTACGATCGCCCCGGTCACGGCAATCCGCCCGATCCGCGGGTCTGACCTCGAGTCGCGCGCGGTCGCGGTGCCTTGACCAGCACCCGATCGCGCGGGTCCTGCTTCGACACGGCGGCCGCTTGCCCAGGGTCGCTGTGTCGTCTACGGACTATGCCGAAACGACCATGTGGGAGGGACTTCAGTCCCGACGCGCGGAGCCTTCCGCCTTCGACATTATTGCGGTCGACCACCATCCAGTCGCACCGTAGATGACGCGTGGGAAACCCGGTCACCTGATGCGTTGTCCTACCTGCCGACAGTGCGGGTCGCGGCTGAAGCCGCTCCTACAGCAGACGCGTGGGCGCCAGGGATCGCGGGAGGGGAGGCAGTCGCGGCGCAGTCCGTCGAACGCCCTCGCTGCCGCCACTGCGACGCCGCCTCACGGCGGCGTGGCCTCGCTTCCGACTCAGGCAGCCTGCACGATGTGCAGCGCCTTCGGATTGCGCCAGGTCGCCAGCAGCCGCGCTTCGCGCTGCTTGGCCTCGTGCAGGTGCGCTTCCTTGACGTGGCCGTAGCCGCGGATGTGTTCCGGGATGCTGGCGATCTGCACCGCCAACGCCAGGTTGTCCGCCTGCAGCCGCTGCAGCAGTTCGTCCACGGTGGCGAGGTAGTCGACGATCAACTGCCGTTCGCCGCGCCGCTCGGCGCTGTAGCCGAACACGTCGAAGGTGCCCCCACGCAGGCGGCGCAACTTGGCCAGCCACTTGAACGCGGTGAACATCCACGGGCCGTATTCGCGCTTGCGCAGTCGGCCCTGTTCGTCCTTCTTCGCCAGCAGCGGCGGCGCCAGGTGGAAGCGCACCCGGTAGTCGCCTTCGAACTGCGCCTGCAACTGCTGCGCGAACGCGCCGCTGGTGTACAGCCGCGCCACTTCGTATTCGTCCTTGTAGGCCATCAGCTTGAACGCGTAGCGCGCCACCGCTTCGGTCAGCGCGGTCGAGGCCGGGGCGATGCGCTGCTCGGCCGCACGCACGCGTTCCACCAGCGCGCTGTAGCGCGCGGCGTAGGCGGCGTCCTGGTAGTCGACCAGGAAGGCGTGGCGGCGCGCGATCAGTTCGTGCAGCGAGCGCGACAGGCGGCTGTCGTCCAGCGGCGCATGCCCGGCGTCGCCGCTGTCGGCGGCGGCCGGCAGCTCGCGCGGCGGCCGCGGATTTGACGGATTGCGCGGGGCGGCGCTGGCGCCGGCCTCGTGGCCTTCCCACTCGCCCGGCGGCAGTTGCTGCAGGCCCAGGGCCTGACGTTCGCGCTCGTCCGCGGCAGGATCGGTGAGGCCGGCCGCGCGCCGTACCGCCGGCAGGTCCAGCGCCGCCAGGCGGCCCCAGGCGAAGGCCTGCTGGTTCATCGCCACCGCCGCGCCGTTGAGTTCGATCGCGCGCATCAGCGCCGCGTGCGACAGCGGCACCAGGCCCTGCTGCCAGGCATAGCCGAGCATGAACAGGTTGCTGGCGATGGCGTCGCCGAGCAGGGCGGTGGCCAGCTGCGTGGCGTCGAGCAGCAGCGGATCGCGGCCGCCCAGCGCCAGGCGCACGCCGGCAATGATCTCGGCGGCGGGGAACTGCATGTCCGGATGCGTGGTGAAGGTGCCGGGCATCGCCTCGTAGCTGTTCAATACCACCTGCGAGCGGTCGCCGCGCACCTTGGACAGCGCCCAGTAGTCGTTGACCACCACCATGTCGCAGCCCAGCACCAGGTCGGCCTCGCCGGCGGCGATGCGCACCGCGTGCAGGTCCTCCGGCTGCCGTGCCAGGCGGATGTGGGTGGTGACGGCGCCGCCCTTCTGCGCCAGGCCGGTCTGGTCGAGCACGCTGGCACCCTTGCCCTCCAGGTGTCCGGCCATGCCCAGCAATGCGCCGATGGTGACCACGCCGGTACCGCCGACGCCGGTGATGAGGATGTTCCAGGGCTGGCTCAGGTCGCTGCGGAAGCTCGGTGCCGGCAACTGCTCCAGCAGCGCCGCGGCGTCGGCCTTGCGGCCCTTGCGCGGCTGCCCGCCGTGCACGGTGACGAAGCTGGGGCAGAACCCGGACACGCAGGAATAGTCCTTGTTGCAGCTGGACTGGTCGATCTGGCGCTTGCGCCCGTACTCGGTCTCCTTGGGCAGCACCGACACGCAGAAGCTCTTCTCGCCGCAATCGCCGCAGCCTTCGCAGACCAGCGAGTTGACCAGCACGCGCTTGGGCGGATCGGCCAGCTTGCCGCGCTTGCGCCGGCGCCGCTTCTCGGTGGCGCAGGTCTGGTCGTAGATCAGCACGCTGGTGCCCTTGACCTCGCGCAGGCGCCGCTGCACCGCGTCCAGCTCGCTGCGGTCGTGGAAGTCCACGTCGCTGGGGAACAGCTCGCGGCGCCGCGTCCACTTGCCGATGTCGTCGCTGACCAGGGCGATGGTGTGCACGCCTTCGGCGCGCATCTGCCGGGCGATGTCGGGCACGCTGAGGGTGCCGTCCACCGGCTGCCCGCCGGTCATCGCCACCGCGTCGTTGTAGAGGATCTTGTAGGTGATGTTGACGCCGGCGGCGATCGACTGGCGGATCGCCAGCGAGCCGCTGTGGAAATAGGTGCCGTCGCCCAGGTTCTGGAACACGTGCGGGGTGTCGGTGAACGGCGCCTGCCCGGCCCAGGTGACGCCTTCGCCGCCCATGTGGGTGAAGGTGTCGGTGGCGCGGTCCATCCACGTCACCATGTAGTGGCAACCGATGCCGCCGAGCGCGCGCGAGCCCTCCGGCACCACCGTGGAGGTGTTGTGCGGGCAGCCGGAGCAGTAATGCGGCACGCGCGGGAAGTTGGCGCGCGGTAGCGCCATCTCCGCTTCCTTGGCGTCCATCCAGCGCAGCCGCTGCTCGATCGACTCCGTATTGACCGCCGCGGACTGCGGCAGACGCAGGATGCGCTTGCCGATCACCCCGGCGATGGTGGCCGGGGTCAGTTCGCCGGTGGACGGCAGGATCCATTCGCCGGCCTCGTCGTACTTGCCGACGATGCTCGGGCGCGGGCCGGCGCTGGCCGGCCAGTTGTAGAACTGCTCCTTCATCTGCCGCTCGATGAAGGCCTTCTTCTCCTCCACCACGACGATGTCCTGCAGCCCGCGCGCGAACGCGGCGATGCCCAGCGGTTCCAGCGGCCAGGTCATGCCGACCTTGTACACGCGGATGCCGATGCGCGCGCAGGCGTCCGCATCCAGGCCCAGGTACTCCAGCGCCTGCAGCACGTCCAGGTAGCTCTTGCCGGTGGTGACGATGCCCAGCCG
>JBEVKG010000284.1:0-47637 GCA_040509765.1 Xanthomonas sp.
GTAGCCGAAGGACACGTCCTTGGCCTCGATCACCTTGCGGCCCGACGCCTCGCCTTGCGCCACTTCCATGCGCACGTTGCCGGTGAGTTCGCGGCGTTGCTCGCGCTCGTTGCGCATGGCCTTCAGGCGACGCACGCGGCCTTCGTCGCGGGTGCGACGCGCCTTGATGCCCTGGCGGATCCACACTTCTTCCTGCGCCAGCAGCTTGTCGAAGCGGGCGTTCTCCTGCGCCTGCGCGTTGAGCCGCTCCTCGCGGCGGCGCTCGTAGTTGGCCCAGTCGCCCGGCCAGCTGCTGACCTGGCCGCGGTCGATCTCGACGATGCGCGTAGCCAGGGCACGCAGGAAACGCCGGTCGTGGGTCACGAACACCACGCTGCCGTTCCAGCCCTTGAGGAAGCCTTCCAGCCAGTCGATCGCCTCGATGTCGAGGTGGTTGGTCGGTTCGTCCAGCAACAGCAGGTCCGGCGCCGAGACCAGCGCGCGCGCCAGCAGCACGCGGCGCTTCATGCCGCCGGACAGCCGCGCGAACTCGGCGTCGCCGTCCAGTTCCAGGCGGGTCAGGGTCTCGTTGACCCGCTGGTCCAGGGCCCAGCCATTGGCGCCATCGATCTTGGACTGCACCGCGCCCAGCGCATCGCCGTCGAATTCGGCGGCATGGCTGAGCCGATGGAATTCGGCCAGCCAATGGCCGAGCTCGCCCAGGCCGTCGGCGACCACGTCGAACACGCTGCCGGCGGCACCGTGCGGCACCTCCTGCTCCAGCCGGGCGATGCGCACGCCCTGCTGGACGCGGACCTCGCCGTCGTCGGGCTTGAGCTCGCCGGCGATGAGTTTCATGAGCGTGGATTTGCCGGCGCCGTTGCGGCCGATCAGGGCGATCCGCTCGCCCGGCTCGATCGACAGGTCGGTCTTTTCCAGCAACAAGGGGCCGCCGACGCTGTAGTCGAGGTTCTGCAGAGTGATAAGAGGCATCGCGCTATTGTACGTGGATGCGCCCTGCGCCGAAGCCGACTGCCGCGCCCACCCCGCACATGGACCTTGCCCGTTTGTTCGCCATGCCCTCATGCCGTCGCCGCCTCGCTGCGGCCGCCTGCCCGCGCCCGACGCTGCAATGACGGCACTCGTCATCCTGCCGGGCCTGGACGGCACCAGCGAACTGCTCGGCGAATTCGTCGCCGAAGCCCGGCGGCGCTTCGCGCAGGTGACAGTGGTGACCTATCCGCGCGACCGACTGGCCTCGTACGCGGAACTCGAGCACCTGGCACGGCAATCGCTGCCGCAGCAGCGCTTCGTCCTGCTCGGCGAATCGTTCTCCGGCCCCGTCGCCGTGTCGCTCGCGGCGCAACGCCCCGCTGGGCTGGCTGGCCTGGTCCTGTCCACCACCTTTGCCCGTAACCCGGTCCCGGCACTGGCGCCGTTCGCGGCGCTGACGCGCTTCGCACCGGCACATCGCCTACCCACCGCCGCGTTGCGCTGGTCGCTGCTCGGCCGCTGGTCCACGTCGGCGCTGGAGACGCAACTGGCACGCACGCTGCGCGGCATCGCCCCTGCGGTGCTGCGCGACCGCGCGGCCAGCGCCCTGCGCGTGGACGTCAGCCCCCGTCTGGCCGCCATCGCCGCGCCGACGCTGTACCTGCGCGCCAGCCACGACCGGCTGATGCATCGCACGGCCGGCGCCACGATCCTCGCCGGCATTGCCGGCGCCCGCTGCATCGAGCTGCCCGGCCCGCACCTGCTGCTGCAGACCGCCCCTGGCGCGAGCGCGAGCGCCATTGCCGATTGGCTCACCAAGGTGGGCTAAGCGGGCACCTGCCTGCCGAAGCGTGCACTGCGGTTTCCTTCACTTGCAACCAGACCTTCCTCGCCCTCCAAGGACACGCCCGTCGCGGCTGAAGCCGCTCCCCTACGACGCGCGACGGGCGTTGCGCCACACCCAGCGCGCGCCACGACGCCCAATCCCGAATCTCCACTCGCAAATCCCGACTCCCCGCCGTCAAGCGGCTAAAATGCCGCATGAACGATTTCGCCACCCTGTCCCTCTCCCCGGCGCTCGCGCCCGGCATCGATGCGCTGGGCTACACCAGCATGACCCCGGTGCAGGCGCAAAGCCTGCCGCCGATCCTGGCCGGGCGCGATGCGATCGTGCAGGCGCCCACCGGCAGCGGCAAGACCGCGGCGTTCGGCCTGGGCCTGCTGCACAAGCTGGATCCGGCACTGAGCCGCGCGCAGGCACTGGTGCTGTGCCCGACCCGCGAGTTGGCCGACCAGGTCGGCAAGCAGTTGCGCAAGCTGGCCACCGGCATTCCCAACATGAAACTGGTGGTGCTGACCGGCGGCATGCCGCTGGGTCCGCAGCTGGCCTCGCTGGAGGCGCACGACCCGCAGGTGGTGGTCGGCACGCCCGGCCGCATCCAGGAGCTGGCGCGCAAGCGGGCGCTGCATCTGGGCGGAGTGCGCACACTGGTGCTGGACGAGGCCGATCGCATGCTCGACATGGGCTTCGAGGAGCCGATCCGCGAGATCGCCAGCCGTTGCGACAAGCACCGGCAGAGCCTGCTGTTCTCGGCCACCTTCCCCGAGGCGATCCGTACGCTGGCGCGCGACCTGCTGCAGGAACCGGCGGAGATCACCGTCGAAGGCGCCGACAGCGCGCCGGAGATCGACCAGCAGTTCTTCGAGGTCGACCCCACCTACCGGCAGAAGGCGGTGGCCGGCCTGCTGCTGCGCTTCACCCCCGAATCCAGCGTGGTGTTCTGCAATACCCGCAAGGAGGTCGACGAGGTCGCCGGGTCGCTGCAGCAGTTCGGCTTCTCCGCGCTGGCGCTGCATGGCGACATGGAGCAGCGCGACCGCGACGAGGTGCTGGTGCGCTTCGTCAACCGCAGCTGCAACGTGCTGGTGGCCAGCGACGTGGCCGCACGCGGGCTGGACGTGGAAGACCTGTCGGCAGTGGTCAGTTACGAGCTGCCCACCGATACCGAAACCTACCGCCACCGCATCGGCCGCACCGCGCGCGCCGGCAAGCACGGCCTGGCGCTGAGCCTGGTGGCGCCGCGCGAGACCGCGCGCGCGCAGGCGCTGGAAACCGAGCAGGGCCAGCCGCTGCGCTGGTCGCGCGCGCCGCTGGCCACCGCGCGGCCGGCGCAGTTGCCGCAGGCGGCGATGGTCACCCTGCGCATCGACGGCGGCAAGACCGACAAGCTGCGTGCCGGCGACATCCTCGGCGCGCTGACCGGCGAGGCCGGGCTGTCCGGCGCGGCGATCGGCAAGATCGCGATCTACGCCACCCGCTCCTACGTCGCCATCGCCCGCGCCCACGCCGGCAAGGCGCTGGCGCAGTTGCAGGCCGGCAAGATCAAGGGCCGCCGGTTCCGGGTCGCCAAGCTGTGAGCGCGCCAACGACGATGCAGACCGTGCTCGCGTCGCTGGAGCAGGACGAGGACGGCGCCGCATGGAGCGCGGCGGTGCCGGTGCCGTGGATGCAGGACCCGTGCGGCTTCGTGTTCGAGGACTATGCGGTCGATCCGGCACCGGCCGACTTCGCCGCCGCGGTCGCCGCGTTCCTGCGCATCGACCAGGCCGTGCTCGATGCGGCGGCTCCGCATGTGTTCACCTATTACCAGCGCATGCAGGCGCTGCACCAGCGGTACGGCACGCCCTGCCCGCGCATCGACGACCCGGCGCAGGTATGGCGGCACGTGCAGTTCGGCGGCGAGGCCTACCTCAGCCGCTACCGCGACGGCCGCCTGCGCATCAGCCTGGAATGCAACTGCGACTGGGAGCAGGAACACGGACTGCAGTTGGTGTTCGCCGACGACGGGCGGATCTGCAAGGTCGGCCCGTTCGATGGCCATCTGAGCCATGCCGCCGCGCATGCCGATCCGGCGCTGGAGGACGTGATCTACCCGCATTGAGCCGACTGCCGGCGCAGGCGCGAGCGATCCCGGCTCCGCCTGCGCGTCGCGTCCGGCCTCAGTAACGCAGCGGCGCGGTGAGCGGAATGTCCGCAGGCCAGCGCGAGCGCGCGCCGAGCCCGGCCAGTTCCACCAGCACCGTCGCCGCGACCACCTCGGCGCCCATCCGCTGCGCCAGGGCCAGCGCCGCCAGCAGGGTCCCGCCGGTGGCCAGCACGTCGTCGACCAGCAGCACGCGCATGCCCGGCCGCAGCGCATCGGCATGGATCTCGATGCGGTCGCGGCCGTATTCCAGCCCGTAATCCTGGGCCAGGGTCTGCGCCGGCAGCTTGCCGGGCTTGCGCACCGGCACGAAGCCGGTGCGCCGTTCGTGCGCCAGCGGCGCGCCGAGGATGAAGCCGCGCGCCTCGATGCCCAGCACCGCGTCCAGCGGTGTGCCGCGCCAGGGCTGGGCCAGCGCATCCAGCGCGGAGGCGAAATCCGGCCCGTCGGCCAGCAGCGGGGTGATGTCCTTGAACAGGATGCCGGGCTTGGGGAAGTCCGGCACATCGCGGATCAGGGTGGCCCAGGTCGGGGATTCGGCAACGGCGTCGGTCATGGTCACGCGTCCCGGCGCGCCGGGACGATCGATTGGGGGCGCGACATCCTACCCGCTGTGCGCCGCCGTTGCCGCATCCGCCGGCGCGCGCCGCAGCGCACGCCGCACCAGCACGAAGAACAGCGGCACCAGCAGCACCGCCAGCGCGGTGCCGGTGACCATGCCGCCGATCACGCACACGCCGATCTCGCGGCGGCTGGAAGCGCCGGCGCCGGTGGACAGCGCCAGCGGCAGCACGCCGGCCACGAACGCCAGCGAGGTCATCACGATCGGCCGCAAGCGCAGCCGCGCGCCTTCCAGCGTCGCCTCCAGCAACGGCATGCCCGCCCGCTGCCGGGCTTCGGCGAACTCGACGATCAGGATCGCGTTCTTCGCCGACAGGCCGATCGTGGTCAGCAGGCCGACCTGGAAATAGATGTCGTTGACGAATCCGGCCAGGGTGGTGGCGAGCACCGTGCCGACCACGCCCAGCGGAATCACCAGCAGCACCGCCACCGGGATCGACCAGCTCTCGTACAACGCCGCCAGGCACAGGAAAATGAACAGGATCGAGGCGGTGTACAGCCACAGCGTCTGGTTGCTGGACAACTGTTCCTGGTAGGACAGCCCGCTCCACTGCAGATCGAACCCCTCCTGCTTGGCCACCAGCGCCTGCATCCGCTGCATCGCCTCGCCGGAACTGCTGCCGGCCGCGGCGCCGCCCTGGATCTGCGCCGCCGGCAGCCCGTTGAAGCGCTGCTGCAGCTGCGGGCCGCGGGTCCAGTGGGTGCTGGCGAAACTGGCGAACGGCGCCATCTGCCCGCCGCTGCCGCGCACGTACCACTGCGCGATGTCCTCCGGCAGCGCGCGGTACGGCGCATCGCCCTGCACGTACACGCGCTTGACCCGGCCGCGGTCGATGAAGTCGTTGACGTAGCTGCCGCCCCAGGCCGTGGCCAGGGTCGCGTTGATGTCGGTCTGCGCCAGGCCCAGCGCACTGGCCTGCGCGTGGTCGATGTCCACCTGCAACTGCGCCTTGTCGCCCAGGCCGTTGAGCCGCACCGCGGTCAGCTGCGGATCGTCGCCAGCCTGCTTGAGCACCTGCTGCTGCGCCTTCAGCAACGCTGCGCGGCCGGCGCCGTCGCTGTCGCGGATCCACAGCTCGAAGCCGCTGGACTGGCCCAGGCCGCGCACCGCCGGCGGCGACAGCACGCTGATCTTGGCGTCGCCGATGTCGCGGAAATGCGCGTTGGCGCGGTCGATGATGGCCTGCGCGGTGTTGTCGCGGTTGCGCTCGCCCCACGGCTTGAGCGCCACGAACGCCTGGCCGGCGTTCTGCCCGGTGCCGGCGTTGTTGCGGCCCACCACCATGAAGATCGCGGTGAGATTGGCCTTCTCGTGGGTCATGAAGTAGTCGCTGATGCGCTTGCCCAGGGCCTGGGTCCTGGCCAGCGGCGTGCCTTCCGGGGTGGTGAACTGGATCTGCACCTGGCCCTGGTCCTCCACCGGCAGGAAGCCGGTGGGCATGCGCATGTACAGCACGACCATCGCCAGCACCACCAGCGCATACAGCGCCAGCCAGCGCCGCGGCCGCTGCAGCACGCTGCCGAGACGGCGCTGGTAGGCCTGCTGGACGCGCTCGACGCTGCGGTTGAACCACTGGAAGAAACGGCCGAGCGTGCGCTCCTGCTCCACCGGCTTGAGCAGGGTCGCGCACAGCGCCGGGGTCAGGGTCAGCGCGACCAGCGCCGACAGCGCCATCGCCGAGGCGATGGTGATGGAGAACTGCCGGTAGATGATGCCGGTGGAGCCGCCGAAGAACGCCATCGGCAGGAACACCGCGCCCAGCACCACGGTGATGCCGATCAGCGCGCCGGTGATCTCGCCCATCGAGCGCTCGGTGGCCTCGCGCGGCGGCAAGTGCTCCTCGTGCATGATCCGCTCGACGTTCTCCACCACCACGATGGCGTCGTCGACCAGCAGGCCGATCGCCAGCACCATCGCGAACAGGGTCAGCGTGTTGATGGTGAAGCCGGCCGCGGCGAGGATGCCGAAGGTTCCCAGCAGCACCACCGGCACGGTGATCGCCGGGATCAGCGTGGCGCGCCAGTTCTGCAGGAACAGGAACATCACCACCACCACCAGCACGATCGCCTCGGCCAGGGTGTGCACCACGTTCTCGATCGAGATCCGCACGAACGGCGTGCTGTCGCGCGGATAGGCCACGTCCAGGCCCGGCGGGAAGGTCGGCTTGAGCCGTTCGATGGTGGCGTGGATCGCATCGGAGGTGGCGATCGCGTTGGCGCCGGCGGACAGCGTCACCGAGAAGCCGGATGCCGGGTGGCCGTTGAGCGTGGCGTTGTTCTGGTAGTTCTCCGCGCCGATCTCCACCCGCGCCACATCGCCCAGGCGCACGCTGGAACCATCCTCGCGCGTGGCCAGGATGATCTGCCGGAACTGCTCGGGGGTCTGCAGCCGCGACTGCGCGGTGACCGTGGCGTTGAGTTCCTGCTCGGCGCCGGTGGGCAGCGCGCCGAGCTCGCCGGCGGTGACCTGGGTGTTCTGCGCCAGGATCGCGCTGCGCACGTCGCCAGGCATGAGTTGGTAGGCGTTGAGCTTGTGCGGGTCCAGCCACACCCGCATCGCGTACTGCGCGCCGAACACGTTGATCTCGCCGACGCCGTTGATGCGGCTGATCGGGTCCTGCAGGGTGCTGACCAGGTAGTCGGAGATGTCGACGTTGTCCATGCGGTCGGTGCGGTCGTAGATCGCCACCGCCATCAGGCTGTCGCCCTGCGACTTGGCCACGGTCACGCCCTGCTGCTGCACTTCCTGCGGCAGGCGGTTGAGCGCCTGGTTGACCGCGTTCTGCACCTGCACCTGGGCGATGTCGGGATTGGCCGCCTGGTCGAAGGTGATGCTGATCCGCGCCTGCCCGGACGAGGAACTGGTCGAGGAGAAGTACAGCAGGTGGTCGATGCCCTTGATCTGCTGCTCGATCACCTGGGTGACGCTGTCCTCCACGGTCTGCGCCGAGGCACCGTTGTAGGTGGCGGTGACATTCACCGACGGCGGGGCGATGTCCGGGTACTGCTCGATCGGCAGGGTGAACACGGCGATGGCGCCGGCGGCCATGATGCAGATGGCCAGGACCCAGGCGAAGATCGGGCGATGGATGAAGAAACGCGGCAGCATGCCGGCTCAGCCCTGGCTGGCCGCAGGCGCGGCGGCGGCCTTCACCGTCACCTTGGCGCCGTCGCTGAGACCTTGCCGTCCCGCCACCACCACCCGCTCACCGGGCTTCAGGCCATCGCCGACCAGCCAGCGGTCGCCGACCGCGCGCAGCGTGGTGAACGCGCGCTGGCGCACCACGTTGTCGTTGCCCACCACCCAGGCCACCGCCTCGCCGCGCGGGGTGCGGTCCACCGCCGACTGCGGCACCAGCAGGGCCTGCTGACGCACGCCCTGCCCGACCAGCGCGCGCACGTACATGCCCGGCAGCAGTTGCGCATCGGGATTGGGGAAGCGCGCGCGCAGGGTCACCGCGCCGGTGGTCTCCTCCACGTCGAGGTCGGCGAATTCCAGCGTGCCCGGCAGCGGATACTCGGTGCCGTCGGACAGGGTCAGCCGCACCTGCGTGCTGGCCGGCTGCACCCCGCCGGCGGCGATCGCCCGGCGCAGCGCCAGGAACTGATTGCCGGACTGGGTGATGTCCACGTTCATCGGATCCAACTGCTGGATCTTGGCGATCGCGTCGGTCTGGTTGGCGGTGACCAGCGCCCCCGGCGTCACCCGCGCGCGGCCGATACGCCCGCCGATCGGCGCCAGCACCGTGGCGAAGCGCAACTGCGTGCGCGCGGTGTCCAGCGCCGCGCGTTGCGCGTCGCGGCTGGCCAGCGCCTGCTTGTAGGCAGCCTGCGTATCGTCCACGTCCTGCTGCGCGGCCAGTTGGGTCTTGCCCAGGGTGCGGTAGCGCTCGGCGCGCAGCGTGGCCGCGGCGAGCGTGGCCTCAGCGGTGGCCAGATTGGCCTGCGCCTGGTTGGCCGCGGCCTGGTACAGGGTCGGCTCGATCTGGAACAGCGGCTGCCCGGCCCGCACCGTGGCGCCCTCCTCGAACAGCCGCTGGCGCAGGATGCCGCTGACCTGCGGCCGCACCTCCGATTCTTCCGAGGCCACGGTGCGCCCGGCCAGCTCCACGCTCAATGGCACGCTCTGCGGCTGCAGGGTCACCACCTCCACCGTCTTCGGCGCCGGTGCCGGAGCGCTGCCCCCACCCTTGCAGCCGGCGAACGCGAGCACGACGACGGACAGCAGCAACGGCAGCGCGCAGCGGCGCTGGACGAGAGGCGCGGGCATGCGCTTGATCCTGGGGACGACGAGGGGGATCATTTAATTTACTCAAAGACAAGAAAACAATCATGAAGGGAAGCCCACCCCTTCGCCGTCAGGGTGCGCGGGCAACGGCCACCACGCCCGGGACGACACCGTCGCTCGCCCCCGCACGCCCGCGCGGACGCCCGGCGCTGGCGCGACCGCGCCTGCTGGCGGCGGCGCGCACGCTGCTGCTGGAACATGGGCTGGACGTGTCGCTGGAACAGATCGCCAGCCAGGCCGGGCTGACCCGGCAGAGCCTGTACAACCATTTCTCCAGCAAGGCCGACCTGCTGATGCAGGTCTTCGAGGCCCTGAGCGAGGACCTGCAGACGCGCCTGGAGAACATCGGCAGCGCCACCGCGCAGGACCTGCCCGCGACCCTGCGGCAGATCGCCGTGACCGTGCCGGCGCACCTGTACGCGCCCGACGCCTTGCGCCTGCATCGCCTGCTGGTGCAGGCCAGCGCGCAGATGCCGGAGCTGCGGCAGTCGCTGCACCAGCGCCGCGCCGGCCGCCTGCGCGAGCGCCTGAGCGCCTTGCTGCAGACCCTGCACATGCGCGGCGACGTACAGCCCGTCCTCGCCGCCACCGCGTTCATCGGCGCCACCTTCGGCTATGCGTATCCCGGCGCGATGCTCAACGGACAGGCGCCGGACGCGGCCGCCCAGCAGGCACTGGCGGAGGAAGTGGTGGCGACCTTCCTGCTCGCCTGGCGCTACCGCGCGACCGCGTCCTGAGCGCACGCGCCGGCCCCGCTCAGGAACTGCACGACAGCATCGAACAGCCCGCCCGGGTCCGCGCCCAGTCCGGACGCTTGGCCGCGAACGCCTCGCGCCCGGGCTGCTCGTCGTAGGGATGGCGCATCACCTCCAGCAGTTCGTCGATGCCGCCGGTATCGCCCTGCTCGGCGCGATCGATCGCCTGCTGCGCCAGGTAATTGCGCAGCACGTAGCGCGGATTGGCTGCGCGCATCCGCGCGGCGCGGGCGGCGGCGGGCAACGGTTCCTGCTGCAGGCGCTGCGCATAGCGTGCCAGCCATGCCTCGAACGCCGGCGCCTGCGCGGCCAGCCGCGCCGGGTCGTAGAACGCCTCGGCCAGCGCCGCCAGCGCCTGCGCCGGCGTCCACGGCTGCAGCGGCAGCGCGCTCAGGCCACGGAACCACAGGGTCATGTCGACCTCGCCCTGCTGCAGCAGATCCAGCAACGCGTGCATCAGCGCCACATCGGCGTCGCCGCAGTGTTCCAGGCCGAGCTTGGCCGCGATGCTGTCGCGCTCGGCCTGCGCATAGTCGGCGCGGAACCGCTCCAGCCCGTCGTGCAGCGGCGCGACGTCGTCGAACAGCGGTGCCAGCGCCTGCGCCAGCCGGCCCAGGTTCCAGTACGCGACCTGCGGCTGGGTGCCGAAGCGGTAGCGGCGGCCCTGCGCATCGGTGGTGTTGGGCGTCCAGTCCGGATCGTAGTCGTCGATCCAGCCGTAGGGGCCGTAGTCGATGGTCAGCCCCAGGACCGACATGTTGTCGGTGTTCATCACCCCGTGCACGAAGCCCACCCGCATCCAGTGCGCGACCATGCGCGCGGTGCGCGCGCAGATCTCGGCGAACCAGGCCGCATCGCGCGCGCCACCGACGCCCTGCAGGTGCGGGAAATCGCGCGCGATCACCAGGTCGGCCAGGCGCCGCAGCAAGGCGGTGTCGCCGCGCGCGGCCGGCAACTCGAAACTGCCGAAGCGCACGAACGACGGCGCCACCCGGCACACCACCGCACCCGGTTCGGCGCGCGGATGGCCGTCGTAGAACATGTCGCGCACCACCGTCTCGCCGGTGCCGACCAGGCTCAGCGCACGCGTGGTCGGCACGCCCAGGTGATGCATGGCCTCGCTGCAGAGGATCTCGCGCACCGACGAGCGCAGCACGGCGCGGCCGTCGGCATGGCGCGAGTAGGGCGTCGGCCCCGCGCCCTTGAGCTGCAGCTCCCAGCGCCGCCCGTCCACGCCCAGCGCCTCGCCCAGGGAGATCGCGCGGCCGTCGCCGAGTTGCCCGGCCCAATGGCCGAACTGGTGGCCGCCGTAGTTCGCCGCATAGGGCTGCATGCCCGGATAGCGCGCATTGCCGGCGAACACCGCAGCGAACTGCGGCGACCGCACCTCCTGCTCGGACAGCCCGAGCAGCGCCGCCACCTCCGGCGCATACGCCAGCAGCCGCGGCGCCGCCACCGGCGTCGGCTCGACCGGCGACCACAGCGCCCCCAGCACCTCGCGGCGACGCGGACCGGATTCCGGGTCGCCAGGCAGCTCGGCGACGAAACGATTGTCGAAACGCAAGGAAGACATGGGAAACAGCGTAGAAGTCGTAGCCCGCATTGGAAAGCCCGCAGGGTGAGCATACGGTGCACGGGCACTGTCACTGCAGGCAGACCAAGCCCCTCTCCCCCCGGGAGAGGGGTTGGGGTAAGGGTCCGACCGCCGTCGCAGGGTCACAGCGCACATCCAACAAGCCCACGCCTTTGCCAATCCCCACTCCCCGCCCCACCTCCACTCGCCGCCGACACCCCCATCGGGCATGCTCCGCGCTCCTCTCCGGGATCGCCCATGTCCGACCGTCCGTCTCCGCCCCGCTGGCCGCGCAATGCCCTGATCGCCCTGTCCTCGCTGCTGGTCTCGGCCTGCAGCAGCCTGTTCTTCGGCGGCCTCAACGCCGGTTCCTCGCGCCAAGGCCTCAGCGAGCAGCGCGGCATCGTCTACGACGCGGCCCACGGCCTGGCGCTGGACGTGTACCGCCCGGCCGGGGTGCAGCACGCGCCGGTGGTGGTGTTCTTCCACGGCGGCACCTGGAAGACCGGCAACCGCCAGAACTACCGCTGGGCCGGCGAAGCGCTGGCGCGGCACGGCGTGGTCGCGATCGTGCCGGACTACCGCAAGTATCCGCAGGTGACCCTGGACGGCTTCATGCGCGACGCCGCCACCGCGGTGGCCTGGAGCCAGCGCCATGCCGCCGACTACGGCGGCGATCCGCAACGGCTGGTGCTGATGGGCCACTCCGCCGGCGCGCACATCGCCGCGCTGCTGGCCACCGACGGCCACTGGCTGCAGGCGCAGGGCCTGTCGCCGCGGCAGCTGTGCGGCCTGGTCGGGCTGGCCGGCCCGTACGACTTCCTGCCGCTGACCGACCCGGACCTGATCGGCATGTTCGGCCAGGACCCGGCGCAGCAGCGGCGCTCGCAGCCGGTGACCTTCGTCGACGGCGACGAGCCGCCGGCCCTGCTGCTGCACGGCGACGCCGACACGGTGGTGGAGCCGCACAACAGCCAGTCGCTGCAGACCGCGCTGCAGCGCGCCGGGGTCCCGGCCGACCTGAAGATCTATCCCGGCGTCGGCCACATGCGCCTGGTGCTGGCGCTGCGCAAGGACGACCCGGCGCTGCCGGTCATGGCCGACAGCATGGCCTTCGTGCGCGCCTGCCCGGCGCGCCCTGCCGTCCCCTGACCCGACCGGCGCGGCGGCCCGCGCGAACGGGCCTCAGCCGTCCGCGCCGCCGAGCAACTCGAACGGACCGCCCTGCTGCAGCGCGCGCTGATAGGCAGGGCGCTGCTCGATCCGCTGCACGAAGCCGGCCAGGTTCGGATGCGTCTGCAGGCCGATGCGTGCCGCCGCAGCCTGCACCGGGAAGCTCATCTGCACGTCCGCAGCGGTGAAGCGGTCGCCGGCGAACCAGCCGGTCCCGGCCAGTTCGCGCTCCATCCAGTCCAGATGCAGGCGTATCTGCGGCCCGACGAAGCCGCGCATCGCTTTGTCGACGATGGCCTTGGCGATCGGCCGCGCGAAGAACGGCATCTTCGCCGAGCGGATCCGCCCGAACACCAGGCTCATCAGCAGCGGCGGCATCGCCGAGCCTTCCGCGTAGTGCATCCAGTAGCGGTAGCGCAGGCGCTCGGGCGAATCCAGCGGCTGCGGCGCCGGCGACAGCGTGCAGCCGGTGTCGTAGCGATCGACCAGATAGTCGAGGATCGCCCCGGACTCGGCCAGCACGTGGCCGTCGTCCACCAGCACCGGCGACTTGCCAAGTGGATGGATCGCGCGCAATTCCGGCGGCGCCAGCATGGTCTTGGGATCGCGCTGGTACTTGATCACCTGGTACGGCAGCGCCAGTTCTTCCAGCAACCACAGCACGCGCTGCGACCTGGACTGGTTGAGGTGATGCACGGTGATCATGGCGACGGCTCCGGGGCTCGGGGGCCGCCATGGTAGCCGCATGCAGGTGTGAACCCGCGCATGCAAGGCACCGCCGCTGCGCCTGGCAGCCTGGCCGCGGGGTCACCGCAGGCGGCGCAGACGAAGCTTGAGAAAAACGATCGCCCAAACAAAAACGCCGGAAGCTTGCGCTTCCGGCGTTCGGCAACCTTGCGGTGGCGGCGTCCTTAGACGGCCTGCACCTGGTCACCCTGCATACCCTTCTGGCCCTGCACGGCGACGAAGGTCACCTTCTGGCCTTCCTGCAGCGACTTGAAGCCGGTGCCCTGGATCGCGCGGAAATGCACGAACAGGTCCGGGCCGCTTTCCGGGGTGATGAAGCCGAAGCCCTTGGCATCGTTGAACCACTTCACGGTACCGTTCTGACGATCAGACATTTGCTAACTCCTGAAACATTAAATTGAAGAAATCGCAGCCATCGGAGATCGAGGCCGAGACTGAGTTGCAGGCGTTAGTAAAGCGAGCGGAACGATGAAGTGGATCGCGAGATCTACTGCACCAAGCCACGATTCACGGTGACTCTAGCAAACACAGTGGGGCCACCATACGCGGGTCGGGATCAAAAAGCGACATGTTTGTGTAGACAAACCGGGATCCACCACAAGAAAGCTGAACCCACCCCTAAAGTTAGTGACGGTGCGGCCGATCCGGCTGCCGATCCGCGAAAACTGCGCAAATCCGCCGACGCGCCAGGCAACGGCCGGTGACCCTGTGCCATCGACGGATGCGTCGGCACCGGTGGCCGCGGCCTCGCCGCCTCGGCCACGCCCACCCGGCACCGGTCCTCGGGCCCACGCAAGGTCCGGGCCGACAGCGCCGCCGCACGCCGTATCCTATTGCGCCCTCGATCCCGGTAGCCGCATGGCCCTCACCGCCACCCTCCGCAAGGCGGAGCTGCAGATTTCCGACATGGACCGCGGCTACTACGCCGCCCATTCCCTGACCCTGGCGCAGCACCCGTCCGAGACCGACCAACGGCTGATGGCGCGCCTGCTGACCTTCGCCCTGTATGCCGAGGAGCGCCTGCTGTTCGGCAAGGGCCTGAGCAGCGACGACGAGCCCGACCTGTGGCGGATGGACTACACCGGCGCGATCGAGCAATGGATCGAGGTCGGCCAGCCCGACGAATCGCGGATCCGCAAGGCCTGCGGCCGGGCGCGCTCGGTGGTGGTCGCCAACTACGGCGGCCGCGCCGCCGACATCTGGTGGGACAAGAATGCCTCCGCCCTGGCCAAGCTCAAGCAGGTGCAGGTGATCGACCTGCCGGGCGACGCCGTCGCCGCGGCGGCCGAGCTGATCCAGCGCAGCATGCGCTTCGACGTGATGATCCAGGACGGCGAAGTGCAGTGGCTGGGCGACAGCGGCAGCGTCGTGTTCGTGCCCACGGTGCGCAAAGCCGCGGCATGAACGCCGCGGCCGCCCCCATCCGCACCGACGTGGTGGTGATCGGCGCCGGCGCCGCCGGGCTGATGTGCGCGATCGCCGCCGGCCAGCGCGGGCGCCGGGTGCGGGTGATCGACCATGCCAACAAGGTCGGCAAGAAGATCCTGATGTCCGGCGGCGGCCGCTGCAACTTCACCAATACCGGCACCGGGCCGGGCAACTTCCTGTCCGCCAATCCGCACTTCTGCAAGTCGGCGCTGGCCCGCTACCGCCCCGCCGATTTCATCGACCTGGTCGAACGCCACCACATCGCCTACCACGAGAAGGAACTGGGGCAACTGTTCTGCGACGTCTCCTCCAAGCAGATCGTGCGCATGCTGGTGGACGAGTGCGCCGCGGCGGCAGTGACGGTGCGCACCGACTGCAGCGTGCGCGCGGTGGAACGCGGCAGCGAGGGCTTCCGCCTGGACACCGACGATGGCCCAGTGCACGCAGACTCGCTGGTGGTGGCCACCGGCGGCCTGTCCATCCCCAGCCTCGGCGCCAGCGGGTTCGGCTACGACCTGGCCCGGCAGTTCGGCCATGCGGTGCTGCCGACCCGCGCCGGGCTGGTGCCGCTGACCCTGAGCGGCAAGCACCAGGAACGCCTGCACGACCTGTCCGGCCTGGCCTTGCCGGTGGAAGCCAGTTGCAACGGCGCGCGCTTCCGCAACTTCATGCTGATCACCCACCGCGGGGTCAGCGGCCCGGCGATCCTGCAGATCTCCTCGTACTGGCAGCCGGGCGACGACCTGCGCCTGGACCTGCTGCCGGGGCAGGACGCGGCGAACTGGCTGCGCGACCAGAAACGCCTGCGCGGCGCCGCCGAACTGCGCACGGTGCTGGGCGAGGCGCTGCCGCGCCGCTTCGCGCAACGCCTGTGCGAGGTGTGGCTGCCGGACAAGCCGGTGCGCCAGCTGGACGAGCCGCAACTGCGCGCCGCCGCCGAGCTGCTCGGCGCCTGGCCGCTGGTGGCCAGCGGTACCGAAGGCTACCGCACCGCCGAAGTCACCCTGGGCGGCGTGGACACCGACCAGGTGTCGTCCTCGACCATGGAATCGCGGCGGGTGCCCGGCCTGTACTTCGTCGGCGAAGTGCTCGACGTCACCGGCTGGCTGGGCGGCTACAACTTCCAGTGGGCCTGGGCCTCGGGCCACGCGGCTGGCTTGGCGGCCTAGCGGCCGGGAATGGGGAATGGGGAATGGGGAATGGGGACTCGAAACACCGCTCGTTGCGCGCGCGTCTCGGTCCGCCCGCGAACGTTAAGACACGACAGTCCGCTCTTGCGACTCCCAATTCCCGATTGCCCATTCCCGAACAACATGGACGCGACAGCGGGCATCGTGTATTAAACCCCGTCCCCGGGAGGCTTCATGCACACAGGCAAAGACATCACCCTCCGCCTGATGATCGTCGACGACAGCGGCGAAGACGCCGAGGCGATCGTCAGCAGCCTGCGCAACAGCGGCATCGCGGTGCGTCCGTCGCGGCCGCAGCATGCCGAGGAGTTGTCGGCGATGCTGGCCGCCCAGCCGATCGACCTGGTGCTGAGCGCGCAGGCGCAGTCGATCCCCCTGCCGCAGGTGCTGCAGCGGGTCGCCGCCAGCGGCAAGGACATCCCGGTCATCGTGCTGGCCGAGCGCATCGACGAGCAGGAATGGCTGGAGGCCGTGGCCGGCGGCGCGCGCGCGATCGCGCTGCGGCAGCGCCCCGAGCACTTGCTGGCCGTGGTCCGTACCACCTGGGCCGACCTGCAGGCGCGGCGCGGACTGCGCCGGATCGAGGCGCAGATGCGCGAGACCGAGCGCCGCTGCGATGCGCTGATCGCCTCCTCGCGCGACCCGATCGCCTACATCCACGAAGGCATGCACATCCGCGCCAACGACGCCTACCTGGAGATGTTCGGGTTCGCGTCGTTCGACGACGTCGAAGGCGTGTCGCTGCTGGACATGGTCGCCCCGCAACACGTGGAAGGCTTCAAGCAGCTACTGAAGTCGCTGGGCAAGGGCGAGCCGCCGCCGGCGCAGTACCAGGTGGACGCGCGCACCCTGGAAGGCGACAGCTTTCCGGCGACGATGGAATTCGCCACCGCCAGCTACGAAGGCGAGGCCTGCGTGCAGGTGGTGTTCCGCCGCCGCGAGGAGTTCGACCCGGAACTGGCGCGCGAGGTCGAAGACCTCCGCCAGCGCGATCAGGTCACCGGCCTGCTCAACCGCCCGACCTTCATGCTGGCGCTGGAAACCGCCGTGGCCCAGGTCGGCCGCGGCGAGGGCCAGTACGGCTTCCTGCTGGTCGAGCCGGATCACTACGCGCGGCTGCTGGCCGACATCGGCCTGTATTCGGCCGATGCGCTGGTCGCGGCGCTGGCCCAGCACCTGGCCGCGGCCATCGACGGCGACGTGCAGGCGGCGCGCTTCGGCGAGCACAACTTCGCGCTGCTGCTGGAAGGCGACTACGCGCGCACCGCGGCGCTGGCCGAGCGCCTGCTGCAGGCCTACGCCAGCCATGTGTTCAGCGTCGGCGAGCGCTCGGCCACGGTCACCGTGAGCATCGGCGGCGTGCAGATCGGCGAGAAGATCGCCAGCGTCGGCCAGGTCCTGGCCCGCGCCAGCGAGAACGTGCAGGCGACCGTCGAGCTGGGCGGCAACGCCTGCAAGATCTTCGATCCCGGCGCGGCCGACCGCCTCGAGGAAGAACGCGTGCAGCGCTGGGTCCAGCATCTGCGCGAGGCCCTGGCCGGCGACGGCTTCCTGCTGCACTACCAGCCGGTGCTGAACCTGCAGGGCGAACAGCACGAGCTGTACGAGGCCTACCTGCGCATGGAGCGCAACGACGAGCTGATCGGTCCGTCGACCTTCCTCGGCATCGCCGCCGAGCATGGCCTGACCGCCGAGATCGACCGCTGGGTGGTCGCCCGCGCGATCGCCGTGATCGGCGAACGCCAGCGCGCCGGCCACGCCACCAGCCTGCTGGTCAAGGTCAGCCCGGAGGCCTTCGCCGACACGCAGATGGTCGACCTGATCCGAAGCGAGCTGGCGGCGCACGGCGTGCCCGGCGAGCGCCTGTGGCTGCAGACGCCGGAGGCCAAGGTGTTCACCCACCTGCGCAACGCGCAGCAGTTCCTGGCCGACGCCACGGCCCTGGGCTGCAAGGTCGGGCTGGAACAGTTCGGCTCCGGGCTGGACTCGTTCCAGTTGCTGGCGCACTTCCAGCCATCGTTCCTGAAGCTGGACCGCGGCTTCACCCAGGACCTGACCCAGACCCGCGAGCACCAGGACAAGATCCGCGAGATCACCGCACGCGCGCAGTCGGCCAGCATCCGCACCATCGCCGAGTTCGTCTCCGACGCGACCTCGATGAGCCTGTTGTTCAGCGCAGGCGTCGACTACGTGCAGGGCGAGTTCGTCGGCCTGGCCGCGCCGGGGATGCACTTCGACTTTGCCTGAAGGGCGGGGATCGGAGATTCGGGAGTGGGGATTCGCAAAAGCGCCGACCGGCGGAGCCTGCGCTCCGCCGGTCGGCGTCTCGATCCAGCGATGGATCAGCTCACTGTCGCGTTGACATGCGAGGCGCGCAGGGTGGCGATGCGCTCGGCCAGCGGCGGATGGCTCATGAACAACTTGCGCAGGCCCTGGCCGAGGCCGCCGGCGATACCGAACGCCTGCACCTGCGACGGCAAGGTGCTCTGGCCGTGGTTGAGTTCCAGCCGCTGCAGCGCGGCGATCATCTTGGCGCGACCGGCCAGGCTGGCGCCGCCGGCGTCGGCACGGAATTCGCGGTAGCGCGAGAACCACATCGCGATCATCGTCGCGAACAGGCCGAACACCAGTTCCAGCACCATCACGATCGCGAAGTAGGCCAGGCCGCGGCGCCCGTCGCGGTTGCCCGACAGATAGCTGTCGATCACGCCGCCGACCACCCGCGCCAGCACGATCACGAAGGTGTTGAGCACGCCCTGCAGCAGCGCCATGGTCACCATGTCGCCGTTGGCGATGTGGCTGATCTCGTGGCCCAGCACCGCTTCGGCCTCGTCCTCGGTCATGTTCTGCAGCAGGCCGGTGGACACCGCGACCAGCGCGTTGTTGCGGTTGGCGCCGGTGGCGAAGGCGTTGATCTCCGGACCATCGTACACGGCGACCTCGGGCAAGCCGATGCCGGCCGCCTGCGCCTGGCGCTGCACGGTCTGCAGCAGCCAGCGCTCGGTGTGGTTGCGCGGCTCGGTGATCACCTGCGCGCCGGTGGCGCGCTTGGCCATGAACTTGGACAGCAGCAGCGACACCAGCGAGCCGCCGAAGCCGAAGATCGCGGCCATCACCAGCAGGCCGCCCATCTGGTTGGGATTGACCCCGAACACGGACATGACAATGCCGGCCAGCACCAGCACCGCCAGGTTGGTGATGAGGAACAGGGCGATACGATTGAACATGTGAGCGTGGGCTCCGCACTGATTAAATGGAAGGATTGCCTCGAATCTGCGGTGTCGGCCGCTTGAATTCAAGCGCGTACCTGACCGAGGATTCAGCTTGTCCATGTCCCCGCCTCTCTACCGCGGCCGCTTCGCGCCCTCGCCCACCGGCCCGCTGCACCTGGGTTCGCTGCTCGCCGCCTTCGGCAGCTGGCTGCTCGCGCGTCAGGCCGGTGGCCAATGGCGGCTGCGCATCGAGGACGTGGACCGCCCGCGCAGCGTGCCCGGCGCCGCCGCGCGGCAACTGGCCAGCCTGCGCGCCTGCGGCCTGGAGGCCGATGGACCGGTGCTGCGGCAGAGCGAGCGCGATCCTGTTTACCGCGACGCAGCGCAGCGGCTGCTGCAGGCCGGCCTCGCCTTCTCCTGCAGTTGCAGCCGCAGCGCGCTGGCGACGCAGGGGGGCGTGCACCATGCCTGCGTCGCCAACGCGCCGCGCGCGCAGCCGGCCATCCGCCTGCGCGTGCCGCCCGGCGCGGCCAGCGTGGTCGCCTTCGACGACGGCGTGCGCGGGCGGCTGACCCAGGACGTCCACGCCGAGGTCGGCGATGTGGTGCTGCTGCGCGCCGACGGCTGCTGGGCCTACCAACTGGCGGTGGTGGTCGACGATGCCGCGCAAGGCATCACCGACGTGGTCCGCGGCGCCGACCTGCTGGACTCCACGCCGCGGCAGATCCTGCTGCAGCGTGCGCTGGGCCTGCCGACGCCGCGCTACCTGCACCTGCCGCTGTTGCTCGGCGCCGACGGCCGCAAGCTGTCCAAGTCGCACGCGGCGCTGCCGCTGGACGATGCCGACCCGCTGCCGGCGCTGCGCCTGGCCTGGGCCGCGCTGGGCCAGCCGCCCGCGGCGCTGAGCGGCGCCGGTTCGGTGCCGGCGCTGCTGGCCGCCGCGCTCCGGACCTTCGATCCGGCCAGGCTGCCGACGCAGGACCGGGCGTGGACGATGCCGCCGGTCGCCCGCGACATCCCCAGCGACATCAAGGCTGACTAGAATCGACCCTTCGGCCGCACCCCGGCCGCCCTTCCCTTTCTCTCTCTATCCGGAGCGACATCCATGACATCACGCGTTGCGCTGGTCACCGGCGGCACCGGCGGCATCGGAACCGCGATCTGCGAGCGGCTGGCCGCGCAGGGCCACCGCGTGGCCAGCAACTACCGCGACCAGGCCAAGGCCCTGGCCTGGCAGCAACGCATGCGCGAGCGCGGCCATGACGTCGCCATCGTCCCCGGCGACGTCGCCTCGCCCGAGCACGCGCAGACCCTGGTCCGCGAGGTCGAACGCCAGCTCGGCCCGGTCGAGATCCTGATCAACAACGCCGGCATCACCCGCGACACCACCTTCCACAAGATGACCGCCGAGCAGTGGCACGAGGTCATCAACACCAACCTCAACTCGGTGTTCAACGTGACCCGTCCGGTGATCGAAGGCATGCGCCAGCAGCGCTGGGGCCGGGTCATCCAGATCAGTTCGATCAACGGCCTCAAGGGCCAGTACGGCCAGGCCAACTACGCCGCGGCCAAGGCCGGCATGCACGGCTTCACCATTTCGCTGGCGCGCGAAAACGCCAGCTACGGCATCACCGTCAACACGGTCTCGCCGGGCTACGTCGCCACCGACATGGTGATGGCGGTGCCGGAGGAAGTCCGCGCCAAGATCGCCGCCGACATCCCCACCGGGCGCCTCGGCAAGCCGGAGGAGATCGCCTACGCCGTGGCGTTCCTGGTCGCCGAGGAAGCCGCGTGGATCACCGGCTCCAACCTGGACATCAACGGCGGCCACCACATGGGCTGGTGATCGGCTGAACCGCTCAGATGGCGGCCTTCCGCGCGAGGTAACGCTACCGTCGATGGGCGGACAAGCGCCGCGTGGCGACGCTTGCTGCGCTGCGAATGCTGCGCAGCATGATTTTTTTGCTGCACCCGCGTGTTCAGCCGGCAACGGCGGTTGCAAGCCCTGCTGCGCTGCGCCATGCTGCGCGCCTACCGTCACAGAGCGATCGCTTCATGGCTGAGATTCGCATCATCAAGAAGTATCCCAATCGCCGCCTCTACGATACCGAGATCTCCAGTTACATCACCATCGAAGACGTTCGCCAGTTGATCATCGACGGCGAGGAATTCGAAGTCCGCGACGCCAAGACCGGCGAAGACCTCAGCCGCGCGGTCCTGCTGCAGATCATCGCCGACCAGGAACAGGACGGCGAACCGATGCTGTCCACGCAGTTGCTCAGCCAGATCATCCGCTTCTACGGCGACTCGCTGCAGGGCTTCATGGGCAACTACCTGGAGCGCAGCATGCAGGTGTTCCTCGACCAGCAGCAGCAGTTCCGCCAGCAGATGGGCAATCTGCTGGGACAGACCCCCTGGACCATGATGAACCAGCTCACCGAGCGCAACCTCGAGCTGTGGCAGGAATTCCAGCGCAACCTCGGCGCCGGCTTCGGCCGCCCGACCGCCGGCACCGGCACCGGCAGCGGCAGCGGCACTGGCAAGCCTGGCGAACCGCCGGCCGGCGCCGCCCCGAAGTCGCGTCCGCGCTGAGTTCCGCGAGCGGTCGGGGTGCGGCGGGGCGCTTCGCGCCGGACCCGCACCCCAACCCCTCTCCCGGCGGGAGAGGGGCTTCTCCCTTCTCCCCTCGGGAGAAGGTGCCCCCGCAGGGGCGGATCAGGGTACGGGCGAAGCCTCGTGGATTTGATTCGACGGAGCGCTGCGCGCCCTTACCCTCACCCCTACCCCTCTCCCGGTGGGAGAGGGGCTCGGGCCTTTCCCTTCTCCCCTCGGGACCATGGCCCCCTTTTCGGGGGAAGGTGCCCCGCAGGGGCGGATGAGGGTACGGGCGAAGCCTCGTGGACTTGATTCGACGGAGCGCTGCGCGCCCTGACCCTCACCCCAACCCCTCGCCCGGTGGGAGAGGGGCTCGGGCCTTTCCCTTCTCCCATCGGGAGAAGGTGCCCCGAAGGGGCGGATGAGGGTACGGGCGAAGCCTCGCAGGCGTGTGTCAGCGCGATTTTGCCGGCTTGCAGTTCGCGCAGATCCGCTCGACCTTGTAGCCGCGCGCGCGCAGGCAGTCGACCGCGCCGTCCGGGCCAAGCCGGTGCAGCGCACCGACCACCACCATGGTGTCGCCGCCGCCGTCCTTCAGCCGCTGCTCCAGGCGTGGCAACCAGGCCTGGTTGCGCTCCACGACGAAGTGCTGGTACAGCCGCGGATAGTCGCGCTTCATCTGCGCGCCGATCTCCTGCCACAGCTGGCGCTCGTCGCCGCGGCGCCAGGCGTCGTGCAGGCGCAGGGTCTGCGCCGCGCCCTGCTCGGCATCGTCCAGCGCTTCGGTCAGCATCTGCTTCTGCTCCACCGGGTCCATGCCGTCGAGCAGGTCGATCTGCGCCTGTGCGGTCTCCAGGCCGTCGGCGCTCTTGCCGTCCTGCAGGGCCAGGGTCATGAAATGGCGGTCCAGCCCGGCATCGGCCTGCAGGCCCTGCGCCTTCATGTCGGCGATGCTGATGCTGAGGCCGACGAACCACGGCTCGAAGCCGCTCATCTGCGCCAGCGGCAGGCCGTGGCCGGCGGCATAGCGGCGCAGTCGCTCCCAGGTGCCCGGGTCCAGGTCGTCCTGCAGCCGCTTGCCGTCGTGGCGCTGCGCCGCCTGCAGCATCTGCGCACCCAGTTGCGGCGCGTCCACGTCCTTCGGCGCCAGTTCGAACAGCAGCCGCGGCGACGCCGCATAGGCCGCATCGACCTCGCGCGCCAGCGGATAGTCGTCGGCCTTGAGCATGTGGAACGAGCCCAGCAGGTACAGCGTGCCGCGCGGCCCGCTGACCTTCCACAACAACGGCGTGGGCGGCGCCACCGCCGGCGCGGCAGCGGGGGCGACAGGCGTCGCGGCCACCGGCGGGGGCGTGCGGGCCAATGCCGGCAGCGCCAGGCACAGCGACAGGCCCAGCAGCAGGCGGCGCAACAGGCGCGGGAACGGGGTCATCGGCATCCTCGATTCAATGGGCAGCGGCGTAGGCCTTCTCGCCGGCGTCCACCGCCAGGTCGAGGCGGTTCTCCGGCGGCGGCAGCGGACAGGTGGCGAAGGGGGTGAACGCGCACGGCGGGTCGTAGGCGCGGTTGAAATCCAGCACCACGCTGCCATCGGCCGCGGGGGCATCCACGTCCAGGAAGCGCCCGGCCGGGTAGCTGCCGTGGCCGCTGGTGCGGTCGGCGAACACCACGAACAGCGGCTGGCCGGGTTCGCCGATCGCCTGCAGGCGGTAGCGCTTGCCGCCGCGCTCGAACTCCAGCGCGCCGGGATTGGGCGATGGCGTGGTGACGCCGATGATGTCGACGATGGGCAGGGTCGTGCCCGGCGGATTGGGCACGAAGCGCCCGCGCACGCGCCAGGATTCGGCCAGCGGCCAATACGGCACGCCGGTGAAACTGCGCCGTGTCGGCGCATCGGCGTGCTTGACCCGCAGCGCATAGCGGCCGCCGCGTTCGATCAGGCTGAGCTTGCCCTTGCCGTCGTCGAAGTCGACGACGGTCGGCTGCGGATCGTGGTCGCTGTACAGACGCATCCGCCCCTGCACCGGCGCACCGGCGACGCTGAGGGCGGCGCCGCGCTCGGGGGTCAGGTACACCTCGCGCTGCGCCTGCGACACCAGCGCCATCCGCGCCGGCCCCACCGCCAGGCGGATGCCGCTGTCCGCGCCGCTGCCGATGTAGTGCTCCTTCAGTTCCAGCCAGTGCAGGCCGACCAGGCTGGTCCAGCCATCCGGCGCCTGCAGCTCGCGCTGGCGCTGCGCGCGCCAGGCCTGTTCCTCGGCCACGAACCGCGCGTCCATCGCCTTCGGCGCGGCCGGGGCCGGCGCCTGTCTGCCGCATCCAGCCAAGGCGACCAGCGCCGCCAGCAGCGCCGTCGTCCACACCCGCTTGTCCATCATCGCCCCCGCAAGAACCAACGATCGATCTCGCCCAGGGTGAACCGCGCCCAGGTCGGACGCCCATGATTGCATTGTCCGGAGCGCTCGGTGGCTTCCATGTCGCGCAGCAAGGCGTTCATTTCCGGCACGGTGAGGCGACGGTTGGCGCGCACCGCACCATGGCAGGCCATGGTCGACAGCAGCGCATCGCGCGCGCCGGCGACGCGGCCGCTGTGGCCGTGTTCGCGCAGGTCGGTGAGCACGTCGCGCAGCAAGGCCTCCGGCTCGGCCTGCGCCAGCAGCGCCGGAATGCTGCGCACGTGCAGCGATTGCGGTCCGCTGCGGGTGATCTCGAAACCGAGCGCGGCCAGCGTCTCCGCCTCGCGCTCGGCGGTGTCGGCATCGCGTTCGCCCACCGCCAGGGTGATCGGCACCAGCAGCGGCTGCGCGTGCAGGCCAATGCCGTCGTGCGCGGTCTTCAGGCGCTCGTAGCCGATGCGTTCGTGCGCCGCATGCATGGCGACCACGATCAGGCCGTCGGCGTTCTCGGCGAGGATGTAGATGCCGTGCAACTGCGCGATGGCGTAGCCGAGCGGCGGCACGCCGCTGTCGGCGGCGGTCGGCGGCAGGCCGCCGGCCGGGTCCTGGGTCTGCCGCGGCAGGCCGGCGGCGCTTCCCGCCTCGGAGACGGGCGCGTACAGCGCCGCATACGCCGCCGGCGCTTCTTCCACGCGCAAGCCCAGCGGCGATTGCGCCGGGCGCCACTGCGCGCCGTAACCATAGCCCTGCCCGCCACCAGCACCCGCGCCGCCACCGTTCGGCGCGCCTGCGCCCGCCCAGGCCGCAGCACCCGCGGCTGGCGTCGGCAGCGCCGCGTCGGCGCCGATCGCGCCGGGCAGGCTGCCGGCGCGGGTCTGCGCCAGCGCGTCCTGCAACGTGCGATAGACGAAATCGTGGATCAGCCGCGCATCGCGGAAACGCACCTCGTGCTTGGCCGGATGCACGTTGACGTCCACCCGCGACGGCTCCAGTTCCAGGAACAGCACATAGGCCGGCTGCCGGCCATGGAACAGCACATCGCCATAGGCCATCTTCACCGCGTGGGCGACGCTGCGATCGCGCACCGAGCGGCCGTTGACGTAGAGATACTGCTGGTCGGCGCTGGCGCGCGAATAATGCGGCTGCGCGATCCAGCCGTGCAGGCGCAGGCCCGCACCGCTGTGGTCCACGCGCAGCGCCTGGCGTGCGAAATCCTCGCCCAGGGTCTCGCCCAGGCGCGCATCCGAATACAGATCGCCGGGCTTGTAGCGCCGCGACGGCTTGCCGTTGTGCGAGACCCGCAACTCCACGTCCGGGCGCGCCAGCGCCAGCGAACGCAGCCACTCCTCGATGTGGCCCAGTTCGGTGCGCTCGGCGCGCAGGAACTTGCGCCGCGCCGGCACGTTGTAGAACAACTCGCGGACTTCGACCAGGGTGCCCGGCGGCAGCGGGCGCGGCTGCACCTGGCCGACCTTGCCACCTTCGACCTGCAGGGCCGCGCCGTGGTCGTCGCCGGCACGGCGCGAGGCCAGGGTGAAGCGGCTGACCGACGCGATCGACGGCAGCGCTTCGCCGCGGAAACCGAGCGTGCCCACCGATTCCAGGTCGTCCAGCGAGGCGATCTTGCTGGTCGCATGCCGCGACACCGCCAGCGGCAGTTCCTCGGGCGCGATGCCGCCGCCATCGTCGCGGATGCGGATCAGGCGCACGCCGCCTTCTTCCAGATCGATGTCGACGCGGTGCGCACCGGCGTCCAGTGCGTTCTCCACCAGTTCCTTGACCACCGAGGCCGGACGCTCGACCACTTCGCCGGCGGCGATCTGGTTGATCAGGATCTCGGGCAGCTGACGGATGCTCATGCCGTCTCCGCCTCGCGCACGCGCAGACGCGCGCAGGCATTGGCGACAGGACGAGAACGACAGCAGGGACAGGACATCGGCACGGCTCGCGGCGCGGACGCCGTCATCGAGGATCAGCCGTTAATGATAGCGCCTCAGCGGCTGCCGCCGGCCACGGTGCTGGCCGCTTCCGCCTCGGCCTGGGCGCGTGCGGCGAACAGCGTGCCGGGCGGCGGCTGCCGGGTGAAGAAGGTGCTGACGCCGTCGAGCACGGCGCTGGCGATGCGGCGCTGGTAGGCCGGATCGGTCAGCCGGCGCTCTTCGTCCGGGTTGGAGATGAAGGCGGTCTCGACCAGCATCGCCGGCATGTCCGAGGTGCGCAGCACCGCGAAGTTGGCGCGCTCGATGTCCGGCTTGTGGTTGTTGCCGATCCGCTTCAGCCCGCCGAGCACGTGCCCGGCCGCGTCTTCGGAGGCCTTCATGTGGCCACTCTGGGCCAGGTCCAGCAAAACGTTGGCCAGGGTGCTGTCGGTCTTCTGCAGGCGCACGCCGCCGATCAGGTCGGCGGCGTTTTCCTTGTCGGCCAGCCAGCGCGCGCGCTGCGAGGACGCCCCCTTGGTCGACAGCACGTACACCGAGGAACCGGTCGCGCTGCGGTTTTCCGCGGCGTCGGCGTGGATCGAGATGAAGATGTCGGCCTTGGCCGCGCGCGCCTTCTGCGCGCGCATCGGCAAGGGAATGAACACGTCCGTGGTGCGGGTCATGTACGCCTTCATGCCCGGCGTGGCGTTGATCTGGCGCGCCAGTTCGCGACCGATCGCCAGGGTCACGTCCTTCTCGTGCTTGCCGGTCGGGCCGCTGGCACCGGGATCCTGGCCGCCATGGCCGGGATCGATGGCCACGATCAGCGGGCGCATGCCCGGCGCCATCTTCACCCGCGACGCCGCGCTGGGCATCACCGGCCGTGCTTCGGCGGCAGCGGCCACCGCCGCGTCGTCGTCCGCGTCGTCACGCTCGGGGGCTTGGTTCGCCGGCGGCACGACTGCGGTGGGGGCCGGCGTCGGCACGACGCCAGGCACTGGACGGCCGGGCACCGCCGCCGCAACGCCCGGAGCGGATGCAACGACGGTCGGCGCGGGCACCACGGGCGGTGGGACCGGGGTCGGCGCCGGCTGATTGGCACGCTGCACCACCGACGAGGTCAGCGCCGCGGTCGCACGCGCCGCTTCGGCACGCGCATCCACCGCCGGCCTGGGTGCCGGGACGGGCGTGGCCTGTGGCATCGGGGTCGCGGCGGCCGGCGCATCGCCAGCCACCGCCTTGCCCGCCGGCGCCTCGCCCGGCCACTCGATCACCAGCACCGAACTGCCGCCGACGGTCTGCATCTGCGGCTTGAACGCCACCACCGAGCTGCTCAGGTCGAACACGATGCGCAAGGTGCCGGGCACCGGGTGCCCGGTGCGCACCGCGCTGACCACACCGCCGCCGGCCGGCAGCTTCAGGCCCTTGGACGCGGAAGAATCGGGAAGATCGACCACCAGACGGTTGGGGTTGGCCAGCGACAGCGTGCTGAAGCCGCCACTGCCCTGCAGACGGATCTCGGCGCGGGTGCCGGTGGCGCCGCTGTCGAGCGCGACCGACTGCACTTGACCGGCAAACGCCGTCTGCGCCGCCAGGCACCAGCCTGCGGCGGCGGCGAAACTGGCGAAAAAACGGGTCCCCGGGCGCATAACGCGATTCAAACATCGCCGGGGGCCAAACGCAAGCTGTTTTCCCTTAATAATCCATAACCTGCCTCCACTTCCTAGCGTCAGCCGGCAAAAAGTCCCTGCAAGTCGGCCTGCGCACCCACCCGGGCCAGCCAGGCGCTGCCTGCATCGGTGCGCGCCTGCAGGACGGCGCTGCGGCCGTCGTCGCGCACCGCCAAGCGCACATCCAGATCGGCCGGCGCCAGCACGTCGCCGCCCCGCTCGGGCCATTCCACCAGCCACAGCGTCGCCCCGCCCTCGTCGAGCCCGAGGAAATCCAGCTCGCCGGCCGCGCCGATGCGGTACAGATCCAGGTGCCAGGCCTCGCCATCGGCCAGCGGGTAGCGCTCCACCAGGGTATAGGTGGGGCTGCGGATCGCGCCCTGCACGCCGAGCGCGCGCAGCAGCGCCCGCGCCAGGGTCGATTTGCCGGCGCCCAGGTCGCCGTGCAGATGCACCGAGGCCTGCGCCGGGCGGGTCGCGGCCAGCGCGCGGCCGAGGCGTTCGGTGGCCTCGCTGTCGGGCAGGAACAACATGATGCTCATGGTTCGGATTCCGGATTGGACAGGCGCCGCAGCGCCGGTAGCAGGTCGGTGGGCAGCAGCCCGCGCTGGCCCGCGGCGGCGGCCAGGTCGCCGGCGCCGGCGTGCAGCAGCGCGCCGACGCTGGCCGCCTCGAACGCAGCCAGTCCCTGCGCGCGCAGCGCCGCGACCACCCCGGTCAACAGATCGCCCATGCCGCCGACCGCCATGCCCGGATTGCCTGCGGCGATCACCCGCGGGGCTTGCCCCGGCGCGGCGACCAGGCTGCCGGCGCCCTTCAGGACCACCGCGGCCTGGTAGCGCTCGGCCAATGCCGCGGCCGCCGCGAAACGATCGCGCTGCACCTCGGCGGTGGTGAGGCCGAGCAGGCGCCCGGCCTCACCCGGATGCGGGGTCAGCACCGCCTGCGGCACCGCACGCGGCGCCTGCGCGAGCAGGTTCAAGGCATCGGCGTCCAGCACCAACGCGCGGTGCGCATCGGCCAGCACCGCCTGCCACAGCGCCTGCGCCCAGGCGTCCTGGCCGAGTCCGGGGCCGAGCGCGACCACGCTGGCCTTGTGCAGCAATGGCGCCAGCGCCGCCGCATCGTCGACCGCATGCGCCATCGCCTCCGGGCAGCGCGCCAGCAGCGGCGCCACGTGCGCGCTGCGGGTCGCCACACTGACCAGGCCGGCCCCGCTGCGCAGCGCCGATTCCGCACTGAGCATCACTGCACCGCCGCTGCCGAGGTTGCCGCCGACGCACAGCACATGCCCGGAATCGCCCTTGTGGCTGTCCTGCCGGCGCGGTGCCAGACGGCGGCGCAAGGCGCCCACGGTCCAGGCCTGCGCGCGCGGCGTGCAGTCGGCGAACGCGTCCGCCGGCACCTCCAGCGTCGCCAGCGCCCGCTCGCCGACATGATTCAAGGCCGCACCGGTATGCAGCCCGGCGTGGGCGACGATGAACTGCAGGGTCAACGTCGCCGGCAGGACCGCACCAGGCACGCTGCCGGACTCGGCATCCACGCCGCTGGGCACGTCCAGCGCCAGCACCGGCGCGCCGAGCCCGCCCAGCGCACCGAGCAGCGCCGCCAGTTCGGCATCCGGCGCACGGTTGAGCCCGATGCCGAGCAGCGCATCCACGATCACGTCGGCCGGGGCCAGCGCCGCATCGAATTCCTCGATGCGCCCACCCACACCGATGTAGTCGGTGCAGGCGCGCTGCGCCAGCGGCGATTGCGGGCCGCGCCCGGGCAACTGCAGCACGCGCACCTGGCGCCCGGCACGATGCGCCAGTCGCGCCAGCACGTAGCCGTCGCCGCCGTTGTTGCCGCTGCCGCAGGCCACCAGGATGCGCTGCGCCTGCGGCCAGCGCTGCAGCAGGGTCTGCCAGGCGACCTGGCCGGCGCGCTGCATCAGCGTGTAGCCGTCGCCGCCGAGCAGCGCGGTGGCCTGCGCATCGATGCGGCGCGCGGCCGCGGTGGCGTAGAGATCGAAGCAGTCGTACATGCCCGGGATTCTATACTTGCGCGATGTCCGCCCGTCTCGACATCGCTGATCCCCACGCCGCGGCCGCGCGCATCCGCGCGCTGGCGCGCACGTTCGGCTTCCAGCGCTGCGGCATCGCCGGGATCGAACTGCAACAGGACGAGGCGCATCTGCGCGACTGGCTGGCGCAGGGCCTGTACGGGACGATGCACTGGATGGCCCAGCACGGCGACAAGCGCGCGCGCCCGGCCGAACTCATCCCGGGCACGCTGCGGGTGATCTCGGTCGGCCTGGACTACGGCCGCAACGACGACGACACGGCCTGGGACACCCTGCGCGACGGCGAGCGCGCCTACGTCGCGCGCTACGCCCTGGGCCGCGACTATCACAAGCTGATGCGCAACCGCCTGCAGAAGCTGGCCGAGCGCATCCAGGCCGAGATCGGCCCGTTCGGCCACCGCGTGTTCGTCGATTCCGCGCCGGTGCTCGAACGCGCCCTGGCGCGCGACGCCGGCCTGGGCTGGATCGGCAAGCACACCTGCCTGATCGACCGCAACGGCGGCTCCTGGTTCTTCCTCGGCGAGATCTATGTCGATCTGCCGCTGCCGATCGATCCGCCGGCCAGCGCGCACTGCGGTACCTGCACGCGCTGCATCGACGTCTGCCCGACCCAGGCGATCGTCGCGCCGTACCGGCTCGATGCGCGCCGCTGCATCGCCTACCTGACCATCGAGCACGACGGCGCGATTCCCGAGGCGTTGCGCCCGGCGATCGGCAACCGCATCTTCGGCTGCGACGACTGCCAACTGATCTGCCCCTGGAACAAGTTCGCCAAGCGCAGCGACGAGCCGGACTTCCGCGCGCGCAACGACCTGGACAAGGCCACGCTGGCACAGTTGTTCGCGTGGGAGGAAGACGAATTCCTGCGCCGCACCGAAGGCAGCGCGATCCGCCGCAGCGGCCACGAACGCTGGTTGCGCAATCTGGCGGTGGCGCTGGGCAACGCACCGACCACGCCGCAGGTGCTGGCCGCGCTGGGCGCACGCGCGCAGCACCCGTCGCCGCTGGTGCGCGAGCACGTGCAATGGGCCCTGGCCCGGCACGCCCACCGGTCGACCGGCATGAAGACCGCGCCGACGCGACCGGCAGCGCCTACCGACGTGCGAGGATAGGCGTCCGTACGCCCTGCACTGCCCGCATGCCCGATCGCGCCGACCAGATCCTCAGCCCCAGCCAGCTCAACACGCTGGCCCGCGACCTGCTGGAGAGCGCCTTCCCGCTGGCCTGGGTGGAAGGCGAGCTGGGCAACGTCACCCGCCCCTCGTCCGGCCACCTGTACTTCACCTTGAAGGATGCGCGCGCGCAGGTGCGCTGCGCGATGTTCAAGCCCAAGAGCCAATGGCTGCGGTTCGTACCGCGCGAAGGCCTGCGGGTGCTGGCGCGCGGCCGCCTGACCCTGTACGAAGCGCGCGGCGATTACCAACTGGTGCTGGATCACCTCGAGGAAGCCGGCGAAGGCGCGCTGCGCCGCGCGTTCGAGGACCTCAAGGCCAGGCTCGCCGCCGAAGGCCTGTTCGCCAGCGAGCGCAAGCGCGCCCTGCCCGGCTTCGTGCGCCGCCTGGCCGTGATCACCTCGCCCAGCGGCGCCGCCGTGCGCGACGTGCTGAGCGTGCTCGGCCGGCGCATGCCGCTGCTGCAGGTGGACATCCTGCCGAGCCTGGTCCAGGGCGACAGCGCCGCGGCGCAGATCGCCGCATTGTTGCGCCAGGCCGACGCCAGCGGCCGCTACGACGCGATCCTGCTGACCCGCGGCGGCGGCTCGCTGGAGGATCTGTGGGCGTTCAACGACGAACACCTGGCACGCACCATCGCCGCGGCGGTCACCCCGGTGGTGTCGGCGGTCGGCCACGAAACCGACGTGACCCTGGCCGATTTCGCCGCCGACCTGCGCGCGCCCACCCCATCGGTCGCCGCCGAATTGCTGGTCCCGGACCAGCGCGATCTCGGCGCGCGCCTGCATGCCCAGCATGCCGCCCTGCTGCGCTGGCAGCAGCATCGTCTGCGGCAAGCCCAGCAACGCGCCGACCGCGCCCTGCTGCGGCTGCAGGCGCAGAGCCCGCAGGCACGCCTGCACCTGCTGCAGCGCCGCCAGCACGAGATCGGACGGCGTCTGGCCGCGGTGTGGCGGCAACAACAGGAGCGCCGTCATGCCCAGTTGCGCCATGCCGCCGCGGTGCTGCGCGCCGCGCAACCGCAGCGTCGGCTGGCGATGTTGCGCGTGCGCCTGCTGGCGCTGGGCCGGCGCCCGCAGGCGGCAATGGCGCGACAGCTGCAGGCCGATGCGCAGCGCCTGCGCGCGTTGGCGCGCGCCCTGGAGACGGTCAGCCCGCTGGCCACCGTGGCCCGCGGCTACAGCATCCTGACCCGCGTCGACGACGGCAGCGTGGTGCGCTCGGCCGCCCAGGTCGCGCCCGGCGATCCCCTGCGCGCACGCCTGGCCGACGGCGAACTGCAGCTGCGTGCCGAGCGCGCAGAGTGATCGCGCCCCCGCATCGTCCTCGCCGCCCATGACCGACAGCCTCCACGACGAACGCATCAAGGCGATCCTGCAAGGCATGCGCCGCGCCGAACGGCGCCGGGCGGAGCGCCGCGCCGACAGCAGCGACCTGCTGTCGCTGATCGACGGCGCCGCCTATGGCGCACCGGAGGACGCGCAGCGCGCGCTCGCCTGGCTGGCGCACGACGGCACCCTGACGTCCCTGCACCCCGCCGACCTGCACAATGTCGGCGACACCATCTGCGTGGCATGGAACGGCTGCGGCAGCGATCTGACGACGCTGTCGCAGTGGCTGCGGGAGATGCGACTGGCCGATGGCCGCAGCGCCCTGCAGGCCCTGCGCGACGGCGACAGCGCGGAACTGCTGGCCGCGGCACTGGCCGCGTTTCCCGGCTGACGCCGATCGGCCGCACCGCCTGTCGCACACGATGGCCCGCAACGCGCTGCCTCGGCATGCGCGCTGGGTGCTGCAGGAAGTGCCGATGCGCGGCGCGCGCAGGCATCGGCGAGCGCTGGCGCCAGCAGGCCGCTACCGAATAACGGGCCCAAGCCGATGCCCGGCGTGCGGGAATACCCGGCGATCGCCCGGTCGTCAGCGCCAGTCGCGCATACGCCAAATGCTCCGCACGCAGCGACGGCGTGGCGGCGGCGCGTTCAGTCCAGTGGCGCGACCACCAGCAGCGGGTCGAGGTCGTAGCCCATCGCCACCGCCTTGGCCTTGATCGCCTCGAACACGCTGCGCTGCATGCGCGGCGAGCGCGACAGCACCCACAGGTACTTGCGCCCCGGTTCGCCGATCAGCGCCCACTGATAGTCCGGATCCAGCGCGATCACCCAGTAGTCGGCCCACACAAACGGCACCCAGCCCAGCCAGTCCGGCGCGAAACGCACCTGCAGCCGCCCGGGATGGCCCTGCACCCGCCGTGCCACGCCTTCGGCCGCCAGCATGTCGCCGCCGGCAGTGCGGCAGGCGTTGCGCACGCCGATCTGGCCGTCGTCGCGCAGCACGTAGGCCGCGGTGACGTCGCCGACGCATTTCTTCTGGAACGAGACCGGCAGGTGCGCGATCTCATGCCACTGCCCGGCATAGCGGCCGAGATCGAACTCGGCGACCGAGGTCACCGGCTGCGCGGCGCGCAGCGGCGATGCGAGGCACAACAGGCACGCCAGCAACAGCAGCGCGATCGGCGAAAGGCGCATGCGCAGGTTCCGATGGACGGTAAACAGCAGCTTATGCAGGAGCTGCGCAGCGATGTAAAGTGCGGCGCGCAAGGCGCACCGCCATGGCGCGGCCGGTCAGTTGCTCAGATCGGCCATGGAGCGCCGGCTCGGCTGGCTGGCGCATTGCACCGGCTCGCGCAGCACCACGCGCTCGACCACCCCGTCGCGTCGCTGCAGATAGGTGTTGACGATCACGCACTCGGAGCCGACCTGCTCGATATACGGCGCCTCGGCGTCGGGGCCGCCCTGCTCGCCCGCATGTTCCGCACGAACATCGGGGGCCGCCGTCGCAGCGCCAGCCATGGCCCACAACAGCACCGCGCCGCCGCATCTCCGTCCGAATCCGCTGGTCATTGGCAGGTTCCCCCCGATTGCCCTTGCCTATGATTACGACAGGCAGCGCCATTGATTGAGCAGAAGATCCCGAAAAACCGTGAACTGGGCGCACTTGTCTACGAGTGTGGACACACTTTCTTCACATGCGCGATGTGCAAAGAGCGCTCAACACCGCAGCGCCCATGCGGAAGTCTGCATAGCGCGAAGACTCGGCAGAAAAGCCGCATGGCGACGCCACAGCGTCTTTGATCGACGGAACCGACGGGCCGACACCGCGCCGCCGCGACCATGCACAGACCGCAAACCCTTGCGGCAAAAGAAAAGGGCCTGCATTGCTGCAAGCCCTGAAAGAATGGTGGCCGAGGACGGAATCGAACCGCCGACACGGGGATTTTCAATCCCCTGCTCTACCAACTGAGCTACTCGGCCACTGCGCAACGCGGCAGGACCGGTGCGAGGACGCGCATCATAGCGAGGTGATCGGGATTGGGCAAGCGCAATGTTGCAGAATTTTCCTACCGACCGCCGCGGCCTTTGCCGACTGTGGCCGACCCGCGGCGGCGCGATGCTGCATGCGTCCTCGGCATCCGGCCGGCGCACGGCAGGGACGCCTTGACGATGGCCGCCGGCCGGATCGCCGTGGACACCGCCCAGATCCCCACACAAGGACCGCACCAGCCCGGAATCGAGACAGCCACCTACGGGCCCGCTCGGCCGGTTGGCGCGCTGGAGGCTTTCGATGACTGGAACAGCGACGGCGAATGCTTGCCGCATGACGCAAGAAGCGCTGCGCCGGCCACGCCGAGCCAAGCGAACCGAGTGCGTTCGTGCGGCAACAGGTGCCACGGATCCAGCACCTGCAGGCATGGCGCGACGCGCTGCAGGCATGGCCGCGCCAACCCCAGTTCCGGCCGAGGCTGCGCTGGCAGCGGTCGCGCCGGCGCTGCAGGGAAGGAGCACCAGGTGACGCGCCAGTGCGCTCGCAGGCTGCGCCAGAGCGGACAATCGCCAGACGCCCGCCTGCGATCGCGGCGGGCCTCATTGTCTCTGTCGGGAGTGCGCATGCGCACGGGGCGATGGGGGAGGCGTCGCTCATCCACTGGTCGCGACGACGTCCCTTGGCATCGCCAGCCACGGTGCCACCGTCGGCCAGCCTCCATCCCGCTGCGCCAGGCGCCGGCGCAGCGGGGTCCGCCAGCGCCGCGCCACCGTGGCAGGGAGGGGTGGTGTAGTCTTCGCCGGTCTTCCCTTCCCTGGATTGCGCTCATGCGTCACCCGCTCCGCCTCGGCTTGCTCGTGTTGTGCACCGCGCTGCTCGGCGCCTGCAGCGACGGCATGGTGCGGCGCGTGTCCGACCCGGCCGCCAGCGTGCAGCAGCTGACGGTCAACATGGACGGCAGTTGGAAGGTGGAACTGCGCCTGCAGAACTACAGCAGCATCCCGATGCGCTACGACACCCTGCACTTGGATCTGGGTGTGGGGGGCGAAGCCGCCGGCAGCCTGCAGGCCGCGCCCGGGATCTCGATCGGCCCGGAGACGGCGGACGTGGTGAGCGTCGCGCTGCGGCCCAGCTCGAGCGCGCGCATGGCCGTCGCCGACGCCCTCGCCGGCCGCCGCAGCCTGGAGTACACGCTGAAGGGCAGCATCGCCGCGACGCCGGAAGACAAGAAGCAGCGCAGCTTCGACATCGATACCCGCAACATGCTCTCGCCGGCGCCCGGCCTGGACGGCGTGCTGCGCTGACCGTGCGGTGGCGCTGAGGCGCCGCCCCGCTCCGCTTCCTCGAACGCAACGTCCCGGCTTCCAGGGCGACGGGCGCCGCTTCGCGTCGACCTGCGCTTCACCGGACACAGGCGCTTCCTCGACCTCTCCTTCGGCACGCTGACGCACCGCGTCCTTGTCGCTCTCCGCGCGCGCTGTCCCCGGCGACGCCTCCTCCCGCGCCGCGTTCAGCCAGCATTACCGCAAAATTAATACATAAATGTATTATTTACATATGTATCAGATCCCGAGTCGGACATGAGCCGCTTTGACGCCACCGAGCAGCGCCTGAACGTGACCGCGCGCAAGCACCCGCCCTTCCCGCGCGAAGCCGCCCTGCTGTTGCGGCTGATCAAGCTGCTGCACAAACTGAGCCTGGACCAGAGCAACGACGTGCTGCGGCCCTATGGCCTGAGCTACGCCGAATACAACGTCCTGATGATGATCGACGCCAGCCCGGACGGGACCTTGAACCCGTCCCAGCTCAGCGACGCGGCCGGCGAGAAGTCCGCCAACATCACCCGCCTCACCACGCAACTGGTCGACAAGGGCCTGATCCAGCGCACGCCCAGCGCCGAGGACCGACGCATGTTGTTGCTGCGTCTGACCGACGCGGGCGAGCGCCTGATCGAAGCGTTGATTCCGGCCTTGTGCGCCCAGTTGCTCACTTATGTGCAGCATCTGGATCCGACCGCGATGTCGCAGTTGCAGACGCTGCTGAAGGCCTTGCTGCGCGGCGTCGAGGACGCCGCATGAGCGCCCAGCAGCCCAACGCCGCCGCCGCTGCCAAGGCCGCGCCCGGCCTGCGCAGCGTGCTCGCCGACGCACTGCGCGGCGAAGGCGAGGCCTGGCTGTTCGTGCTGCGCTCCCTGCTGTCGATCTATCTGGCCGGCTGGATCGCGCTGCGCCTGGACCTGGCCTCGCCGATGACCGCGATGATCACCGTGGTGGTGGTGATGCACCGGCAGACCGGCATGGTCTTCGCGAAAGCGTTCTATCGGGTGCTGGGTACGCTGACCGGCAGCGTCGCCGCGCTGACCATGGCGGCGCTGTTCCCGCAGGAGCCGGTCCTGTTCCTGCTGGCGCTGTCGCTATGGATCGGCGCCTGCACCGGCGGTGCGCTGCTGTACCGCAACTTCAAGGCCTATGCCTTCGTGCTGTCCGGCTATACGGTGGCGCTGATCGCGCTGCCGGCGGTGAACCAGCCGCAGAACGTGTTCAACCTGGTGGTGGCGCGGGTGACCGAGGTGGTGCTGGGCCTGCTGGTGACCGGCATCGTCAGCGACGTGGTGTTCCCCAGCCGGCTGCGCCAGACCCTGCGCGACACCGTGCGCCGCGCCTCCGATGGCTTCCTGGACTTCGTCCGCGATGCGACCGGTGGCCAATTGCCACGCGAGGCGATGGAGCAGGCGCACCTGCGCTTCGTGCGCGACGCGGTGACCATCGAGGACCTGCGCAGTTCGGTGGTGTTCGAGGATCCGGAAGCGCGGGTGCGCAGCGGGCGGCTGCGGCTGCTCAACCAGCGCTTCATGGCGGTGTCGACCAGCTTCCAGGCGCTGCACCACTACATCAACCGGTTGCTGCGCAACGGCGATGCCGACGTGGCCGAGGCGCTGATCAGTCTGTACCGCCCGCTCAAGGCTGCGCTCAGCGAGCGCGGCGGTCGCCAGGGCAGCGCCGAGACCGCGCGCAAGCTGGCCGCCTGCCGCGATGCGCTGGCCACGCGTGCCGCCGAAACGCGGGCGCCGCTGGCCGCGACACAGCACGAGACCTTCGATACCGGCGTCTCGCTGCTACGGCGTTTCTTCACCGACCTGCACGACTACGTGGCCACCGAGGCGACGCTGGCGGCGCCGCAACAATGGCGTACGCCGCAGGACCGTGGCGACACTGCCGAGTTCGTGCGCGGCAACGACTACGCCGCGGCGGCGCTGACCGCGTTACGGGCGGCCTTGCTCGTGGCGTCGCTCTGCTGGCTGTGGCTCAACGCCGGCTGGGTCAGTGGCGCCACAGCGGTGCTGATGGCCGCGGCGCTGAACGCCATCCTGTCGTCGAGCGCCAACGCACCGAGCGCCGCCCGCTCGCTGTTCAAAGGCTTCGTGTTCGGCCTGGCGCTCGGCATCGTCTGCCAACTGATGGTGCTGCCGCAGATGGACGGGTACCTGTTGTTCATGGCAGGCACCGCGCCATTCCTGCTGCTGCTCCTGTATCTGGCCTCGAAGCCAGCGCTGTTCGGCTTCGCCACCGGCAGCAATCTCGCCTTCATCACCGTACTGGGCGTGCAGGCCACGCCCAGCTTCAACGCCACCGCCACATTCAACAATGTGGTGCCGATGCTGTTGGGGACACTGGCCGTGTGGGCCGCGTTCGTCCTCCTGCCCCCGGTGATCGGCACTCCGTGGCAGCGCCGGCGCCTGCTCGAGCGGCTGCGGCGGCAGACCACGCTGGCCGCGCGTGCGCCGCTGCCGGGGCTGGCGCTGCGCCTGGAGAGCGTCAATCGCGACCTGTTCCAGCAGATCGTCGCGCACACCCCGCCCGGCAGCGACGAACTGCACGATCTGCTCGGCTGGGCGCTGTCGGTGCACGAAACCGGACGCACCCTGGTCGAACTGCGCCGCGATGCGGCCGAAGGCGCGCTGCCGCCGGCGCTGGCCGCCGAGGTCGATGCCGCGGTGCAGGCGCTGGCCGATCTGTATCTGGACCCCAGCCCGCAGCGGCACCGCCAGGCCCTGCAGCGGGTGGAGGCAGCACTGGCCGCCAGCCAGGTGGAGGGCGCGGTACCGCTGCGCTGGAAGCCCACCCGCGAGCACCTGTTGCTGCTGCGCGGCGCGCTGCTCGACGCCGATTCCGTTCTCGCCGCGCTGGCCGACACGCCTGCGCCGACCACCACCATGCCAGGAGCCGACGATGCTGCTGCCCGCTGAACTCTCGATCGCCGGGGTGTACGTGCCCGGGCTGCTGGTGCTGGGCCTGGCCCTGCTGCTGGTCGCCTGGGCACTGGATGCGGTCGCCGGCCGCGCCGGCCTGTACCGCTACGCCTGGCATCCCTCCCTGTTCCGTCTGGCCATCTACGTCGGCGCGTTCGCCGCGCTCGGCCTGCTCCTTCTTCCGTGAGTCCCGCCATGAAGACCCCTGCCCTGATCCGTTTCGCCCTGACCGCCATCGTGGTGCTGGTCGCCGCCCTGCTGGCGCATGCGCTGTGGCGCCATTACATGCTTTCGCCCTGGACCCGCGACGGCCGCGTGCGCGCGGAAGTGGTGCGCATCGCGCCGGACGTGTCCGGCCTGGTCGATGCGGTGGCGGTGCGCGACAACCAGCACGTCAAGCGCGGCGACCTGTTGTTCAGCGTGGACCGCAAGCGCTACGAGCTGGCCCTGGAAAAAGCCCGCGCCAATCTCGCGGTCGCGCAGGCGCAGGCGCGTGCAGCCGGCGCCAGCGTGTCGGCCGCGGCGGCCACGCAGGTCGCCAGCGAGGCCGAGTTCGACATGCGCCGCGCCCAGGCCGAGCGCCGTGCGCGCGCCGCCGCGGTGATCTCCGCCGAAGCGCGCTCGGACGCCGAGGCCACCGCGCGTTCGGCCCAGGCCGACGTGCACCGCAGCGCGGCACTGCGCGGGCAAGCCAGCGCGGCGCAGGCGCAGGCGGTGGCCGCCGTGGAGCAGGCGCAGGCCGCGCTCGACCTGGCCGAACTGGACCTGCAACGCACCCAGGTCCGTGCCACCGCCGACGGCTACATCACCAACCTGGAGGTGCGCGTGGGCGACTACGCCCAGGCCGGTGGCGCCCGCCTGGCGCTGGTGCGCGACGATGCGATGTGGGTCTACGGCTACTTCGAGGAAACCAAGCTGCCGCGGGTCCATGTCGGCGACCGCGCCGACATCCGCCTGATGAGCGGCGGGCTGGTGCTGCACGGTCAGGTCGAGGGCATCGCGCGCGGCATCTCCGACAGCGACAATCCGACCGGCACCTCGCTGCTGGCCGACGTCAGCCCCACCTTCAACTGGATCCGCCTGGCGCAGCGCGTGCCTGTGCGCATCCGCATCGATCCGGCCAGCGTGCCGCAGGGCACCCTGCTCGCCGCCGGCATGACCGCGACGGTCAGCGTGCATCCGCGGCGGGAGTGATGCGGTGTCTGTAGGAGCGGCTTCAGCCGCGACGCGCTTTCTCGGTAAAGCTCATCGCGGCTGAAGCCGCTCCTACGGCCGCACGATGGATCCCGCTAAGCGGTGGCGGCAACGCGTTACCAGGATCCAGACACCGAGGATCCGTAGCAACGGCATCAAGGCACGGCGCAGGCGTTGCACCTGCGCGCGTGCTGCAGTCGCGTGGACCGCGGCCCTCAGTCCTCGGCCTGCCGATTGACCCCGAGGAATCGCCCGGCGATCACCGCATAGCCGCTGCGCGACACCGCACTGGCGGGATCGAAGTAGGCATGCAGGGTCGGCGACAGATCCTGCGGACCCTGGGTCACCGCGAAGCGTGCATTGAGGATCCCGGCATCCAGCGCCAGCTGCACGTAGCCGCGCAGGTTGCTCGGGATCGCCGCCACGTCCTCGATCGGCAGGCGCTGGTTGTTGTAGCTGACCGACAGCGTGCCGTCGAAGGCCAGCGCCTGCGTCTGCAGGCCCAGCGCCTGCACCAGCGAATACGCCAGTTGCAGCTTGCTGACGGCATCGTTGGGACGGAAATCGCCGGCGACCAGCCCCATCACCGCCGCCTGGTTCTGCTGCAGGTCGCGCAGCGCCCCGCCCTTGCCCACCGCCGCCTCGGCGAACGGATAGGCCGGATCGTTGCGGCCGAGTCCGCTGAAGCTGGGCGTGGCCGGCAGTGCCTGGCGCACGCCGGCGCCCATCACCAGGTAACGCGCGAGTTCCGCACGCTTGAGAGGATTCTGCGGGCGGAACAGCCCATCGGCATAGCCGTCCATCAAGCGGTTGGCGACCGCGTACTCCACCGCGCCGCGATCACGCTCGCCGCCGGCCACGTCGTTGAGGCCGGTGTAGCCGCCGCTCATCAGGAAATCCAGTGTGCCGCGCACCGTGCCGGGGGCGGCCACGCCCTTGCTGCCCTTGGGCGCCACCGGCACGCCGCCGATCGATCCGATGCCGCGCACGCTGATGGTCCAGGTGCCCGGCTTGCCCGGCGCCCCGACGCTGACCGTGCTGCCCAGCAAGGGCAGCGCGACCGGCGAGCCGTGGCTGACGCCGTCCGGATCGGTCAGCACCAGCGCCTGGGTGTTGGCGTCGATGGTGGCCTTGGCGCTGACCCAGGCGACGTCCTTGCCCACGGTGAACGTCTGGGTCTGCGGCGCACCCGCCGGCGAGAACGGCACCTCGAACGGCTGGCTGCCGCCGGGCAGCACCAGCGCATTGCTGTTGAACGGGTGCAGCGCATTGACCGTCTTGCCGAAGCCGCTGCGCTGCTTGCTCGCTTCCAACAGCGCGGCATAGGCGTTCACGTAGCCGGCCCCGGCCTCCCAGTAGGTGCGTCCGGGAATGTTGGTGGCGGTGCGTTCGAGCACATCCTTGACCTGGTCCGGGGTCAGCTCCGGATTGGCCTCCAGCAGCAGCGCGACGATGCCGGCCACGTGCGGCGTGGCCATCGAGGTGCCGCTCATGGTGGTGTAGAACGGCAACTGCGCCGGCGCGATCAGCTTGCTGTCCTTGTCCGCGGCCAGCGGCGGCAGCGCGCCAGTGGAATCGCGGGTGGAAATGATGTCCACGCCCGGCGCGGTGATCGTCGGCTCGTTCAGATAGGTCCAGGTCTTGCCGTCGGCCATGGTGAAGCTGCCGCTCTCGCCGCGCTTGCCGCGCGAGGAGAAGTCGGCCAGCGTGCCGTCCTTTTCGCCGGCGGCCACCGAAATCACCCACGGCGCCTGCGCGTACGGATTGTGCGTGTCCTCGTTGGGGCCGTCGTTGCCGGCGGCGAACACGCTGACGATGCCGCGCTTGTACAGCGCGTAGGTGGCGACGTTGACCGGATTCTGCGGATCGAACTTGCCGGACGAGCCCCAGGAATTGCTGGTGACGCGGATCGGATCCTTGAAGCTGAACTGGTGGGTGGCCGCATAGTCCAGGCCGCCGACCGCATCCAGGATCAGCAGCACCGCGCCGGATCCGTAGCCGACCAGGCTGGCGCCGGTGGCCACGCCGCGGTAGTCGCCGTTGGACTGCGCACCGGTGCCGCCCACCGTCCCCGCGCAATGCGTGCCATGGCCCGAGCCGAGGTCGGTGTTGGGCACGCCCTCCGCATAGGTGATCGGCAGCATCGCATCGACGTTGGCCAGGTTGGTGGTGCCCAGCACGTTCTGCACGACCCGGGTACCGTAGGCGAGATCGCGATGGGTGGCGTCGATGCCGGAGTCGTTGATCATCACCCCGACGCCGCGGCCGCTGTACGGCAGCGCGCGGCCGAAATCGCCGGGATTGCCCTGCGCGCGGTCCACGCCGGTCAGCTCGCGCGCTTCCTTGTTGAAGTAGCGCAGCGGCGCGTTGTCTGAGATCGAGGCGACGTCGTCGCGCTGCGCCAGCGCGCGGATCTCCGCCGGCGTGGCCAGCGCGCCGGCGATCGGCAGCGTGCGCATGGTGATCCCGCGGGTGATGCCCAGCGCGTGCAGCGCGGTGAGTTGCGAGGCCGACACCGGCCCGGACTGATCGTAGGTGATGACGATCTGCAGTGCGTCGCCTGCCGTCGCCGCGGCGAGCTTGGCCTCCAGCACCTGATCGAGATGGGCGGCGGCCAGGGCGTCGCCGCCGATGAATGCACCGCCGGCAAGGACGCTGCAGATGCCGATGGCAAGAACGGGACGGCGAATGGACATTGCGGAATCTCCGGATCGTCGAAGCCCGTAGCGGGCGGTCACCGGAGCGTGCCGGGCACCCCGATGCGCGGCCAATCCGGCATCGCACCCAGACGGCCCGGGTGGAAACACTCAGCCTGCGGACTCGAAGACCACGGCATGGCGGCGGGCAACGGGACGGCCGCCGAGCGTGCAGGCATCTTCCGTCTTCGAAACTGCACCCCTGGCTCGGGGGAGTCAGCGCGCACCGCACGATGCCTCGGAACGCGACGCAGGATGCGGCCATCGCACCCCGCATCGGTCCGCACGCGGCGTGGCGCACCACCACCACGCTGTGTCGCCGCACATGCGTCGTGGGCCAAGGACAAAGGCCTGCTGCGGCAACGGCATGCCGGCCCGACGCCTTGGCGCGCCATGCTGCAGAACGAAAATGCGGGACGTGCGGGGCCCTCCCGATGCCCGGACGCCATTCCGGGAGCGGTAGAACCCCGCACGCCCCAGCACGGGGGATCGCGGAAGCTGGCCGGCCACGCTGCCGAACGGCAACAGCGTGATCGAGGCAACCGCGAGGGCGTCGACGACGCCGATGATGCGGGTGGAGCGTGACGCCGTCGGCGCACGACGGCGTCCTGATTACCGTGCAAGCGCCGACACCACGGTCCGCTGCGCCTGCGGGGGATCGGGCGGACGTCGGCGTCCGCCCGGCCCGGTCACTTCTTGCTGGCTTCGCGCAGCGCCGAGTAGGCGTTGAGATAGCCCGCACCCACTTCCCAGGAGGCCCGCCCCGGCATCGGCGTGGCGGTGCGCTCGATCAGGTCCTTGACCTGATCCGGGGTGAGGTTCGGATTGGCCTCCAGCACCAGCGCCACCACACCCGCCACGTGCGGCGTGGCCATCGAGGTGCCGCTCATGGTGGTGTAGAACGGCAGCTGCGCCGGCGCGATCAGCTTGGCGTCGGTCTGCGCGGCCAGCGGCGGCAACAGGCCGGTGGAGGCGCGGGTGGAAATGATGTCCACGCCCGGTGCGGTGATGCTGGGCTGGTTGATGTGGGTCCAGCTCTTGCCGTCGGCGGTGGTGAAGGTATCGCGCTCGCCGGCCTTGCCGCGCGAGGAGAAGTCGGCCAGCGTGCCGTCGACGTTGCCGGCGGCGACCGAGATCACCCACGGTGCCTGCGCGTACGGGTTGTGGGTGTCCTCCTTGGGACCGTCGTTGCCGGCGGCGAACACGCTGACGATGCCGCGCTTGTACAGTTCGTAGGTGGCCACATTGACCGGGTCGGCCGGGTCGAACTTGCCGGACGTGCCCCAGGAGTTGCTCACGACGCGGATCGGATCCTTGAAGCTGTTCTGGTGCGCGGCCGCGTAGTCCAGGCCGCCGACCGCGTCCAGGATCAGCAGCACGCCGCTGGAGCCGTAGCCGACCAGGCTGGCGCCGGTGGCCACGCCGCGGTACTTGCCGCCGGACTGGGCGCCGTTGCCGCCGACCGTGCCGGCGCAGTGGGTGCCGTGACCGGAACCGGCGTCGGTGTTCGGCACGCCTTCCAGATAGGTGACCGGCAGCATCGAGTTCAGATTGTGCAGATTGGTGTTGGCCAGCACGTTCTGCACCACGCGGTCGCCATAGGCCAGGTCGCGGTGGGTGGCGTCGATGCCCGAGTCGTTGATCAGCACGCCGACGCCGCGGCCGGTGTACGGCACGGTGCGGCCGAAGTCGCCCGGATTGCTCTGCGCGCGGTCGACCCCGGTGGCCTGGCGCGCGTCCTGATTGAAGTAGCGCAGCGGCGCGTTGTAGTAGATCGAGGCGACGTCGTCGCGCTCGGCCAGCGCCAGGATCTCTTCGGGCGTGGCCAGCGCGCCGGCGATCGGCAGGGTCTGCATGCTGACGCCACGGGTGATGCCCAGCGCCTGCAAGGCGGTCAGCTGCGCCGCCGAGACCGGCTTGGATTGCTTGTAGGTGATGACGATCTGCAGTTCGTCGGTCAGCGGCGTGCTGGCCAGCTTGGACTCCAGCAGGCTGTCCAGATGCGCGGCGGCTTCGGCCTTGCCGCCGGCGAAGACGCCACTGGCGAGGACGGCGCAAATGCCGATGGCGAGGGCGGGACGACGGATGGGCATCTGGAATCTCCGGTTGGTGGCCCGGGACGGGCGGGTGACTGCAGCCTGACGCGACGGCACGGCGGCGCCTATCCGGGATCGCCCCTAGCGCGCGTGGGTGGAAACACCCAGGACCGCGTGCATCGCCCGTACGGAGCGGTATGATCGGGACGTAGGCCGCTGCCTCGCCGCGTCGCCGGGCGGAACGCGGGTGCGGTGCGCGGTGCCGGCACATGCAACAGGGGGTTTCAGATGCACAAGATGTTCGCAAGGGTTTGCCTGCTGTTCTGCGCCGTGGCGGCGTCCGGCGGGCTCGCCGCGCAACCGCTGCCGGTGCAGGTGGACGTGAGCGGCAACGTGGCGACGGCGACGATCGGCGCCGGTCCGCACCCGCTGGCGGAACTGACGCTGGAGTTCGACAACGTCAGCGACCTCAGCCCCGGCAACCTGGGGCTGAGCGCTGAACTGCTGTCCCCGGCCCAGGTCACCGCGCTGCTGCCACGCCTGCCCAGCACGCAGGCCGGCCAGGTGCCGTCGCAACTGCCGCTGTTGATCACGGTGACCCCGCCGCCGAGCGGCGGCCTGTCGTTCCGGCGGGTCGTGCATGTGGAACTGCACACGCATGCGCTGGCCTATACCGCCGACAGCACCCTGCGCCTGTTCAAGGCGCCGGAGGGCGGCGATTTCCGCGACATCACCGACGACATCGCACCCGGCAGCGTCCGCGCCCGCGGCACCACCGGGGGCTTCTCGCAGTTCATCGTGCTCCACGACCTGCGCCCGACCGCCAACGTGGTGGCCACCAAGCTGAGCCGACTGCAGGCGCTGGTGGCGCCGTTGCCCGCCAGCGAGGCGGCGCCGCTGGCGAGCATGCTCAACAGCGTGCAGAGCGCCCTGGCCAACGCCGACTACACCGCCGCCACGGTGGCGCTGGACGGGTTCCGCGAGCAGGTGTCGGCGCGTGCCGGCCACGGCATCGCGCAGACCTGGAACGCCGGCATGAGCGCGGGCAACCCCGCCGGCGAACTGCTGGCCGGCGCGGCGACGCTGCGCTTCTCCATCGACTACCAACGTCTCTACGCGCCTTGAGCGCTGCGGGACCGGCCACCCGCGCCGCGACGGAGGGCACGCCGCGATGCCCGCGCGCCTGACCGCCTACCTGCCCGACGCGCCGGCGCCGACGCTGCTGCTCGCCGCCGGGCAGACGCTGGCGATCGGCCGCGCCGCGGACAACGCACTGGCGCTGGAACACCCCTCGGTGTCGCGCTGGCACGCGCGGCTGCAGCCGCAGCCCGACGGCCACTGGCACTTGCACGACCTGGGCAGCAAGAACGGCAGCTTCCGCGATGGGGTGCGCGTGGCCGCGCCGATCGCGCTGGAGACCGCCACCTGGCTGCGCTTCGGCGACATCTACGCCGAGTTCGCCCCGCTCAGCGCCGCCGATGCGGAACTGGCCGAGCGCCGCCAGCGCGCCCGCTGCGATCGCGCCACCGCGCTCACCCAGGGACTCGCCCAGGTCGGCGGACTCGACGACCTGCTCGGTGCCAGCCTGGACGCGGTGGTCGAACTGGCCCAGGCCGAACGCGGCGTGCTGGTCCTGACCGACACCCACGGCCAGCGCATCGCGGCCAGCCACGGCACCGGGCCGCGACCGCTGCAGCACGGTCTCGCCGGCAGCGAGGGCGCCCTGCAACGCGCGCTGTGCCATGGCCAGGCCACCGTGGCCCACGATGTCGGCGGCGTGCCGTGGCTGGCCGAGCGCGCCTCGGTCTGCGCCGCTGGCCTGCGCACCGTCCTGTGCCTGCCGCTGCACGACGGCGCGCGCGTGCTCGGCGCGATCTATGCCGACAGCCGCCGTGCCGGCAGCGCCATCGGCGCACTGGACATGCAGTTGCTCGAGGCCTTCTGCGAGCGCGCCGCGCTGTGGATCGCCGCACGCCAGGCGCTGCACGACACCGGCGCGGAGCCGGGGCCGGCATGAGCGACGCGGCCACCGCCACCGGCCTGTACGCGCAGGAAAGCCTGACCCCGGGCGACGTGCTGGCCGGCCGCTTCCGCATCGAGCGCCTGCTCGGCATCGGCGGCATGGGCCTGGTGTACCTGGCCCACGACCAGGCGCTGGGCATCGAGGTGGCGATCAAGCTGCTGCGCCCGGAACTGGCGCAGCGGCCGCAGGCGTTCGCCCGCTTCCGCCAGGAACTGCTGCTGGCGCGGCAGGTGTCCAGCCCGCACGTGGTGCGGATCCACGACCTGGCCGAACACGCCGGTCGCTGGCTGATCAGCATGGACTACGTGGAGGGCGAGTCGCTGGAGGCGCGGCTGCAGCGCGAGGAACGGCTGGACGTGGACACCGCCTTGCGCATCGCCGGCGACATCGCCCGCGGCCTGCAGGCGGCGCATGCGCGCGGCGTCGTGCACCGCGACCTCAAGCCGGCCAATATCCTGCTGCAGCGCGGCGGCGAGGCGCTGATCAGCGACTTCGGCGTGGCCTGTTCGATGGCCAGCAGCGGCCTCGGCGCGACCCTGGGCAACGTGATCGGCACGCCCGCCTACCTGTCGCCGGAACAGGCACGCGGCGATGCGCTCGACCCGCGCAGCGACCTCTACGCGCTGGGCCTGATCCTCTACGAAATGCTCGCCGGGCAGGTGCCGTTCGCCGGCGGCACCCTGTCCGAGACCCTGGCCCAGCGCATGCTGCGCGAGCCGCCGCCGGTGGACCGGCTGCGCGCGGACGTGCCCGGCTGGCTGGTGCGGCTGCTGCAGCGGCTGCTGCGCCCGCAGCCGCGCGACCGGCTGCAGCACGCCGCCGAGGTCATCGTGGCGATCGAGCGCCGGCAACTGCCGCGCGATCGCCGGCGCTGGCGCCGGCTCGGCCTGGGCCTGACCGCGACCCTGGCTGGTGCCGCCCTGCTCGGCGCCGGGGCCTGGCACTGGCATGCGCAACGCGCCAGCGCCCCGCCGCCGGTGGCGACGGTGCAACCGCTGCCGCGCCTGCTGGTCCTGCCGCTGGCCGGCGACCCGGACAGCGCCGAACCGCGCCTGGCGCTCGGCGCCTGGCTGCGCGGCAGCCTCGGCGAAACCCTGACCGTGGTCGACGACGCGCGCACCCGCCAGGCGCTGCGCCAGTACGACCCCACCGGCCAGGCGCCGCTGGACGTGGCGGCGCTGCGCAAGCTCGCCTCGGCGCAACGCGTGCTGCAGCCGAGCCTGCACCGCCAGGACACCGGCTGGCGCCTGCAGGCGCTGCTGCATCCGGTCAGCGGCGCGGTGCAGCGCAGCGATGGACCGGTCGCCGCCGATCCGGCCGCGGCCGATGCCGCCTGGCTGCCGATCGCGTCCAGGGCA
>JBEVKG010000285.1:0-6873 GCA_040509765.1 Xanthomonas sp.
ACGCGCTGCTGCGGGGTCAGCAGCAGGTTCTCCGCCTCGTAGTTGTACGAATCGGCCGAGGCGCTGTAGCACTTGTAGCCGCCGCTGCCGTTGCCGGTCAACGCGCCGTCGGTGGCGCAGCCGTTGGCCGCCAGGGTCGCCGCCGGCAGCTTGTAGTAGCCGGTCGGCGTACGTGCGGAGCCGCCCTTGTAGACGCTGCCGCTGGACAGGTACATCGCGTACTTGGAGAACGCGCGGTTGGCGGTGGAGACTTCCTTCTGCTTGTTGTAGTCCAGGCCGACCACGACGTTGCCGCGGTCCCAGGTCTTGCCGAAGGTGAAGCTGCCGCCCTGGCGCTCGCCGTCGCCGCGGCTGGTCTGGCCGTAGTTGGCGGAGACTTCGCCGCCTTCGAAGTTCTTGCGCAGGATGAAGTTGACCACGCCGCCGATGGCGTCGGAGCCGTACATCGCCGAGGCGCCGACCTTCAGCACTTCGACGTGGTCGATCATGTTGGCCGGGATCGAGTTGACGTCGTTGTTCTGGATGCGGTGGCCGTCGATCAGGATCAGCGTGCGCTCGTCGCCGAGGCCGCGCAGCGAGATGGTCGAGGCGCCGTCGCCGCCGCCGTTGTTGACCTGCGGGTTGGTCGCGGCGCCGGCGATGCCTGGCAGCGCCTGCAGCAGGTCGCCCAGGGTCTGCTTGCCGCTCTGCTGGATCTGCTGGCGGTCGACCACGGCGACCGGGCTGGCGGTCTCCACGTCCACGCGCCGCACCAGCGAACCGGTGACGGTGAGCTTGTCCAGGGTCACCGGTGCGTCGCCCGAGGCGGACGCGGCCGGCGTGGCGCTCTGCGCATAGAGCGTGGCGGGAAGCGTCGCCATGGCCAGGCAAACGGCGTGAGCGAGTCTGTTCTTTGCTACGGACATCGGGAAGACCTCATGTGATGTGCGACAAGCGCCGGCGCTGCACGCAGGCGCGAACCGTCCCGGGCGCGGGGACGCGCGGCGGGTGGAATGGATGCCTCGGGCCAGCGATCCATTACAGGACCGTCAGGCACTTGTTAGTTTTTTATAAGAAGGGTGTTGTTTCGGTGTGCCAACGTGCGCCAGTGGCTGACAAAAACCCCGTTGCAGCGGGGTGTCGTGCACGCGGCGTTTTTGCCGTTCAACCGGCAGACGGGAACGGTTCAGACAACACGCAACGCTCAGGCGACGCGGTAATCCCAGCGCTGCAGGAACGGTTGCAGTGCCGGCAGTACCGGCGCGAAGGCGTCGCGGTAGGCGTGCCAGCGGTCCAGCGCCTGGCGATTGATGCCTTCCACCACCTGTGCGTAGCTGGGCGTGCTGATGAAGCCCTTGGCCCGCGCGTGCCGCTGGAACTCCAGCAGCCGCTCCGGCTGCTCCAGTTGCAGGAACTGCCCCAGGCGCGCCACCTGCGCCTGCGGATCGGCCACCAGGTCCTCGTAGCGCAGCTCCAGCGCGCGCGGCTGCAGCAAGGCGGCGTGGTAGAGCCAGAAGTCCATCGCATCGGCATAGCCGCGGGCCAGCCGCGGCAGGCTGGCGCAGAGCAGGGCGAAGGCCGGCGAGCGGAACGCCTGCATGTAGCAGCTCAGCAGCACATCGCAGGGATGGCGCAGCGCCAGGATCACCGGCGCCTCCGGGAACAGGCGCCGGATCAGCGGCAGGCGCAGCAGGTTCAGCGGGTTCTTGTCGACCAGGCGCTGGCCCGGCTGCAGCTGCACCACCCCGCGCACGGCGTGCCAGTACTCGGCGCGCAGATCGGCGCAGGCGGCATCGTCGAGCTCGCCCAGTCCGTCCGGCCAGGCCACGCCGCGCGCCTCCAGGCGGTCGGCCAGGCCTTGCAGGAACGGCCGCTCGTCCATCGCGACCAACTGCGGATGGGCGTCGAGCATCTGCTCCAGCAAGGTGGTGCCCGAGCGCGGGAAGCCGACCACGAAGATCGGCGAGTCGGCCATGGGCGGGGCCGACACCGGCTGCGCCGCGGCGTAGCGCGCCGGATCCCAGCGAGCCCGCGCGACCGGCAACGGCGGCGCGTCCGCCGCCGCCAGTTCCGGCACCAGGGCGGCCAGGCCATCGACCTGACCGGCATGGCCCTGCGCGCAGGCGTCCAGCGCTTCGTCATAACGGCCCAGGCGGTCGCAGACCCGTGCCAGGGCGAAGAACAGGTTGCTCTGCTTGCGCCGGTCGACCGCGCTGCCGTCGGCCAGCAGCCCGCGCAGCAGCGCATGTGCCCGTTCCCAGTGGCCGTCGCGCATGGCCAGCACCGCCAGCGCATTGCTGGCGTCCTGGCGCACATCGGGGTCGTCGATCCGCTCCGGCGGCGGCAGCTGCGCGGCGGCCTCGCGCGCCTGCGGCAGCCGGTTGGCGCGTTCGAGCACCAGCACCAGCCGCGACCAGGCCCGCGCCGGCTGCGCCATGCGACCCTCGGCGCAATCGCGCAGCAGGTCGCAGGCGGCATCGGTCTGGCCGTCCTGCGACAGCAGCCAGGCCAGTTCCACGGTGGTATCCGGATCCAGCGGCGGCCACTGCCGCCAGTCGGCGATCAGCGCCTGCACGCGCTGGAAGTCGCCGCATTCGTGGCAGGCCATCGCCGCGTGCACGCACAGCGGCGGCGCCTGCGGCGCCAGCGCATGCGCATCGAGCAGGTGTTCGCGGGCCGCGGCGTAGTCGCCGGCGTCCATCGCCAGCAGGCCCAGGTTGTGGTGCGGCAGCGGGTCGTCCGGCGCCAGCGCGCGGGCGCGCAGATAGGCCTCGCCCGCCGGGCCGGGTTGGCCGGCCTCGCGCAACGCCGTCCCCAGGTTGTTCCAGTGCGCCACCTCGTGCGGCTCGCGCTCGGCCAGCGTGCGGTACATCGCCGCGGCCGGTGCCGGCTGGCCCTGCATCTGCAGGCTCATCGCCAGCAGACTGCTGGCCAGGACATCGTCGGGGCGCTGCCGCAGGTAGGCGCGGGCACCGCGTTCGAGCGTCTGCGCCTGGCCGGCCTCCAGCGCCGCCAGCAGGTCCGGGAGCGAAGGGATCGCGGTGTCGTCCAGGGAGCTCATGCGCAGGCGGGTGGTGGGCGGTCCGCCACCTTAGCCGCCCGCCCGCGCCGTGCGCCATGCCGGCCGCGACGTTGCCCGCCACACAACGCACACATTGCCGTTACAAAACACGAGGCGTCCCTAGATCGGATCGTGGTAGGCGGTGAGGAAGGCGCGCAGCGAGGCCGGTTTGACCGGCTTGGTCAGCAGCCGGTAGCCGCGCTCGCGCGCCTGCAGCTTCAGTTCGTCGCGGCCGTCGGCAGTGAGCAGCGCCCCGGCCACCGGCCCGGGCATCGCCGCGCGCAGCGCGTCCAGGGTCTCCAGGCCGTCGAGGCGATCGTGCAGGTGGTAATCGACCAGCATCACGTGCGGCGCGCGTGCGGCCTGCGCCAGCGCCTCGTCGACGGTGCTGGCGCAGATCACCTCCACCTGCCAGCGGCCCAGCAGCGCGCGCATGCCGTCGAGGATTTCCTGGTCGTTGTCCACGCACAGCACGCGCAGCCCGGCCAGCGAGTCGGCCGCCGCCGCCGCACGCGGCGGGCGTTGCTGCGCCTGCGGCGGCGGCGCCGCCCGCGGCACGGTGATGGAGAACATGCTGCCGTGGCCGACACGGCTGCGCGCATCCAGGTCGTGGCCGAGCAGGCGCGAGATGCGCTGGCAGATCGACAGGCCCAGGCCCAGGCCCTGCTCGCCCCAGTCGAACGGCTGCTGGTAGCGCTGGAACTCGTCGAAGATCTGCTGCATGTGGTGCGGCGGGATGCCGGGGCCGGTGTCCCAGACCTGCAGTTCCAGCGCCGCGCCGCGGCGGCGCATGCCCAGCACGATGCGGCCCTGGCGGGTGTAGCGCAGCGCGTTGGCGAGGAAGTTCTGCAGCACCCGGCGCAGCAGCCGGCGATCGCTGCGCACCCACAGCGGCCGCGCATGCACGTGCAGGCGCAGGCCGCGGCCGGCGGCGATCGGGCTGTACTGCGCGGCCAGCTCGCGCAGCAGCAGGCCGGCATCCACATCCTCGATGGTCGGGCGCAGGCCGCCGGCATCCAGCCGCGACACGTCGAGCAGGCCGTCGAGCAGTTCCTCGGCCGCGCGCAGCGAGGCGTCCACGCGCTCGGCCAGATGCCGCTGCTCCTCGTTCTGGTGCGCATCGCGCAAGGCCGAGGCGAACAGCCGCGCGGCGTTGAGCGGCTGCAGCACGTCGTGGCTGATCGCGGCCAGGAAGCGGGTCTTGGACTGCTGCGCCAGCTCGGCCTCGCGCGAGCGGTCGGCCACGCGCTGCTCCAGGGTCTCGTTGGCTTCGAGCAGCGCCTGCTCGGCGCGCTTGTAGTCGGTGATGTCGTTGTAGCTGGTGACGTAGCCGCCGCCGGGCAGCGGCTGGCCGCGCATCTCGATCACCTTGCCGTCGCTGCGGGTGCGTTCGAACACGTGCGGGGTGCCGGCGCGCATGTGCGCGATGCGGCGGGCGATCTGGTCCTCCACCTGGCCGCCGCCCAGTTCGCCGCGCTCGGCGTTGTAGCGGATCAGGTCGGCGACCGGCCGGCCGACGTAGAGCATGCCGTCGGGATAGCCGAACATCTGCTGATAGCGGCGGTTCCACGCGGTCAGGCGCATCGCCGGATCGACCACGCTGACCCCGGCGCTGATGTTCTCCAGCGTGGTGGAGAGGATCTCGCGGTTGAAGCGCAGTTCCTGCCCCGCCTCGTCGAGCACCGCCACCACCTCGCCCAGGTCCATGCCCGAGCCGCGCAGCAGGCTGGTCAGCACCAGGCGCGCGGAGGCCGCGCCGATCGAGGCGGCGAGCAGGCGCTCGGTGAACTGCACCCAGACACGGTCGGCCACGGCGTTGGGTTGCGGCTCGCGGCCGAGCAGCTGTGCCTGCTCGGCGAAGGCGCGGCGGGCATGACGCTCGCCGACCATGCGCTCGGCCAATGCCTGCAGATCGACCACGCGCACCTGCCCGAGCCAGTCGCCGGCCACCGCCGGACGCTGCGAGTACGGCTCCAGGAACGGTGCCGCGCGCAGGCGCTCGTCCAGGCCCGGGCGCCAGCGCGCCGACACCAGCATCATCGTGCCGACGTTGACCAGCAGCGACCAGAACGTGCCGTGCGCCAGCGGATCCCAGCCGCTCATGCCGAACAGCTGCTGCGGGCGCAGCCAGGAGATGCCGAACGGACCGTCCAGCAGCCAGGCCGGCGCCAGCCAACCGGCCTGGGTCAGTGCCGGCAGCAGCAGCGTGTAGATCCAGGTGGCGAAACCGAGCACCATGCCGGTCTCCACGCCCTTGCGGCTGGCGCCACGCCAGTAAAGCCCGCCGATCACCCCGGGCGCGAACTGCGCCACCGCGGCGAAGGCCATCAGTCCGTAGGAGGCCAGGGTCGTGTCGTTGCTGCTGCTGCGGTAGTAGCCGTAGGCGATCAGCGCCAGCAGCAGGATCGCCAGGCGGCGGATCCACAGCACCTTCGAGGCCACGTCGGCGCCGGCCGCCTGGTGCCCGCGGCGACGCAGCAGCACCGGCATCACCAGGTCGTTGCTGATCATCGTCGCCAGCGCGATGCTGGAAACGATGACCATGCCGGTGGCGGCGGAGAACCCGCCCACGTAGGCGACCAGCGCCAGCGCGGTGCGGCTTTCGGCCAGCGGCAGCGCCAGCACGATGCTGTCGTCGGCCACGTCGCCGCCGCCGAACAGCGCGATGCCGGCCGCGGCGATCGGCACCACCATCGCCGAGATCAGCACCAGGTACAGGCCGAACAGCCAGCGCGCCTTGCGGATGTCGCCGATGTCGCTGCACTCCACCACCGCCACGTGGAACTGCCGCGGCAGGCACACCAGCGCCAGGAAGCTGAGCAGGGTCTGCGAGATGAAGCCTACCGGCGGGGTGTTCTGGAACAGCGTGCGCGCCGACTGCAGCACCTGGCCACCGTCGCGCGCGGACAGCCACACATAGGCGAACACGCCCACCGCCACCATCGCCAGCAGCTTGACCACCGACTCCAGCGCGATCGCCAGCATCATGCCGTGATGGTGCTCGGTGGCATCGACCTGGCGGGTACCGAACAAGGTGGCGAACAGCGCCATTCCCAACGCCACGTACAGCGCCGGGTCGGCGTAGAACGGGGCGCCGGCGCTGGACTGGCCGCTGAGCACCTGCAGGCTCATCGCCACCGCCTTGTACTGCAGCGCCAGGTACGGCACCACGCCGACCAGGGCGATCACCGCCACCAGCGCGGCCAGGCGCCGCGAGCGGCCGTAGCGCGAGGAGATGAAGTCGGCGATGGACACGGTGTTCTCGCTGCGCGCGATCAGCGCCAGGCGCTCGACGATGCGCCAGCCGAACAGCAGCATCAGCAATGGACCCAGATAGATCGGCAGGTAGCCGGCACCGTTGCGCACCGCACTGCCGACCGCGCCGTAGAACGTCCACGACGAGCAGTACACGGCCAGCGCCAGGCTGTACACCGCCGGTCGCAGCCACGGCCGCTCCGGATACAGTGGACGGCGGTCGCCCCACCACGCCACCGCGAACAGCAGCGCCGCATAGCCGACCGACACCAGCAGCAGGATCCAACTGGAAACCAAAGGCGAGCCCCCACGATGATGCATGCAGTCTAGAACGTGCGTGCCGCTTCGGCGTAGTCGCGAGGCCGCTTTCCCTAGCGACGTCGACCAGCGATCCAACGCGCGACAGCGTGCTTCAGCCACACCCGACGCGTGCCCGGGTGAAAGCCGCTGCAACCGCGTCCAGCGAAGCCCCTGCCCTGTAGACACCTCGCGTCGGGGGGGTCGCCCCGCCCCACACACCGGCGCCCCCCCGAGGGGGGGGGGGGGGCGCCCGCCCCGCCGCCCCCCCCCCCCCCCCC
>JBEVKG010000286.1:0-5205 GCA_040509765.1 Xanthomonas sp.
CAGGGTCCAGAAGTATTCGATGGTGGCGAACTTTTCGCCGTTGACCGAGGCCGAGTGGGTGAAGCCGGCGGCGATCTTGTCCTTCCAGGCCTGCGCGAACCACGGCTTGGAGCTGGCGTCGGCGAACTTCTTGAACTGCCAGGCGGGGCCGCCCATGTAGGTCGGGCTGCCGTAGATGATGGCGTCGGCCTGGCCGATCGCCTCCCAGGCGCCGTCGGGCAGGTTGCCGTCCTGGTCGATGCGGTACAGCGTGGCCTCGCCGACGCTGGCGGCGCCGGCGTGCACGGCCTCGGCCTGCTTGACGGTGTGGCCGTAGCCGCTGAAGTAGACGATCGCGATCTTGCTCATAAGCGGACTCCTGAGGGTGAGGGGGAAAGCGCGGGCATTGTGCGCATGCGCAGCCGCCCCGATCAGCGCCATCGGCGGGATGTTGTGTCCGACCCGCGCGCCGCGGTTCAGCTCTCGGCCGGGGAGCGCATCGTGCGGTCGATGCCGACCTCGACCAGATAGTCGATGAAGCTGCGCACCTTCGGCGCCAGGTGGCTGCGGTTGGCGTACACCGCGTACACGCCGATCGGCCCGAGTTCGTGGTCGGGCAGCACCCGCACCAGGCGGCCGTCCTCCAGCGCCGCCTCGGCCATGAAGTCCGGCTGCACGGTGATGCCCATGCCGGCGATGGCCGCCTCGCGCAGCACGTCGCCGCAGTTGGCGCGCAGGGTGCCGGCCACCCGCACCTGGATCGCGCCGTCGGGGCCGTGCAGGGTCAGGTCGTCCTGCACGTAGCTGTAGCTGAGGAAGGCGTGGCCGGCCAGGTCGGCCGCCAGCAGCGGGGCGCCGGCGCGCGCCAGGTAGGCCGGTGACGCGCACAGGAACGCCTGCACCTCGCCGAGCTTGCGCGCGATCAGCGTCGGCGCCACCTGGCGGGTGATGCGGATCGCCAGGTCGTAGCCCTCCTCGACGATGTCCACCAGGCGGTCGGACAGGGACAGATCGAGGGCGACCTGCGGATAGCGCGCGCTGTAGCCGGCCAGGCGCGGCCCGAGTCGGGCGACGCTGAAACTGAACGGTGCGTTGATCCGCAGCGTGCCGGAGGGGGTCAGCGCCTGCTCGCCGACCGCCGCCTCCATGTCGTCGAACTCGGCCAGCAACAGCTGGCAGCGCTGGTAGTAGGCGGCGCCGACGCTGCTCGGGCTGACCCGGCGGGTGGTGCGGTTGAGCAGGCGCGAACCCAGGCGCTGTTCCAGGAACGCCACCTGGCGAGTGACGCTGGCCGTGGAAATGCCCAGCGCGTCGGCGGCGGCGTTGAAGCCGTTGCGGTCGACCACGGCGACAAACACCCGCATCGCATCGAGCGTGTCCATTGTTGCGCATCCTGAAATTAATTTTCGGAATAAAGATAATTTATTCGCGACGGAGGTGGGAATAGCCTGTCGAGCGTGGCCCATCCCACTGCCCGTTCCGGAGCGCTCTCATGTCCACTCCCGTTTCTCCGCTGGCGCCCTACGGCGCCACCCTGCTGCGCCTGGCGCTGGGCGCGCTGTTCCTGGTGCATGCGCTGACCAAGCTGCTGGTGTTCACCCCGGCCGGCACCGCCGCCTACTTCGTGTCGCTCGGGTTGCCCGGTGCGCTGGGATATGTGGCCATGGCGCTGGAGTTCACCCTCGCCGCGGCCTTGCTGCTGGGCGTCTATGCGCGCTGGGTCGGACTGCTCGGCATTCCGCTGCTGCTCGGCACCATCGTCAGCGTGCACGGCGCCAACGGCTTCGGCTTCGCCAATCCCGGCGGCGGCTGGGAATACCCGGCGTTCTGGGCGCTGGCGCTGGCGGTGCTGTTCCTGATCGGCGACGGCCGCTTCGCGTTGCGCACGCGCTGAGCGCGGCGCTTCCTGTCCTTTCCGGAGACCTGTCATGTCGCGTCTGCCCTCCCTGTACATCTCGCACGGTTCGCCGATGACCGCGCTGCAGCCCGGCCTGGTCGGCACCCGCCTGGCGCAGTTGGCGGCGACGCTGCCGCGGCCGCGCGCCATCGTGCTGGCCTCGGCGCACTGGCTGGGCCGGCGGCCCTTGGTCGGCGCCGCGGCGCAGCCGCAGACCATCCACGACTTCGGCGGCTTCCCGCAGGCGCTGTACGCGATGCAGTATCCGGCGCCGGGCGCGCCGGCACTGGCCGACCAGGTTGCCGGCCTGCTGGCGCAGGCCGGGCTGGCGCCGGTGCTGGACGAGCGCCGCGGCCTGGACCACGGCGTGTGGGTGCCGCTGTCGCTGCTGTATCCGCAGGCCGACATCCCGGTGGTGCCGCTGTCGATCCAGCCGGAACTGGGGCCGGAGCATCACCTGGCGCTGGGCCGGGCGCTGGCGCCGCTGCGCGAGGACGGCGTGCTGGTGATCGGCTCGGGCAGCATCACCCACAACCTGCACGACTTCGGCCGCTACGCCGACGGCAAGGAAGTGCCCTACGTGCGGCCGTTCATCGAGTGGACCGAGCAGGCGTTGCGCCGCGACGACGTGCCGGCGATGCTCGATTACCGTCGGCAGGCGCCGTTCGCCGAACGTGCGCATCCCACCGACGAGCACTGGCTGCCGATCTACGTGGCGATGGGCGCGGCCGGTGCCGATGGGCTCGGCGCGCAGCGCATCGACGCCGGCATCGATGCCGGGCTGCTGGCGATGGACATCTATCGCTTCGACGGCGCCGCGGCGCGCGCGGCGGCCTGACCCCGGCGCGTCGCCCGGGGCGACCTGAGCGGTTCATTGCGGTGAAGGCCGTAGCCGCCCTGCGTCTCACCGTTTGAGACGCGGACGCGGCATCTTCAGCCGGTGAATACCCTCGAAAAACTCGCCGTGCTTGCCGACGCGGCCAAGTACGACGCGTCCTGCGCCTCCAGCGGTGCCGACAAGCGCCATTCGCTGCGCAGCGGCGGCATCGGCAGCACCGAGGGCATGGGCATCTGCCACTCGTACACGCCCGACGGGCGCTGCGTGTCGCTGCTGAAGATCCTGCTGACCAACTTCTGCGTGTTCGACTGCGCGTACTGCGTCAACCGCGTGTCCAGCAACGTGCGCCGCGCGCGCTTCACCCCGGCCGAAGTGGTCAAGCTGACCCTGGATTTCTACAAGCGCAACTACATCGAAGGGCTGTTCCTCTCCAGCGGCATCATCCGCAACAGCGACTACACCATGGAGCAACTGGTGGACGTGGCGCGGCAATTGCGCGAGGAGCACCGCTTCGCCGGCTATATCCATCTCAAGACCATTCCCGACGCGGCGCCGGAGCTGCTCGCCGCCGCCGGCCGCTATGCCGACCGGCTCAGCATCAACGTGGAGTTGCCGACCGAACGCGGCCTGGCGCAACTGGCGCCGGAGAAGAACGTCGGCGGCATCCGCGCGGCGATGGGCGAGTTGCGCTGGCGCATCGAGGAGAGCAAGGAGGCGCGCAAGGCCGAGACGCGGGTGCGCGCCAAGCCGCCGCGTTTCGCCCCGGCCGGACAGAGCACGCAGATGATCGTCGGCGCCGACGGCGCCGACGACCGCGCGATCCTGCACACCAGCCACAATCTCTACGGCAACTATCGCCTGCGCCGGGTCTATTACTCCGCGTTCAGCCCGATTCCCGACGCCTCCAGCAAGCTGCCGCTGCAGGCGCCGCCGCTGCAGCGCGAGCACCGCCTGTACCAGGCCGACTGGCTGCTGCGGTTCTACGATTTCTCGGTGGAGGAGATCGCCCCGCCCACGGCCAGCGGCATGCTCGATCTGGACGTGGACCCCAAGCTGGCCTGGGCGCTGCGCAACCCCGAGCGGTTTCCGGTGGATCTCAACACCGCCGCGCGCGAGCTGCTGCTGCGCGTGCCGGGGCTGGGCACGCGCAATGTCGAGCGGCTGCTGCTGGCGCGCCGGCATGCGCGGCTGCGGGTCGAGGATCTGGCGCGGCTGCGGGTGCCGCTGAAGAAGTTGCTGCCGTTCGTCAGTGTGCTCGACCACCATCCGCGACAGCGGCTGGACGATCCGCAGCGGCTGCGCGCGCAGTTGGCGCCGGCACCGCGGCAGGGGGGCTTGTTTGATTGACGCGGTGGGGTGGGGCGTTGCCATGCTTGCTGCAACGGCAACGGCAACGGCAACGGCAACGGCAACTGCAACGGCAACTGCAACGGCAACGGCAACTGCAACTGCAACTGCAACTGCAAGAGCAAAGGCTTTCGCGCCTACGGGCGCGAGTGACTTTTGTCTTGGCAAAAGTCACCAAAACCGCTCCCGCCTGACACGAGTCGGTGCGATACGGCCGCACCGGTCCCCTGCGCTCCTCGCGGCGAGCGGCACGGCGTCCAAACTCGCTTCGCTCAAACAAGGGCGCCTCTTCGGCCGCTCGCCACTCCGGTGCTCGGCTCGCTTTAAGGCGGGAAGTTTTAAAAGCAACATCACGAGCAACAGCAACAGCAACAGCAACATCTGCAGGTGCGGCGGTGGTTGCGGATGCTGTGTTGGCTGTTGTGTTGCGGTGTTCTGCATTCGCTTCGGTGAGCTGATACGTGGAGCGGGCCGTGTTCCAGGCTGAGGTGGTGCCGCCGTGGAGCCTGGAGGCGTGGCGGGCGGTGGCGCGCGCGGCGTGGTGTGCGCAGGTGGCGCCGGAGACGCTGGCCTGGGATGGCGATGCGCAGGGCGGTCTGCTCGTCGGGACCGACGTCGCGACGCTGCCGGCGCAGCTGCCGGCGCCGCGGGTATCGGCGGAGTTCCTGGCGCTGGCCGGCGCGGTGCTGTGCCATCGCGATCCGCAGCGGCATGCGCTGCTGTACCGCCTGCTGTGGCGCATCGCCGGCGGCGAGCGCGCGCTGCTGCAGCGGGTCACCGATGCCGACGTGCACCGTGCGCAGCAATGGGCGCAGGCCGTGCGCCGCGACAGCCACAAGATGAAGGCGTTCGTGCGCTTTCGCGAGGTGCCGGGCGAGCAGGAGGCGTACATCGCCTGGTTCGAGCCGGAACACCACATCGTCGATCGCGTGGCGCCGTTCTTCGCGCGCCGCTTCGCCGGCATGCGCTGGGCGATCCTGACTCCGGAGGACAGTGCGCTGTGGGATGGCGAGGCCCTGAGCTTCGGGCCGGGCGGGGCTCCGGACGATGCGCCCGCGTTCGATGGCGGCGAGGACCTCTGGCGCACCTACTACGCGAACATCTTCAATCCTGCGCGCTTGAACCCGCGGATGATGCGCCAGGA
>JBEVKG010000287.1:0-4578 GCA_040509765.1 Xanthomonas sp.
GGGACGGCTCGCTGCTCTCCGCCGCGATTGCCGGCGCCGGCGGCGACGCAGCCGGCGGCGCAGCGGGGGCCGCCACCGCTGCTGGCGCGGGAGGGGACAGGCGCTTCGCGGGCGCCGGCGTGCTTGCCAGCGCCTGCGATGCACGCTCCGGCGGTGGTGCGGCAGGCGCCTGCGCTGCCATGCGCGCCGAGGCTGCAGGGGCGGGTGCTGCTGTCTTCGGTGCTGCCGACGTGGCGGCATCCGCCGCCGGCTCCGCGGAAGGCGGTGCCGGCGATGCGACGGACGCAGGCGCGGCGTCGCTGGCGGGAGCGGCTGCCGGTGCAGGTGCCGGCGCAGAGGGCGCCGGCGGGCGCGCACGCCAGGCAATGCCGGCCACCAGCACCAGCGAGGCAGCGAGGCCGAGCCAGGTGGGCCAGCGCGAGCGCGGTGCGGCGCGCGGCGCGGGGGGCGGCGCGGCGGGCGGCGTTGCCGGCAGGGCGGTCGCCGCCGCTGGTACCGGTACCGGTAGCGGCGTGGGCGTCGGTGCGGCGGTCTGCATCCGCGCCCTTTCTGCGGCGCTGCTGGGATACTCCGCGACTTCGTCGGCACCGGGGGCGACCACCGCGCGCGCGGCCGCCAGGATCGCCGCATCCAGCGCCGGCGGCGGCAGTGCCTGCCGGCCCTGGCGCAGCCGTTCGGCGAGCGCGCGCTCTTCCGGGGTCAGCGGTTCGTCGGCGCTCATCCGCCCAGCCTCGCGCGCAGTTTGTCCATCGCATAGCGCAGCCGCGACTTGACCGTCTCGCGGCCGACGCCGGTGATCTGCCCGATCTCGTCCAGGCTCAATTCCTGCTCCAGGCGCAGCAGCAGCACGTCGCGTTGCTCCTCGGGAAGCGCATCCAGGGCCAGTTGCAGCTGGCGCCGTTGTTCGAAGGCGGACAACTGCCGCTCCGGGGTGTCGGGGTCCTGCACGCGCGCGGTGCGCAGGTCGGCGTCGGCCGGCGCCGGCGGGCGGTGTTTGGCCGCGCGCCAATGGTCGCCGAGCCGATTGTGGGCGATGCGCAACAGCCAGGTGGTGAACGCGGCCTGCGGCTGCCAGTCCAGGCGTGCGGCGATCACCCGCTGCCACACGTCCTGGAACAGTTCTTCGGCCAGCGCGCGGTCGCGCAGCTGTCGCAGCAGGTACTGGTACAGGCGGCCGCGATGGCGCAGGTACAAGGTCTCGAACGCACGCGCATCGCCGGCCGCGTAGGCCAGCATCAGGGCTTCGTCGCTCGCTTCGACCGGGGCGTCCACGGCGGCAAGCCTAAGCGTTCGCCGGGCCGGCGCATAGTCGGGAGGCGGGGACCGGGAAGGCGGCGCCGAGGGCGGAAGTTCGGACAGCATGGGTAGACAAACGCCTCGCTCGGTCCTTCGGGGTCGATCGAGCGTCGATCGATGCATGCAACGGGTATGCTGATGTGAAGGGCGAGCGTGGAGCGGTTCCGGGGGGCCCTGCAGGAGTTGTCGTCGATGCTGTTCAATTCGTCCGCCACCGTCCGCGAAGACTCGTCCGGCGGCCATGCGCCCGCCCGTGCGGCGCAGGCCTTGTGCGGCCTGTTGCCGCCCGGCAGCGCCGTGGCGATCGGCTGCGGCGACGGCGTGGTCGGCCGCCTCCACGGCGCCAGCGCGGAGGCGCCGGCGTGGCTGCAGGCGCTGGTCGCGCAGGCGCTGGCCGACACCGCGCCGCTGCCGTCGACCGCACCGGCCGTGCTGCACGTGCACCGCACCGCCGAGGGCGCCTGCGTGGCCATCGGCGCGCAGGTGGCGCAGCACCTGGACGCGGCGCAACGCGCGGGCTGGTGCGAGGCCGCGGTCGCGTTCGGCCTGAACCTGCTCGACACCGAGCGCATGCGCGCGCGCATCGAAGGCCTGGAGAAATCCAAACAACTGCAGCAGGCGCTGTACGAGATCGCCGACCTGGCCGGCGCCGATCTGGAAATGAGCCAGATGCTGCAGCGCGTGCATGCCGTGCTGGAATCGCTGATGTACGCGGAGAACTGCTACATCGTCGAGTACGACGAAGACCAGCAGAGCATGCGCTTCCTGTACTTCTCCGATCGCCACGACGATTTCGTCGCCGATCCGGAACAGACCTACTTCCTGCGCGACATGCCGCACAGCCTCACCGTGGGCCTGCTGCGCCACGGCCGCGCGGTGCGCGGGCCGTCGGAGCAGGTGCGCGAACGCCTGCAGGTGGGCTACAACGCCGAACAAGGCCCGGAGAGCCGCGACTGGCTGGGGGTGCCGATGCTGCGCGAGGGCCGCGTGTGCGGGGCCATCGTGGTGCAGAACTACGACTACGCGTTGCGCTACACCGATGCCGACCGCGCGCTGCTGGCCTACGTGGCGCAGCACGTGCAGACCGCGATGGACCGGCGCCATGCGCAGGTGCAGCTGGAGCGGCGCGTGCACCTGCGCACCCAGGAACTGCAGCGCGCCAACCGCGACCTGCAGGACGAGATCCAGGAGCGCAAGCGCGCCGAGACGCTGCAACTGGCGCTGTTCCGCATCGCCGAGCTGGCGATCCGTTCGGAGAGCCTGCAGCAGTTCTACACCGAGGTACATGCCATCGTTGGCGGGCTGATCGACGCCCGCAACCTGTACATCGCGCTGCTGGCCGACGACGACACGATGCTGGAGTTCGTGTATTCGGTAGACGAGTTCACGCCGTATCGGCCGCAACGGCGCCGCGGCCGTGGACTGACCGAATACGTGATGCGGGTACGGCGTCCGCAGTTGCTCGAACTTCCCGATATCGATGCCTTGCTGGCGCAGGGCGAGGTGCAGGAGTACGGCCAGCGCCCCTACAGCTGGCTGGGCGTGCCGCTGTTCGACGAAGGCGAGGTGATCGGCGCGATCGTGGTGCAGAGCTACATCGCCAAGGTGCGTTTCACCGACCACGACCAGCGCCTGCTGACCTTCGTCGCGCACAACGTCGGCAGCGGCCTGGCGCGACAGCGCGCGCAGGAACGGCTGCGCCTGGCGCATGCGGAACTGGAGCAGCGCGTGGAAGAGCGCACCCGGGAGCTGGCCGAGGTCAACGAGCAGTTGCTGGCGCAGATCGCCGAACGCTGGCGCGCCGAGCAGCGCCTGACCCACCAGGCGCTGCACGATGCGCTGACCGGGTTGCCGAACCGCTCGCATCTGCTGGACCGGCTCAGCGAGGCGATCTCGCGTTCGCGCGGCGGCGGCAGGACCTTCGCCGTGCTGTTCCTGGATCTGGACCGGTTCAAGCTGGTCAACGACAGCATCGGCCACGCCGCCGGCGACGAGATGCTGGTGCAGGTGGCCAAGCGCATCGTTTCCACGATCCGCGGCCAGGACGTGGTGGCGCGGCTGGGCGGCGACGAGTTCGCGGTGCTGACGCCATGCGAGCACGGCCTGGACGGCGCGCGCGAGCTGGCCCGGCGCCTGCTGCACGTGCTCGGCCAGCCGATGTGGGTGGCTGGCCGCGAACTGTTCCCGTCCGGCAGCCTGGGCATCGCCGCCTGGCATCCGCGCTACCACAACGGCGAGGAGATGCTGCGCGACGCCGACGCGGCGATGTACCGGGCCAAGGCGCAGACCCAGGACCGCTGCGTGGTGTTCGACGAGGCCATGCGCGAGGCGGCGCTGCGCAGTCTCGACCTGGAGGCGGACCTGCGCCGCGCGATCAACAGCCGCGACTTCGAGCCGTTCTACCAGCCGATCGTGCGCCTGTGCGACGGCGAGGTGATCGGCCACGAAGCGCTGTTGCGCTGGCGCCACGAGAGCCGCGGGCTGCTGGTGCCGAGCCAGTTCATCGATCTGGGCGAGGAGAGCGGCCTGATCGAGCAGGTGGACTGGCTGCTGTACGCGCAGGTGATCCGGCGCCTGGCGCAGAGCGAGGGCGGCTACGTCTCGGTCAACGTCTCGCCGCGCCATTTCCGGTCGCCGGATTTCACCGAGCGGCTGTTCGGGCTGATCGACACCGCCGGCGCCGATCCGCGCCGCCTGCGCGTGGAGATCACCGAGGTGGCGCTGCTCGACGACGCCCCGCGCACCCTGACCATCCTGCAGGCGCTGCGCGAGCGCGGCGTGCTGGCGCAGCTGGACGACTTCGGCACCGGCTTCTCGGCGCTGTCCTATCTGCACCGCTTCCCGATTTCGGTGCTGAAGATCGACCAGAGCTTCGTCGCCGGCCTGCAGGACGAGGGCGGCACCGGCAGCCACGCGCTGGTGCGCGGCATTCTCGCCCTGGCCAGTACGCTGGGCATCGGGACGGTGGGCGAAGGCATCGAGACCGAACAGCAACTGGCGACCCTGCGCGAACTGGGCTGCGATTACGGGCAGGGCTATCTGCTCGGGCGCCCCGCCGCCGCGCCGCAACAGTTCTGAGGCGCCCGAGTGCCGAGGGCGTCGCCACGCGCCCGGCGCTTGCCGCCTGCACGCTGTCTTTGGTCGCAGCGCGACGCGTTGCGGCGCGTTTGTTCGATGCGCGCTTCCGACGCTGGAGCGACCGAAGGTGTTGCCATGGCAGCTTGTCCTGTAGGAGCGGCTTCAGCCGCGACGGGGCTTTACCGAGAACGCCCGTCGCGGCTG
>JBEVKG010000288.1:0-5531 GCA_040509765.1 Xanthomonas sp.
AAGGCTGGGAACGGGGAATGGGGAATCGGCAAGCGCGACCTGCTTTCAGCCATTGCTAAGAGCCACGCCAGCCGCGCCATGACAGCGCGACGATCGGCCCGGCACCCAGCTCTACCGATTCCCCACTCCCGATTCCCCATTCCCGGCTTCATCATCCAGCGCCACCACCTCGAACGCCGTCCCATGCTCCGCATGCGCCTGCCACAGCGCGCCCAGGCGTTGGCCGCTGACCGGGTCGACGAAGTCCGCGGCGATGTCGGCCAGCGGCTTGAGCACGAAGGCGTGGCGCAGTTCGGGGCGCGGGATGCGCAGGTGGCCGGGGCCTTCGACGATGCGGTCGCCGTAGAACACCACGTCGATGTCCAGGGTCCGGTCGCTGAAACGCGGGCCGCTGCGGTCGCGGCCGTGCGCATCCTCCAGCGCATGCAGCCAGGCATCCAGGGGCGCCAGCTCCCAATCGGTCTGTAGCGCCACCGCGTTGTTCAGGAACGCCGGCCCGTCGAAACCGACCGCGGCGGTGCGATAGGTCGGCGACACCGCGATCGCGCCGAACTGCCGGCGCAGCGCCGCGATCGCCGCGGCCAGGTGGTGATGCGGGCGCAGATTGCTGCCCAGGCTCAGGAGCACGGTGGTCATGCGCTATTCGCGCACGCCGCGGCCGCGAGCGTCAACGGCTAGCCAAGCCCGAGCCACCCCGCATAGAATCAAGACGCACCCGGTTTCGGCATCGTCATGACTTATTGCGTCGGCATCGAAGTGGACGAAGGCCTGGTCTTCGCCGCTGACACCCGCACCAACGCCTCGCTGGACGACGTCCGCGTGCACCGCAAGCTGCATGTGTTCGAGTATCCGGGACAGGCGGTGTTCGCGCTGATGTCGGCCGGCAACCTGGCGACCACGCAGCTAACCCTCTCGCGCCTGCAGCGCGACGCCGACGATCCCGACGCGCCGCGCAGCCTGCGCACCTTCCGGCACCTGTTCGAGGTCGCCGAGTACGTCGGCGAAGTGCTGAGCTCCAGCCAGATCAAGCTCTCCGAGCAATCCCAGCACAGCGGCGTCAACGTGCAGTCGACGCTGATCCTGGGCGGGCAGATCGCCGGCGAACGGCCCGGCCTGTACATGATCTACCCGCTCGGCAACGCCATCGCCACCTCGCCGGAGACGCCGTACCTGCAGATCGGCGAATCCAAGTACGGCAAGCCGATCCTGGACCGCATCATCCGTTCGGAGATGCAACTGGAAGACGCCGCGCGCACCGCGCTGGTGTCGCTGGACTCGACCATCCGCTCCAACCTGTCGGTGGGCATGCCGATCGACCTGGCGCTGATCCGCCGCAACGACCTGCGCGTGACCGAGCGCATGCGCCTGGAAGCGGACACGCCGCTGTACGCCGAGATCCACGACACCTGGTCGCGCAAGCTGGAGAACGCCGTGCGCACCCTGCCGCGCTTCCCCTGGGAACCGGCCCTCGCCGCCGACCACGACAACGAAGCGCGCGACGCGCTGCCGCCCCTGCCCCCGCGCCGCGCCCCCGCCCGCCGCGACCCGGAAGACCAGTCGGCGCAGCAGTGAAAGGCCGGGAGTGGGGAATCGGGATTGGGGAATCGTAAAAGCGGAGTGCGACGCCTCCGTTCCGATGTCGTCTCGGACATGAGCAGGGAATGAGGAAATCGGGATTTCAGTCCCGACATCCCGGCACTTTCGCTGAATCCCAACGACCGCCGAGGCGACGGCCGCTTGCTGTCGCCTTCCTATTCCCGACTTCTCAGCAACAGCGGGCTGCGGTTGCGGTTGCCTTTCCCATTCCCCATTCCCGCCTCCCCATTCCCAGCCGCTCAGCCGCTCAGCCGCTCTCGAGGGCATGCGCCACGGCGCGGAACACCCGCTGCATTTCCAGCGGCTTGCGCAGGACGTGCACGGCGATGTCGGCCGGGAAGTGATCGCGTTCCAGGCTGGTGCCGGTGTCCTCGAGCACGATCGCCGGGCCCTGGTAGCCCAGATCCTGCAGCGCCAGCAGCAGGCGCACCGCCGACAGCAGGATGATGTCGCTGTCGACGATCACCAGGTCCGGCAGGCCGTGCTCCTCGACGTCGCGCAGCGCGGCGGCGCCATCGGACGCCAGCTGCGGGCGGTAGCCCTGGCTGGACAGCGCATTGCCGAGCAGCGACAGCCGCGTGGCCTCGCCGTCGACCAGCAGCACGCGCTGGCCCTTGCCCATCGGCAGCAGCAGCTCCGGCTCGGTCGAGGGCGCCGGCGCGCGCAGCGGCATCAGCATTTCGAAACAGGTGCCCACGCCCGGGGTGCTGTCCACGCCGATCCGGCCGCCGTAGCTCTCGACGATGCGCTTGCACGAGATCAGGCCCAGGCCGGTGCCGTCCGGCTTGGTGGTGAAGAACGGGCTGAACAGCCGCGCCTGGGTCTGCGCATCCATGCCGATGCCGTTGTCGCGGACCAGGATGCGCACCTGCTCGCTGCCGTCGGCGCCGATCGCCGGCGTCGCCGAGAAGCTGAGCTGGCCGCCGTCGGGCATCGCCTGGATCGCGTTGAGGCCGAGGTTGAGCAGGCACTGCTGCAGTTCGGTGTAGTTGGCCTCGATCGACAGCGCCGGATCGGCCACGTCCACCTTCAGCGTCACCCGCTCCGGCAGGCTGCTCTTGAGCAGCATCTGCACCGCCTGGAACAGCTCGGCCAGGCGCACCCGCTCGCTGGGCGTGCGCGAGCCGCGCACGAACGAAAGCATCGACTCGGCCATCTCGTGGCCGCGCCGGCCGCACTCGGCGATGACGTCGGCCAGGTGCCGCAGTTGCGGATCGTCGCTGCGACCGACGATCAGTTCCGGCACGATCAGCAGCGGCTGCAGGATGTTGCGCAGGTCGTGACTGAGGCCCGCGGCGAGCAAGGCCAGGCTCTCCAGCCGCTGCGCGCGCATCAGTTCGCGTTCCACCCGTTGCCGCTCGCGTTCGGTGCGGGCCTCGCGGATCGCGCGCGCCACCGCCGACGGCAGGCGCGTCGGGTTGTGCTTGATGATGTAGTCGTTGGCGCCGTCGCGCAGCGCCTCGACCGCGGTCTCCTCGCCGATGGTGCCGGAGACGAAGATGAAGGGCACCGCGTTGCCGTCCTCGCGCACCACCCGCAGCGCCTCATGCCCGGAGAAACCGGGCATGCTCAGGTCCGACAGCACGATGTCCGGGCCGAACTCGCCGAGCGCCTCGCGCAGTGCCGGCTCGCTCTCCACGCGGCAAAACGCCGCTTCCAGGCCGGCGTCCAGCAACTGGTCGGACAGCAGTTCGGCATCCTCCGGCGAATCCTCGACCATGAGGATCCGGATCGGGCCAAGCCTGGGGCCGGTGGTGGGCATGCGCGCTTACTCTTTGTCCGGCGCCTGGTTGATCAGTGCCCAGAAGGTGCCCAGGGTCTTCACCGCGGTGAAGAACTGGTCCACGTCCACCGGCTTGACCACGTACGCGTTCACGCCCAGGTCCCAGCTGCGGGCCAGATCGCTTTCCTCGCGCGAGGACGACAGGATCACCACCGGCAGGCGCTTGAGCGACTCGTCGCTGCGCACCATCTTGAGCACTTCCAGGCCGTCCAGGCGCGGCATCTTGATGTCCAGCAGCAGCACCGCCGGCAGGCCTTCCTCGCGGTCGGCGTAGGCGCCGCGGCGCAGCAGGTAGTCCATCGCCTCGACGCCGTCCTCGACGTGCACGATGGGATTGGCCAGACGCGCGTCGCGCAACGCATCCACCGCCATTTCGGCATCGGCGGGGCTGTCTTCGGCAAGCAGGATGGTGCGGATGGCGGTCATGCAATGAACTCGGTAGAGGGCGTTTCGGGCGCCGGAGGCAAGACGAAGTGGAAGGTGGCGCCCTGGTCGGGGGCGGACTCGGCCCAGATATGGCCGCCATGGCGGGCCAGCACGCGGCGCACGCTGGCCAGGCCGATGCCGGTGCCGGAATACTCGCTGGCCTTGTGCAGGCGCTGGAACACGCCGAACAGCTTGGCCGCATACGTCATGTCGAAGCCTGCGCCATTATCGCGCACGCTGAAGTGATGGCTGCCGTCCGGCTGCACCTGGTAGTCGATCTGGATCTGCGCGACCTCGCGCTTGGCGCTGTACTTGACCGCGTTGCCGAGCAGGTTCAGCCACAGCTGCCGCATCATGTTCTCGTCGGCGACCAGGATCGGCAACGGCGCGACGGTCCACTCGATGCGGTGGCCGCTGTCGCCGTGGTCGGACTGGTAGTTGGCGTCGAGCACCGAGCGCGTCTCCGCCACCAGCGACTGCATGTCCACCGCCTGCAGGCGCAGCGCGCTGCGGCCCAGGCGCGAGTACACCAGCAGATCGTCGATCAGCGAGGCCATGCGCCGCGCCGAGGTGCCGATCACCTCCAGGTAATGCCGGCTCTTCTCGTCGGCGCGGTCGCCCAGATGACGGGCCAGCTTGTCGGCGAAGCCGGCGACATGGCGCAGCGGCGCGCGCAGATCGTGCGACACCGAGTAGCTGAACGCCTCCAGCTCGCGATTGACCTCCGAGACCTGCTCGACCTTGCCCTCCAGTTGCCGGTTCAGCTCCTGAATGCGCTGTTGCGCGGTCTTCTGCAGGGTAATGTCGCTGACCGTCATCAAGACCACTTCATCCTCGCTGTCCGGCAGCGGCATGCGCCGCGCATTCAGCAGCATGGTCCTTGGTACCCCGTCCGCGCCGAGTTGTTCGTGCTCGAAATCCCATAATTCGCGCCCGCGCAGCAGCACGTCGGCCAGCCGCTGCACGATCACCGGGTCCTGCCAGACGCCGTCGCCGACATCGGCGAGCATCTTCGGCGGATCCGCCAGGTCCATGCCGTACAGTTCGGCGAAGGCGGTGTTGTGCATCAGCATGCGCTGGCCGTTGTCGAGCAGCACGATCGGCTCGCGCACGGTCTGCAGCACCGCCGCGGCGCGGCCGTTGGCGCGCAACATGTCGCGCTCGGCGTCCAGGCGCCGGCCGATCTGCCGCTGCAGCAGCCAGATCACCAGGCCCAGCAGCAGCAACTGCACCACCAGCGAGGTCCAGCTCATCATCGAGGCGAGCATGCGGCGCTGCTCGGCGTCGGCGGTGCGCTCTCTCAGCAGCTCGTCCTCGCGGCGCTGCAGCTCAGCGATCAGGCCACGCACCGGGTTGTCGGCGGTCATGTCCTGGATCAGGGCGCGGATCCGCTCCGGATCGCGTGCCTGGGCAATGCGTTCGGCCAGCAGGGCGCGCCGTTCCAGCGTGCTCTGCAGGCGGCCGATGCGGATCTGCTGGTCGGGGTTGTCGCGGGTCAGTTCGGCCAGGTGGGCGATGGTCGGCTGCAACGAGCCGCGCGCCTCCTTGAAGCGCGCGGTCAGGATCGGCGACTGCAGGCCGTGCGACATCGCCATCGCCGCCGACTCCATGTCGCGCATGTCCGCCTCCATGCCGCTCAGGGTGGCGGTCACCTCCTGGCTGTGGCCGACCCAGTCGGCAGCGCGCAGGGTGCTGGCATTCATCTGCCGCAGCAGCAGCGAGGGCA
>JBEVKG010000289.1:0-4697 GCA_040509765.1 Xanthomonas sp.
GTCCAGGCCGAGCAACGCCGCGATCAGGTGCTGCACCTCGCTCGGATGCTGGGTCGAGGACAGCACGTGCAACTGGCCCTGTTCGCCGGGCAGGGCCACGGCGATCTGGCCTTCCAGGTAGAAATGCTCCTGCCCGCCGATCTCCAGCGCACCGCGGCAGCGCCGCGGCGCCGCCGCCAGGGCCGCATCGACGTCGCCGCCGCGGGCCATGCGCTGCGCCGGCTCCAGCACCGCGCCGGCGGCGCGCGCCTCGGCGATGCCCAGCAGCGCCGGCAGCGGCGCGTACTCGACCCGCGCCAGGCGCGCCGCGCGTCGCGCCGCGGCGTGGCTGTCGGCGGCGACCACGAACAGCGGCTGGCCGTGGTAGAGCACCGTGTCGCCGGCGAACAGCGGATCGTCGTGCGCGACCGGGGCGACATTGTTCTCGCCGGGAATGTCGGCGGCGGCGAACACCGCCACCACGCCCGGCGCCGCGCGCACCGGCGCCAGGTCCAGGCGCAGCAGCCGCGCATGCGGCTGTTCGCTCAGGCCGAACGCCAGGTGCAGCAGGCCGGGCGGCTCGGGCAGGTCGTCGATGTAGCGCGCCTGGCCGCTGACGTGCGCCGGCGCGCTGTCGTGGCGCAGCGCACGGTGCACTTGCGACGACGCGGCGGCGGTGGAGGTCGGACCGTCAGCCATCGGCCAGCTCCAGCACCGACAGCGGCTCGTGCGGATGCGCGTGCCCGATCCACAGCCGCCGCAGCAGGTTCGCCGCGACCGCCAGGCGATACCCCGCCGAGCCGCGCACGTCGCTGAGCGGACGGAAGTCCTGCGCCAGCGTCGCGGCGGCGGCCTCGACCGTCGCCGCGCTCCACGGCTGCCCGAGCAAGACCTGCTCGGCGCCGCGCGCGCGTTGCGGCGTGCCGGCCATGCCGCCGAAGGCGATGCGCGCCTGACGCACCGTGCCGTCGCCGATGCGCAGCGCGAACGCGCCGCAGACCGCGGAGATGTCGCTGTCGAAGCGCTTGCTCAGCTTGTCGACGCGGTACAGCAGGTCCGCGGGCGGACGCGGCACGTCCACGTGCTCGACGAACTCGCCGGGGAGCAACGCCTTGCGGCCGTAGGCCAGGAAGAAGTCTTCCAGCGGCAACGTGCGCCGCGCGTCGCCGCGGCGCAGGGTCAGGCTGGCGCCGAGCGCGATCAGCGCCGGCGGCATGTCGCCGATCGGCGAGCCGTTGGCGATGTTGCCGCCGATGGTGCCGGCATTGCGTACCTGGGTCCCGCCGATGCGCCGCAGCAGCTCGCCCAGCGCCGGGTGCAGCGCCGTCAACGCGGCCTGTGCCTCGCTGTAGCGCACGCAGGCGCCGATGCGCAGTCCGTCCGGCGTGTCCTGCAGCCGGCGCAGCTCGGGGATGTCGCCGATGAACACCACGTCGTCGAGCACGCGCTGCTGCTTGGTCACCCACAGGCCGACGTCGGTCGCACCGGCGACCAGGCGCGCGTCGGGGCGCTGCAGCAGCAAGGCGGCAAGCGCGTCGGCGCTGCGCGGCGCGGTGGCGCGGCGCCCGCGCCCGGCGCTGGCGTCGTCCTGGGTCTGCGCCAGCGCCGCGGTCCGGCGCAGCGCGCGCAGGCCGGCCAGCGTGGCCGCATCGTCGCGCGGCAGCGGCGGCACCGCCGCGCCGGCCTCCAGGATCGGGCCATAGCCGGTGCAGCGGCACAGATTGCCGGCGATCACATCGGCCACGGCCGCCTGGCCGGTGCCCAGCGCGCCGATGCTGCGCGCGTACAGCGACATCACGAAGCCGGGCGTGCAGAAGCCGCACTGCGAGCCGTGGCGCTGCACCAGTTCCTGCTGCACGGCATGCAGCGCGCCGCCGACCGCCAGGCTTTCCACCGTCAGCAGCGCCTTGCCGTCGAGCATCGGCACGAACAGGATGCAGGCATTGAGCGCGCGCCAGCGCACCTGCGCTGCGCCCTCGGCATCGTCGCCATCGGCCAGTTCGCCGACCAGGACCGTGCACGCGCCGCAATCGCCTTCGGCGCAGCCCTCCTTGCTGCCGGTACGGCCGAGCCGGTAACGCAGCAGGTCGAGCACGCTGGCAGTGGGGTCGCCCGCGTCCAGTTCCATTACCTGTCCGTCGAGCAGGAAGCGCACCGTGTCCATCTCAGCTGCCCCGGTAGGTGGAGTAGCCGAACGGCGAGACCAGCAGCGGCACGTGGCAGTGCCCGGCCTCGGCCAGGCCGAAGGCGATCGGCACCACGTCCAGGAACGGCGGCTCGGGCAAGGCCACGCCGCCGCCGCGGAAGTAGTCGGCCACGGCGAATTCCAGCCGATAGCGCCCCGCTGCCAGGGCCAGCTCCCGCAGCGCCGGACAGCGGCCGTCGGCATCGGTGACGTCCTCGTGCAGCAACGCGTCGCCGGCGAACAGGCGCAGCGCCACGCCGGCGGCGGGCAGCCCGCGGCTCAGGTCCAGCACATGGGTCGACAGGCTGCTCATCCGACGGATTCCTCCACTTGCGGCATCGGCCATTGGCCGACGAACTCGGGTTCAGCGTAGTCCATGTACGCGGCGAGCATCGCCTCGCGCTCGTCCAGGAACAACTGGTCGGCGACCGCCTTCACCAGCCGCGGCAAGGCATGCTTCAGCCCGGACAGCGCCGCCGCGGACAGGCCCAGGCTCAGCAGCGCCGAATAGTTGAACGCGAACAGGCCATGCAGCGCCGCAGCGTGCGCCGGCGTGCGCGGCAGCAGTTCGAAGCCCGGGCCCAGGTAGGGATGCGCGTCCAGCAGCGGCAGCTCCTGTCCCGGCGGCGGGCGGTAGCGGTCGCGCCAGCGCGCGATGCCGTCGGCCACCGCCGCCAGTTCCGGGCGCAGCGCCGGGTCGGTGACCAGGCCGGTGGACAGCACCACGAAGTCGAACGGCAGGCGTCCGTGCGGCGTGGTCACCAGCACGCCGTCGGCGGTCTCGGCCACGTCCTGCCAGGGGCTGCCCAGGTGCAGGTGGAAATTGGGCCAGGCCGCGGCGCGTTCGAAGGTGTCGTTGGTCGGCGGCTGGTTGCGGCGGAAGAAGCTGGCCATCATCGCGTACTTGTCGGCATCGGGCAGCGCGGCGAAGCGCGGGATGATGCCGCTGCGTTCCATGTGCCGGATCGGATTGACCCGCGGCAGTGCGTTGCGGCGCACGAACACGTGCACCTCGCCGACGCCGGCGGCCAGCGCGTGCTGGGCGTTGTCGAAGGCCGAGGCGCCACCGCCGAGAATGCCGATGCGGCGCCCGGCCAGCGCTGCGTAGTCGATCGCCTCGGAGGTGTGCGCGTAGCGCGCGCGGGCCAGCTTGCCGGCCACCAGCGACGGCACGTGCCATTGCCCGCCGCCCTGGATGCCGGTGGCCAGCACCACCTTGCGCGCCAGCAGCGTGGCGCCGCCGTCCAGGTGCAGGCGCTGCAGGCGCTGCGTCGGCAGCGGTTCGATGCGCAGCAGCCGCGCCTGGTTGCGCACCGGCAGGCCGAGCACCTGACGGTACCAGCGCAGGTAGTCCATCCAGTCCGCGCGCGGGATCTTGCCCAGCGCGTCCCACGCCGCGGTGCCGTGCCGGGCTTCCCAGTAGGCGCGGAAGGTCAGCGACGGCATGCCGAAGTCCAGTGCGCTCAGTTCCTTGGGCGTACGCAGGGTGACCATCCGCGCATAGGTGACCCACGGCCCTTCCTGGCCCGCGGGGTTCTCGTCGATCACCAGCAGGTTGGAGATGCGCTCGCGCAGCAGGCCGAACGCCGCGCCCAGTCCGCTCTGGCCGCCGCCGACGACGACCACGTCGTAGACATGCTCCCCGTCGTGCGGCTGCACGCGGGTCCAGTCGGGGCCACCATGACCGAGCCACTGCAGTTCGCGCGCGACCTGCGCCGACAGCGCCTGCAGCCCGCCTGCCGCGGCGCTCACGACACGGCCTCCAGGCGCAGCCGCGCGATCTTGCCGATCTCGTCGAGGGCGGTGGCGATCTCGGCCTCGCGCGCATTCGCCAGCCGCGCCTGCATGGCGGCGAGGATGCCGGCCTTGTCGGTCAGGCGCACGCAGACCACGAACGGAAAATCGAAGCGCGCACGGTAGGCGGCGTTGAGCGCGTGGAAACGGGCGAACTCCTCGGCGCTGAGGCGATCCAGCCCGGCCTGCGCCTGCTCGGCGGCCGAGGCCGCGGTCAGCCGGCCGTCGATCGCGGCCTTGCCGGCAAGTTCCGGATGCGCACGGATCAGCGCCAGCTGCTCCTCGACGCTGGCCGCGTGCAGCACCTGCAGCAGGCCGGCATGCAGATCGGCGAACGGACGCCGCGCCGCGGCGCGCTGCACCACCCACGGCGAATGCTCGAACAGCGCATGCAGGCGCGCGACGAACTCGGCCTCCGGCAGCGCATTCCAGTCGACGCCGCTCATGCGTGGTCGCCCTGCAGCGACACGTGCGCCGATACCACCTTCCAGCCGTCGGCGAAGCGTACCCAGCTCTGGCTCTGGCGACCGCGGCGGGGGCTGCCAGCGCGCTGGAACTCGGCATCGGCGGTGGCGAAGTCGCGCCCGTAGGCGACGATCTGCACGCGCAGCAGCCGCCGTTGCGGCGAGCCGCCGCGGCCGCGACGGAACGCGCGGATCGCCTCGGCGCCGTACAAGGCCTCGCCGACGCCGTAGCGCACCGTGGTCGGCGCATCGTGGAACAGCTTGTCCAGCGCGGC
>JBEVKG010000290.1:0-13319 GCA_040509765.1 Xanthomonas sp.
GCAGGGTGATCGAGCGGCCCACGGCCAGACACTCGTTGAGCATGTTCCAGCCCTTGCCGACCATCTCCACGCCGCCGATCAGCTGGCTCAGCGGGATGAACACTTCGCGGCCGTGGATCGGGCCGTTCTGGAACGGCGAGTTCAGCGGGAAGTGGCGGCGGCCGATCTCGACCCCCGGGGTTTCGCGCGGCAGCAGCGCCAGGGTGATGCCGATGTCCTTGGTATCGCCGATCAGGCCTTCAGGGTCGTACATGCGGAACGCCAGGCCGACCAGGGTCGCCACCGGGGCCAGGGTGATGTAGCGCTTGTCGAAGGTCAGCTTGACGCCGAGCACATTGGCGCCGTTCCACTCACCCTTGCAGACGATGCCGTAGTCGGGGATCGAGGTGGCGTCGGAGCCGGCGAACGGACCGGTCAGGCCGAAGCAGGGCACTTCCTGGCCCACCGCCAGACGCGGCAGGTAGTAGTCCTTCTGCTCCTTGGAGCCGTAGTGCAGCAGCAGTTCGCCCGGGCCCAGCGAGTTGGGGACGCCGACGGTGGAGCTGACCACGCTCGAGACCGAGGCGATCTTCTGGATCACCTTGTGGTGCGCCAGCGCGGAGAAGCCGAGGCCGCCGTATTCCTTCGGAATGATCATGCCGAAGAACTTGTTCTTCTTGATGAAGCTCCACAGCTCCGGCGGCAGGTCGGCGTGGACGTGGGTGATTTCCCAGTCGTTGGTCATCCGGCACAGCTCTTCGACCGGGCCGTCGAGGAAGGCCTGCTCTTCGGCGGTCAGCTGCGGCTTGGGATAGTTCAGCAGCTTCTGCCAATCCGGATCGCCGGTGAACAGCTCGCCTTCGAATCCGACCGAGCCGGTCTCCAGGGCGATGCGCTCGGTTTGCGACAGCGGCGGCAGCACCTTGCGGAACACCTTCAGCATCGGTGCGGTGAGCAGCGGCTTGCGCACGAACGGCAACAGCAGCGGCACGGCGACCACCGCCAGTACGACCGCCGCGACGATGGTGGCGACGTGGTTAGCGCCGAGCAGCCAGCACGCGACCAGCAGCGTGGCGCTCAACGCGGCCCAGACGGCGAGCCGCATGCGGTGATAGGCGGCGAACGCGCCGGCCAGCAACAACACGAGGAAGGGGGCAATGATGCTCATGGGCGTGCTCCGGGGAGGTACTCGGTGACGGCGGACGGTGCGCCGGCGCAGGCCGGTGACAGGGCGTCCAGGTAGTGCAACACAGTGGCGGTAAATGCGGCGTTGTCGTCGCCGGCCAGCATATGCGTGGCCTCGGGCAGATGCGCATGCTGCGCGTGCGGCACCAGCGACAGGAATTCTTCGATGGTCTGCGGCGTGACCAGATCGCTGCGGCCGCCGCTGATCAACAGGATCGGGCACTGCACGTGCGCGGCGGCCTGCGCGATCGCGTCCTGGTGCTGGTCGCTGTCGCGCGCCAGCTCCTCGACCAGGCGCGGGTCCCAGTGCCAGTACCAGCGGCCGTCGTCGTGCCGGCGCAGCACGCTGCGCAGCGCCTCGGGCGACTTGCGCGCGCGCTGCGGCAGGTACGCGGCGATGGCATCGCCGGCCTCGTCCAGGCTGGCGAAGCCCTGCGGGTGCGCGGTCATGAAGGCGAGGATGCGTTCGACCCCGGCCGGCTGCCAGCGCGGGGTGATGTCCACCAGCACCATCGCGCGGAACAGGCCTGGCCAGCGCGATTCGGCGATCAGTCCGAACAGCCCGCCCATCGAGGCGGCGACCAGCACCGGGGGCGGCGACATCTCGCCAGCGACCACGATCAGGTCGTCGGTGAATTGCTCGCCGCGATAAGGCAGGTCCGCCGGGTTGCGTGCCGAATCGCCATGGCCGCGCGCATCGTAGGCGACGCTGCGATAGCCATGCGCCTGCAGCGCCGCGGCGGTCGCCGACCAGGCGTGCCGGGTCTGTCCGAAGCCATGTGCGAACAGCACCGATCCGGCCTCGCCGGGACCGGTGACGGTCGCGGCCAGCGCCAGCTCGCCGGCGCCGGACAGGGCGGCCGAGGCGGCATGCGGGACGGTAGCGGAAGAGGAGACCATACGAGATAGTATGGTCGCTCTGTGCGGCATGTCAATACGATGCAGTATGGGTGCGAAAAGCCAACGCTGCCGGGCATTTGCGCCGGCCTCGCGAAGGCCACATACTGCAACCGACGTCCCCGTATGGTTAAATCCACGGATGAATATCGCGCCCGCTCCTTCCTCCGATGACGGCGCCGCTTCCGGCGGTGGTCGCAACAACCGGCTCAGTGCCGAAGACTGGGCGCAGGCCGCCCTTGACCTGATCGCCGAACAGGGCGTGAGCGCGGTGGCGGTGGAGCCGCTGGCGCGGCGCCTGGGCGTCACCAAGGGCAGCTTCTACTGGCACTTCCCCTCGCGCGATGCGCTGCTGCAGGCCGCGCTGGAGCGCTGGGAGCTGGTCGAGCAGCAACAGGTGTTCGGCAGCCTGGAAGAGGTGCCGGATCCGCGCACGCGGCTGCGCGCGCTGTTCCAGCTGGTCGCGCACGAGGTCAAGCCGCACATCATCTACAGCGAGTTGCTGAAGGCACTCGACCATCCGGCGGTGCGGCCGGTGATCGACCGCGTCTCGCAGCGGCGCATGGACTACCTGATCGCCTCGTTCCGCCAGGCCGGGCTCAGCCGGACCGATGCCCAGCATCGCGCACGCCTGGCCTATGCCGCCTACGTCGGCTTCCTGCAGCTGTCGCTGCAGTTGCACCAGCCCAAACAGGCGCGCGAGGACTTCGAGGCCTATGTCGAACACGTCATCGTGACCTTGATTCCCGGCTGATCGCGTTCGTCATGCCAATGCAGCGCGCCAGTCGACCTGCGCGCTGGATCGTCGCGCTGTAGCGTTTCCCTAAATTCTGGAACCCCGGGATCGTTCGACGATGCAGGCAGGCTGCGCGGGCATCGTCATGCGTGCAGCGTCCAGTCCGGCGCCTGACGCATTGACGTCAGCGCACGCCATTTTCGGCTCCGCAGGCTGCTTGTAGAGCGCTGCGCATGTCGCGGCAGGCGCCGCAGTGTCTTCGCAGATGCATGCGCGCACCGAGGTGCACGAGCGCGCGGTCGCTTTCCGTCATGCAACGCGCAAAAAAACAACGGCTCCTTGCGGAGCCGTTGTGGTGACACGTTGACCGATCGCTAGGCGATCAGAAGCGCTGCTGGTACTTCATGTAGATGAAACGGCCGATGTCGTAGCCGCCGTAGTACGAGTAGCCGGAGCTCGGCTGCGAGTACGACGGAGCGGCGTAGTGCTCGAACACGTTGTTGGCGCCGACGGCGATGGTCGCATTCCACGGGGTGTTGTAGCTCACCTGCACGTCGTGGAAGACGTTCGCGCCGATACGGTTGACCGGGTAGGTCGCGCCCGAGTACTCCGGAGCGGTGAAGTTCGGATCGCTGCAACGATCGTCGAAGTAGCACTGCTCCTTGGTGCTGGAGTAGTAGCGGGTGCTCCAGGTGACCGCCCAGTCGTTCATCTGCCAGGTCAGGCTCAGGTTCGAGCGCAGACGGAAGTAGCTGCCGCTCGAGTTCTGGTAGCCGTTCTGCTGGCTCGGCGGAGTGGCCGAGTTGTCCTGCTTGATCTCGTTCTTGGACACGTAGCTGCTCAGCCACGCCGCGGTGACGTTGCCGTACGCGGTCTCGAAGCGGTAGGTGACGTCGAGGTCGTAGCCTTCCGTCTCCTGGTAACCGGCGTTGCGCAGGCCGAAGGCCAGGGTGGTGATGTTGCCGGCGGCGTTGCGGGTGAAGCCGGTGCAACGCGAGGCGATGCCGCGCAGGTAGCAGTCGTCCAGCAGGCTGGTCGGGTCATCCGCAACGATGGTGTTCTCGATGCGCACCTTCCACCAATCCAGCGAGGCGTTCAGGCCGGTGACGAACTCCGGGCTCCACACCAGACCCAGGGTCTTGGAGGTGGAGGTTTCCGGGGTCAGGGTCGGCGTGGAGCCGGCCACGAACGGCACGTTGCTCTGCTCGCCCGGGCCCGGGGCCGGGGCGGTGCCGGACGAGTTGAGCTGGCGGAAGCCCGCCGGCACCACCGCCGCGCAGCGCGCGTTGCCTGCCGCCGTACCGAACTTGGTATCGCACGGATCGGTGTAGTACTCGAAGCTCTGCGACACGCCGCCGTACAGGTCGGCGATGGTCGGCGCGCGGAAGCCCTGCGCCCAGGTGCCGCGGACCAGCAGCGAATCGATCGGCTTCCACTTGAAGCCGAACTTGCTGTTCACGGTGTCGCCGAAGTTGTCGTAGTCCGAGTAGCGGCTGGCCAGCGACAGGCTCAGTTCCTTGGCGAAGGCCACGTCGGCCAGCAGCGGCACCTGGAACTCGGCATAGACCTCATCCAGGCTGTACTTGCCGCGGGTCGGGCCGGCGGCCAGGTCGGTGGAGATGCCGGTCTGCGCCATCGCGTCCGGGGAGAAGCTGCCGCTCTCCTGGCGGTGCTCGACGCCGACCGCCACGCCCAGATCGCCCGCCGGCAGGGTCACGATGCTGCCGGAGATGTTGGCGAAGAAGTTCTTGGTCTCGGTCTTGGAGATCGCCTGGCCGTCCTGGTACAGGAACGCGCGCACGTTCGGGTCGCTCAGGCCGTTGGCACCCTTGTAGCCTTCCGGCAGCAGCGGGTTCCACGGGGTGCAGTTGCCGCCCGAGGTGCCCAGCGCGATCGGATTGGCGGCCGAGCCGCACTGCGCCACGCCGCTGCCGTTGATGAAGGACGGGCCGGTGGCCAGGCCGACGGCGTAGGTGTTCAGGTTGCCGGTGCTGACCTGCACGCCCTTGTTCTGGTTGTACAGATAGCCCGCGTCCCAATCCCAGAACTTGCCTTCGCCCAGTTCGAAGGTGCCGCTGAAGGCGCCGGTGAAGCGGTAGGTGGTGAGGTTGTTGCGCACTTCGCGCGGCACTTCCCAGCCGCGACGCACGTACTGCACGGCCTGCGGGGCGGTGCCCGGCGGCAGGCCGCCGGTGGCCTTGTTGCCGACCGGATTGAACACGCTGTCTTCCGACAGGCCGTTCTGCGACAGCAGGAAGTTCGCGCTGTTGAACGGGTAGCCGGAGTTCTGCGCGAACGACTCGCGGTCGGTGTACAGAACGCTGGTGTCGAAGCGGACGTTGTCGGTGAAGTTGAAGGTGCCGTTCAAGAACGCGGACTTGCGCTCGATGCCGCTGTACACGGTCGAGGCCAGCGCCGGGTTGGACACGTCGGAGCTGTCCAGTGCGCGGTAGCTGTTGATGTTCGCCGGATCCAGGCCCGCGACATCACGGCGCAGGGTACGGGTCACGGTCTGGCCCGCGCCGTTGGTGTAGGCGAAACGGCCGTACTGGCTGGTGCCGGACAGGCCGCCCGGACGCGATGCGGAATCTTCGCCGGTCGGGAAGCGGGTGCGGCTGAACCAGCGGTCGCGCGCCCACACCGGATCTTCCTTGGTGTACTCGACGCCGGCGGTCAGCGAGCCGCGCTCGCCGGTGCTGCCGATCATGAAGTCATAGACCTGACGCTGGCCGTCGCCCTGGCCCCACTGGCCGACGTAGGCGTTGGCTTCGGCGCCGTCGAAGTTCTTGCGGGTGATGATGTTGATCACGCCGGCGATGGCGTCGGAACCATAGATGCTCGAGGCGCCGTCCTTCAGCACTTCGATGCGCTCGACCGCCACGGCGGGGATCGAGGACACGTCCTGCAGGCCGCCGTTGGTGCTGCCCAGGCGCTTGCCGTCGACCAGCACCAGCGTGCGCGATGCACCCAGGTTGCGCAGGTCGATGTAGTAGCCGCCGACGGCTTCGCCGGAGGACAGCGGAGAAGTGCGGCTGACGGCCGGCGAGCCGGCGGTGGGGATGTTCTGCAGGATGTCGGCGACCGACTTGAAGCCCTGCTTTTCGATCTGGTCGCGGCTAATCAGCAGGACCGGCTGCGCGGTCTCGGTGTCGACCTGGCGGATGCGCGAACCGGTGACTTCGATGCGATCCAGGTTGGTGGCGCCACTGCCGCTCGCGTCCTGAGCGACGGCTGCGCCCGCGGTGCCACCGGCGCCCACGACCAGCGCGAGCACCACTGCATCACGCAGTGTGTTGGTCTTGCAATTCATTAGCTCTCTCTCCGAAAGATTGGGTAACGCCCAAGGTTTGCCTGTGGGCGGAATCGAAAGTGCGATTCCAACTCCCTTCAGGGTGCCTGGATGGGATCCCGGCCGGAGGAAGACTTAAAGTCCCGTTAACAAAGCGGTGTGTTGACGTGAATTCGCGTAAAAATCACGTATCCATCACAAATCGGTGCGATGGGCGGCGAGTGCTCTCGGCGCGGTGCTACAGATCCTGCTCGTAGCGCACGTAGGGGATGGTCCCCTCTTCGGTGCTGATGTTGTTCGGCGAGAACGGGTTCTTGCCGCGGGTAATGACGTTCTCGGCGCCAACGGTCAGCTGGCCGCTCCACGGGGTGCGCCAGGTCAGGCCCACGCCCAGGCCGGTCCACTTGCCGGGCTGGCCCGGGGCGTCGACGACGCGGCCGATGACGTTCGCGCTGAACGAGCCGTAGCCGCCGCCGATGCTCAGGCTCTTGCTGTCCCAGCGGTCGAGCATGGCCGGGGAGGCGTCGGCGATGGGCACCAGGCGCGCCTTGGCGTAGGTGCCGCCGATCGAGACGAAGCCCTCGCGGCCGATGTTCTGCTGTGCGAAGACGGTCAGGTCGTTCTGCTCCATCCGCATCGACGGCGTCTTGTTGGCGCCGGCCAGCCAGGCGGGAAGGTTCTCGCGGCCGGTGCCGGCCGACAGCGACAGGTGCCCGCCGGGACGGTTGAAGGTGGTGGTGGCGGCGACATGGTGGCCGGCGGTGCCGTCGTCGTCGCCCAGGCTGGCCAGCATGCAGTGGCTGGCCAGCCCGCTGATGCTGCTGCCGCTGGCGCTGTTGCACAGCAGGCCCAGCGAGTCGCCGGAGGACAGGCCGAACGCGGCATCCAGGGAATTGCGGCCGAAATGCCAGCGCGCGCCGACCGCCTGTTCGCCGGTGGGCTCCAGGTACAGCAGCGCTTCCACCTTGCCGCTGCCCTTGTTCCAGACCGGCAGCACGGTGCGGTCCTGGCCGTTGGCGGGCTTGCTCTGCGCGTGCGCGCCCGTGCTCGCCGCAAGGGCGATCAGCAGGGCGAGCGGCAGGCGCAGGAAGGGTCGCATCAGCAGTCTGAGACTTGGGGCGGGCACGAAAGTTCCCGCCGGACAGGGTGGTCGATGCTAGTGGGTTTATGTTTCTTTAACAAGTCGGACTCCCCGGTCGCGACGCGCAGTTGCGCTAGTGCAAGCGCTCCGAGGAGGTCGGTTCAGCCTGCGTTACGGCAAACAATACTCCGAATTCCGTCAAGGGGAAGTCATAGTGACGGCCGCAGAACTCGCAGCGGATCTCAACTTGGCCGGTTGCCTCGGCGGCGGCCCGCGCTTCCTCCTCGCCCAGCGAGCGCAGCATCGCCGCGACCCGCTCGCGCGAGCACGAGCAGCCGAAGCGCAGCGGACGGTCGCCCAGCAGTTCCGGGGTCTCTTCGTGAAACAGCCGGTGCAGCAGGGTCTCGGCCGGCGTCGCCAGCAGTTCCGCCTCGCCGACGGTCTCGAACAGCGCCCCGGCGCGGTTCCAGCCGTCCTCGTCGCCGGCGTCGCCAGGCAGCTTCTGCAGCAGCAGGCCGGCGGCGTGGTCGCCATCGGCGGCCAGGATCAGGCGCGTCGGCAGTTGTTCGGACTGGCGGAAGTAGTCCTCGAAGGCCTCGTCCAGCTCGGCCGAGGACATCGCCACCAGGCTCTGGTAGCGCTGCGGTTCGCGCGGATCCAGGCCGGGGTTCTCGATGGTGATCGCCAGCAGGGCGTCGTCGCCGAGCGCGCGCAGGTCGCGCGGCGCGTCCTGGCCTTCGCTCAGTTGCACGATGCCGCGCAGCGTGCCGGCCGCGGTGCACTCGGCGAACAGGGTGCGCAGCGCGCCCTGGCTGCGCAACTGCACCGACAGGCGCCCGTCGACCTTGGTGTGGCCGGTGAACAGGGCCGCGGCGACGCAAGCCTCGCCCAGCAGCTCGGTGGCCGCGGCGGGGTAGCTGGCCGGCGCCAGGATCTCGCGCCAGGTGTCGTGCAGACGCACGTGCACGCCGCGCACGCCGGCGTTGGGCAGCAGGAAGCGGGTCAGACGATCGTCGGAAGAATGCATTGCGGCCTCGCTGCGCATGGGAAGATGGCGACCGCACGATAGTGGATCATCACGGTGGACCAAGTCGAAGAAGGCATAGGAATGGGGGCGGCGCGCCGCGATGCAAGTGGTGCGGCGCCGGTGCGTCCGCGCACCAGGCGCTGGCGCCGCTGGCTGCTGCTGGCGCCGCTGATCTTCGTGCTGGCGAGCGTGTCGCAGGTGCTGCTGCTGCGCTTCGTCGACCCGCCGTTCTCGGCGATGATGCTGGAGCGCCAGCTCGGCGCCTGGGCCGGGGGCGACTGGTCGTATCGCATTGCCTACGACTGGCGCGACACCGCGCAGATCGCACCGAGCCTGCCGATCTCGCTGGTCGCGGCGGAGGATCAGCGCTTCCCCAGCCATCATGGCTTCGACCTGGACGCGATCGAGAAGGCGCGCGACCACAATGCGCGCGGCGGGCGCCTGCGCGGCGCCAGCACGATCAGCCAGCAGGTCGCCAAGAACCTGTTCCTGTGGCAGGGCCGCAGTTGGCTGCGCAAGGGGCTGGAGGCCTGGTACACGGTGCTGATCGAGGCGCTGTGGTCGAAGCAGCGCATCCTCGAGGTGTACGCCAACGTCGCAGAGTTCGGCGACGGCGTGTATGGCGCGCAGGCGGCGGCGCGCAGCTTCTGGAACAAGGACGCGACGCAACTGACGCCGGCGCAGAGCGCGCTGCTGGCGGCGGTGCTGCCGGCGCCGCAGCGCTACAACGCCACGCGTCCAGGCCCCTACGTGCAGGGCCGCGCCAACTGGATCCAGCGCCAGACCCGGCAGCTAGGCGGGCCTGCCTACCTGCAAGCGCCGTAGGTTTTGGCCCCTCTCCCCCCGGGAGAGGGGTTGGGGTGAGGGTTCGGCGGTGCATGCGCGCGTGCTGGGTTTGGCGGCAGACGCACCCTCATCCGCCCCTTCGGGGCACCTTTTCCCAGTGGGAGAAGGAACTCAAAGCCCCTCTCCCCTCGGGAGAGGGGGTGGGGTGAGGGTTCGGCGGTGCATGCGCGCATGCTGGGTTCGGCGGCAGGCGCATCCTCATCCGCCCCTTCGGGGCACCTTCCCCCAAGAAGGGGGCCATGGTCCCAAGGGGAGAAGGGAGGAGTTCGTCAGGCGAAGCGCGCGCCGCTGGTGAACGCGCAGGCGGCTCCGTACCATCCGCCGATGGAACCCGAACGCCTCACCGTCGTCGTCACTGCGTTCAACGAGGCGCAGACCCTGCCGCTGTTGCACCCGCGCATCGTCGCCGCGCTCGACGCCGTGCCGGGGTTGGACGGGCGCGTGCTGTACGTGGACGACGGCAGTCGCGATGCCACCTGGGAGACGATCCAGGCGCTGGCCGCGTCCGATCCACGGGTCGGGGCGCTGCGCCTGTCGCGCAACTTCGGCAAGGAACTGGCGCTGACCGCGGGGCTGGATTGCGTCGACCGCGGCGCGGCGATGCTGCTGGACGCCGATGGGCAGGATCCGCCGGAACTGATCGGACAGTTCGTCGCGCACTGGCGCGCCGGCTACGACGACATCTACGGCACGCGCCTGGTGCGCGAAGGCGAGGGCTGGCTCAAGCGCGGCACCGCGGCGCTGTTCTACCGGGTGATCGGGCGCCTGTCGAAGACGCCGATCCCGGCCGATACCGGCGATTTCCGCCTGCTGTCGCCGCGCGCGCTGGCCGCACTGCGGCAGTTGCGCGAGCGCCATCGCTTCATGAAGGGGCTGTTCGGCTGGATCGGCTTCCGTCGCCTGGCGGTGCCGTACCGGCGTGCGCCGCGCCTGGCCGGGCGCAGCAAGTTCAGCCTGTGGCGGCTGTGGAACTTCGCCCTGGACGGCATCACCGGCTTCTCCACTGCGCCGCTGCGGGTGGCGACCTATCTCGGGCTGGCCACGGCGGTCGGTGCCTTCCTGTTCGCGATCTGGGTGGTGGTCAAGGCGGCGCTGTGGGGCGACCCGGTGGCGGGCTGGCCGACGATGGTGGCGGTCATCCTGTTCCTGGGCGGCGTGCAACTGATCGCGCTGGGCCTGATCGGCGAATACTTGGGCCGGCTGTACGAGGAATCCAAGCAGCGTCCGCTGTATCTGGTGGAGACCTGGCATGCACCGGGCGAAGGAGTATGCTCGGCCGTGCGATCCAGCGAACCGGGAGGCAGCGATGCGCACGGTACGGCAGGTCTTGAGCGAAAAGGGCAATGAGATCCACGCGGTCGCGCCGGATACGGCGGTGATCGAAGCGTTGCGGCTGATGGCCGCCAAGGGCATCGGCGCGGTGCTGGTGATGCAGGGCGGACAGCTGGCCGGGATCCTGTCCGAGCGCGATTACGCACGCAAGGTGGTCCTGCAGGACCGCTCCTCGGCGACCACGCCGGTGCGCGACATCATGAGCAGCAGGGTGCACACCGTGGACCCGTCGCAGAGCGTGCAGCAGTGCATGGAACTGATGACCGGGCAACGCATCCGCCACCTGCCGGTGGTGGACGCCGGCAGCGTGATCGGCGTGATCTCGATCGGCGACCTGGTCAAGGCGGTGATCGAGGAGCAGCGCGAGGAGCTGGATCAGCTGCAGGAGTACATCAGGAGCTGAGGGGCTGGGAGTCGGGAAAACAGAATGGGGAATGGGAAAAGCAAGAGCGCGGATCCCGCGTTACGCGTGTGGGCGTGAGTCGCCTGGCGATGTCAGACCACGCAATGCGCTCTTGATCTGACGATTCCCGATTCCCGGCTTCATCGCCGCCCGCACTGAATGTCCTTGCCCGGCCCGGTCTCGATGGTGGCCAGCAGGGCGGCCGGCGGGGCGATACTGCCCAGGGCCACGGCGATCGCGCCGCGCAGGCCCAGCGCCTTGAAGTCGGGGCGGAAGCTCGGGCTCTTGAAGGTGCCGCCGACGCGCAGCGGCGAGCGCAGGGCGAGGATGCTGTGATCCTTGGGCTGCGCCTTCAGCAGCAGGTCCAGGCGTTCCTGGCCCAGGTCGATGCTGCCGCTGCCGACCAGCAGGGTGTCGGTGCTGTCGAAGGCCAGCCCGCGCGAGGTCATCACGCCGCGCTGCACGGCGAAGTCGCCGAACGCGCAGCGCACCGGGATCTCGCGGTCCTTGGTCAGCAGGTACTTCAGCGATTCGGCGATATCCAGGCCGGCCAATTCCATCACCAGGTTGCTGATGCGGCCCTTGCCCATGCCGACCGCGACGCTGCCGTCGGCGGTGCCCAGCATCTGTGCGATCGAGTTGCCGCTGCCGGCCAGCGCAATCTCGCCGCCAATCGCCCCTGCAGCCTCCTTGGCCAGCTTGCCGTCGGGGAACAGCTTGCCCAGCTGCACCCTGCGGATCGACACCTGCGCGCGGGTGAACAGGGTGGGTTTGCGCGCATCCATGCGGATGTCCGAGCGGATGTCGCCGCCGGCCACGCCGAAGTTCAGCGGCTGCAGCAGCAGGACGCCGTCGTCGAGCTTCAGGTGCGCGTCCATGTCCTCCAGTGGCAGCGACGGGGCATTGATGCGCTGCGCTTTCCAGCGCACGTCGGCGTCCATGGCGCGCAGCTTGCCGAGGTCGTACGGCGTGGACGGCAACACCTTGTCGGTGGCGGCGAGCTTGGCCGCCTGCGCCTTCTGTTCGGCATTGGCGGTCTCGCCGGCGCCGGTGCGCGGCGGCGCGCCGACGAAGCCGGCCAGATCGTCGAAATCCAGGCGCTGCGAACGCAGGTCGGCGCGCAGGAACGGACGCTGCCCGGCGGTGTCGATCTGCACGGTGCCGGCGAGATCGCTGTCGCCGGCGCGGCCGCGGAAGTCCTGGTAGCGCCAGCGATCGCCATCGCGTTGCAGGCGCCCGTCCAGTTGATAGGGCGGGGTGGAGGGGATGGCGATGCCCAGCAGCGGATACAGGTGCGCCATGTCGGTGCCGGCCAGTTGCAGTTGCAGGTCGAACACGCGCAACTGGAACGGGTTGGTCAGGGTGCCGCGCATGTGCGCGCGGGTGCTGCCGGCGCTGCCGCGCAGGTCGACGCGGAACGGATGATCGCTCTCGCTCAGTTCCAGCGGCGAGGCGGTATTGCCTTTCAGGGTGAAAGGATTGCCGCGCCAGCGGCCGTCGCCGCTGACCGCGATCGGCGGCGCGGCATCGCCATGGCGGCGCTGCCCGACCTGGCTGTCGACGGCGATGTCGATCTCGGTGCGTCCGGCCGGGTCCTGGAAGCGCAGGTGTCCCTGCTGCACCAGCAGGGCGCCGAGCACGACCGGACGGCCGCCCTCGGACTGGTCGAACGCCCAGTTGCCGGGCTGCCCGGCCGGTCCGGTCTCGAGCAGCAGCTCAGGCTTGGTCAGGCGGATCTCGGGGATGCGCACGCGGCCGCGCAGCAGCGGCCACAGCGCGATATCCAGTTCGGCGCGGTCGGCGCTGGCCATTTGCGCCTGCTTCGACCAGGCCGCGTTGGCGAAGCGCAGGCGATCGCCGCGGACGGTGACGATGCGGCCCAGGTCCACGTCCAGGTTGCCGTCGATATGGAAGGCGCGCCCGGTGCGCGCCTGCACCGCACGTTCCACCGGCGCCTTGAACCAGTTCCAGTCGAAGATCAGGATGATGACGAGCAGGAGCAGCACCAGTGCGCCGAGCACGAACGGCCAGCGACGCAGGCGGCCGTCGTTGCGCCGCCACGGCCAGGAGCGGCGGCGGAGGCTAGGGGCGGGGTCGCGATTCATGCGGCCATCCTAGGCCGCGGCCGTGCACGCAGCGCGAACGGCCGGCGCTACAGCACCTGGCCGGTCACCGCCACGAAGTGGCAGACGCTGCCGGCGAGCACGAACAGGTGCCAGATGGCGTGGAAGTAGCGCACGGTGTCGCGCTGGTAGAAGTAGGTGCCGAGCGTGTAGAACAGGCCGCCGGCCAGCAGCCAGCCCAGCGTCCAGGCATCGTCGGTGCGCAGCAGCGGTTCGAGCGCCACCCCGATCTGCGAGCCCCTGGCGATGTCCAGGATGGTCGTCCGCCGGCGGACGCGGGCGGTGCCCCCCCGATTGACCACCACGCCGGCCGAGCAGGGTGAACGGGGTGTAGGTGCCGGCGATCCGCAGGTAGATCGCACAGTGGTCGAAGATCTGCAGGCGCGCCTTGGCGCCCGGATGCGGGATGGCGTGGTACAGC
>JBEVKG010000291.1:0-3837 GCA_040509765.1 Xanthomonas sp.
CCCAATCCCGACAACACGGTGGAGGTGCCGCAGGAACTGACCAGCGTCGAAGCGAAGTTCCAACTGAGCTTCAAGACCAAGTTCGCCGAGAACGTGTTCGGCGACAACGGCGATATCTGGGGCGCCTACACCCAGAGCTCGCGCTGGCAGGTCTACAACGCCGAGCAGTCGCGACCGTTCCGCGAGACCAACTACGAGCCGGAACTGATGCTGGTGTTCCGCAACAACTACAGCCTGTTCGGCTGGAAGGGACGGATGACCGGCATCCAGCTGACCCACCAGTCCAACGGCCGCAGCGATCCGCTGTCGCGCAGCTGGAACCGCGCCATGCTCAACATCGGCCTGGACCGCGACAACTGGGCGCTGGTGCTGCGCCCCTGGTACCGCATCCCGGAGAGCCGCAAGCAGGACAACAACCCGGACATCGAGGACTACATGGGCCGCGGCGACGCGACCCTGATCTACAACCGCAACGGCCACGAGGTGGCGCTGATGGCGCGGCATTCGCTGCGCGGCGGCGACCGTTCGCACGGCGCGGTGCAGCTGGACTGGGGCTTCCCGATCAGCAACCTGCTGCGCGGCCATGTGCAGGTGTTCGACGGCTATGGCGAGAGCATGATCGACTACAACCATCGCGCCACCTACGTCGGCGTCGGCATCTCGCTGCTGGAGTGGTTCTGAGCCCGCGCCGCGCCTGACCCGCGCGCGGCATGCATCGCCGGACCGGCGGCGCACAGCGCTGGTCTGCGCGTCTGCCGAGCGGCGACCATGTGCGCATGACGACCGACGCAGCCCAGCACTTCGTGGCGTGCCTCAAGACCGACCTGACCGCGGCGATGCGCGCGCGCAACGCCACCGAGGTCGCGGTCCTGCGCCAACTGATCGCCGCCGTCGATGATGCGCAGGCGGTCGCGGTCGGCGATCGCCACGACACCTATGTGGTGCACGCCTTCGGCGACCCGGCGGTGGAAGTGCCGCGCCGGGCGCTGGACGAGGCGGCGCTGCGCCGTCTGATCGACGGCGAGATCCACGCCCGCCGCGATGCCGCAGCGACCTATCGCCGCCTGGCACAGGACGCGCAGGCGCTGGCGCTGGACGATGCGGTGCGGGTGTTGCAGCGCTACCTGACGCCTGCACGCTGAGTCCGGCGCAGCGCCGTCGCCACGCGAGCAGGCGCCGCCCACCCCGCTCAGAACCGGTAGTTGCCCTTCAGCCACAGGTTGCGGCCCGGTTCGGCGATACGCACCGGGTCGGCCGGGAAGCCGAAATCGGCGCTGCCGGCGAGGTTGAGGTGCTCGCTGTAGCGCCGGTCGAAGACATTGTCGATGCCGGCGCTCAGCCGCAGCGCCGCGCTGACCCGATAGCCGCCGCTCAGCCCCAGCGTGGCGAAACCGGCACTGCGGCCGAGATCGCGGCCGACCACATTGCCCTGGTCCACCGCCACCCGCCCCTGCCGCGCGACCGCGCGCAGCAGCGCCCCGGCCGACCAGCGTTGCCCTTCCCACTCCAGCCGCAGCCGCGACTCCAACGGCGGCATCTGCGGCAAGGGCGTACCGTCGCTGCGGTTCTCGCCCCAGGCATAGGCCAGCGTACCGCCGAGGGTCAGGCCCTGCCGCGGCTGCCAGTCCAGCCCCGCCTCGGCGCCGGCGATGCGCGCAGCGACGTTGTCGACACGGGTGGTGGTGCCCATCATGCCGCCCTCGGCATAGGTGAACAGGATGAAGTCCTGCACCCGCCCGGCGTAGGCCGAGACCCAGCCCTGCACGGTGGCACCGCGGTACTGCAGGCCGAGATCGAACTGGGTGGTGCGCTCCGGGCGCAGCCCGGCGAAGGCATTGGCCGCGCCCATCGGGCCCATGTCGGCCGAGAACAGCTCCCAGTAGTCCGGCATGCGCGCGCTGCGGCCGAGGCCGGCATACCAGACGGTGTCGGCGGAGAGGTTGCGCTCCACGCGCAGGAAGCCGCTGCCCAGGTCTTCGCTGCGGCTCTGTCCGGCAGTGGGATTGGGCATGCCCATCATGCCGACGCTGTGGCGGGTGTCCTCGACCTGCGCGCGATCCAGGCGCAGACCGGCGATCCAGCGCTGGGCCGTGCCTTCGCCGAAAGTGGCTTCGGCGAAGGCGCCGAGGTTGTCGAAGCGCGCGTCGGTGCGCCACGGCACGCTCCGGTAGACGCCCTCGCCGCTGGCGCTGCGATCGCGGTGGCGGCTGTGCTGGGTGTCCACGCCGGCCTGGACCACGATCTGGTCCCAGCGCCACTCCGATTCCACGCGCCCGCCGCTGGTGCGCCGGTCCACGTTGGAAGCCATCGGCATCGGCATCGCCGACTGCGGATTGGGCCGGCGCAGCGTGTAGTTGTCCATGACGTGGTCGGCGTCGTTGACGTAGGCATTGGCGCGCAGCGCCTCCCAGGCGCCGGGCAGATCGGTGCGCTCGAAGCGCGCGGCGTAGCTGGTGCGGCGGAACTGGGTGCCGTCCATGCTGCGCCCGGCGTAGCGCGCCAGGCCGTCGCCGGTGCCGGCGGAGAGTTCCATCACGGTGTCCGGATCCGGGGTCCAGCCGACCGCGGCGTCGGCATTCCATTTGCGCCAGCGCGACGGCACCACCGCACCGTCGCCGTCGCGGTAGTCGCCGGACTCGGAGCGGTTGGCGTCCACGCGCGCGTAGCCGCTGCGGTTGCCGCCGCGCAGGTCCAGGATCTGGTCGTTGCGGTTCCAGGAACCGACCAGCGCGCTGGCCTCGCCTTCCAGGGTCGGCGCGGCGTAATGCGGGATGTCGCGCTCGAAGCGCACGGTGCCGGCGGAGGCGCCCGGCCCCCAACGCACGGTCTGCGGACCCTTGACGATGGTGAGCCGATCGAAGGTTTCCGGGGCGAGGTAGGACAAGGCGTTGTCCATCCGCGCCGGGCACGCCCCGACCAGGGTGCCGTCGTTGCTGAGCACGTTGAGCCGCGAGCCGAACATCCCGCGCAGCACCGGATCGCCATTGGTACCGCCGTTGCGGATCGCGGCGAAGCCGGGCACGGTCTTCAGATAGTCGGCGCCGTCGCTGGCCGGCACCGGCTGCCGCGGCAGCTTCGGATCGACCGTCCAGGTCAGTGGCGCGACCGGCGCGGTGGCGGTCACCTGCATCCGGTCGAGGGTGGTGGCATCGGGCGTTTCGGTGTGGCCGGGCAAGGGCAAGAGACTGGCCAAGATGCAGCACGACAACGCCGCCCGCGCGGGCGACGGCAGGAAGTGGGACATGGATTGAACTCCAGAAAGGAACGGCGCCGGCGCGCCTAGCGCACCGGAAACAGGGCAGCGTTCTGGAGCACACGCGGCGGCCCGCGTGCGGAATGCGCGCCAGCGCACGGTGGCATGCACGCGACGACGCAGCGGCGTCGTGGCCGTCGGTGCCGGCAGCGCCGTGGCCAGCAGCAGGACGATCGCCAGCCACGGCAACAGCCGTGCGGCGAGCAGGCAGTAGTCGCAGGTGGCATGCGCCGGGCCATGGTCGCGCTGTGCGCCCGATGCATCGTCATGGTCGGCGTGGAGGGCGCCGTGCTGCGGCAGCAGGTCCGCGGCGGCCTGCAGTCCGGCCGAGGTGCACAACGGGACCGGCAGCGCCGCCGTCTCGAGCAGGCGGCTGGCCACCGGCGCGACCACCAGCAACAGCGCGGCCAGAAAGGCAGGCCAGCGCATCAGGCGGCGCAGTCGGGCGGGAGCGCGGAGGACGGACACCGCGTCATTCTAGGCGGCAGCGCCGGCCGTGCACCGGCCGCGGCGGCGGGTGCGACAACGTGACGCAGGATGGGACGCCGGGCGCGGCTCAGCGACGCACGGCATCGCGACGGACA
>JBEVKG010000292.1:0-6318 GCA_040509765.1 Xanthomonas sp.
CCTTCGCGCCCCACCGCAGCGCTGCCCCATGACCGCAGCAACAGCGCGCCCACCGCCAGCGCGCTCGCCGCCAGCAGCGCGGGATGTTCGTACATGCCGGAGATCCGCGGCAGATACTTGAAGCTGTCCTCGGCGTGGAAGGCCAACGACAGGCGCAGCGCCGGCGGCCAGTGCAGGCGCACCGCCAGCCCCAGCGCCAGGTTCCACCACAGCGCGATCAGCGCCGCCAGCGTCGCCGCGCGCGGCCAGCGCGGGCAGGCGAGCGCGAGGTTGAGCATCGCCCACAGGGCGAGCAAGGCGGTGGCGTAGCGCACGGCGAACTTGAACGCCAGCTCGGGATGCCCCGATGCCAGCACCGACGCCGCCAACGCCGCCAGGCAGGCCAGGATCGCCAGCAAGGGCCTGCGCAGGATCGCCGGCACACCATGCCGCCACACCGCCCAGACCGCCACGCCGAGCACGAAGGCGCGGATCGCCATCGAGCCCAGCGACAGGCCCACGCCGAAGTAGCGGCCGGTCAGCACCACCTGCTGCAGGCAGAACAGCAGATACACGCCCAGGCACGCCGCGACCGCCAGCGGCTGCGGCGCGCGCGCGCCGGCCGCGGACGCGCCCGTCGCCGGTGCGCTCATGCCAGTGCGCTCATGCCAGGTGCGCTCATGCCGGTTCGCGGATCGCCGCGCGCGCGCGGTAGCGCCGGCTCAGGCGCGCACGCAGCAGCAGGAGCAGGTACAGGAAGTTGGTGCGGACGTAGCGCCAGCCCAGGCGCCGTGGCTCCAGCGCCAACCGGAACAGCCACTCCATGCCGAACCGCTGCATCAGCAGCGGCGCGCGCGGCAGCATGCCGGACAGCACATCGAACGATCCGCCGACGCCCATCGCCACCGCCACCCCCAGGTCGGACCAGTGCCGCTGCAGGAACAGTTCCTTCTTCGGCGAACTGATGCCGACGAACAGGTAGCGCGCGCCCGACGCGCGGATCGCTGCGACCACCTGCGGCACCTCGGCCTCGCCGAAGTAGCCGTCGCGGGCGCCGACGATGCGCAGTCCCGGCGCGGCCGCGCGCAGGCGCTCGGCCGCGGCCGCGACCACCGCCGGCCGCGCGCCCAGCAGATACACGCCGTCTCCGGACTGCGCGGCCTGCGCGCACATGTCCTGCATCAGATCGATGCCGGCGCGCCGCGGCGGCGGCTCCACCCCCATCCAGCGCAGGCCGATGCTGATGCCGCTGCCGTCGATGTGCACCAGTTCGGCCTCGTCCAGCGCCGCGCGCAACGGCGCCTGCGCGCGCGCATCGATCAGCTTGGCCACGTTCAGGCCCTCGATCCGCAGCGGCGCGCCGCCGGCGGCCGCGGCCTGCGCCCGTTGCAGCAGGTCGGCAGGCGCGAGCAGATCCAGCGGGCAATCGAAGAAGCGCAGACGCGACGGACTGGGATTCAAGGGGCAGGCTCCTCGGGGATCAGCGCATCGTACAGCGCCAGCACCTGCGGCCGGATACCCTCCCAGGTGAAGCCGGCGCGCACCGACGCCATGACCTGCGGCGCGACGCGTTGCCGGCGCAGCGCCGCGACCCGCGCCACCAGCGCTGCGATGTCGCCCAGCGGATACAGCGCGTCCTGTAACCCCAATGGCTGCAGGATCGCGCGATTGCCGGGGATGTCGCTGGCCAGTACCGGGCAGCCGAGCAGCAGCATTTCGATCAACACCGTCGGCATGCCTTCCACCGCCGATGGCAGCACGAATGCGTCGGCGCGCGCGGCCATCGCCGCGACGTCGGCATCGGCGACGAAGCCGTGGAAGCGCACACGTGCGGCCACGCCTTGCGCGTGGGCGCAGGCCTGCAGGCGGTCGCGATCGGGCCCGCGTCCGACCAGATGCAGCACCGCCGCGTCCATCCCCGGCTGCGCCAGCAACGCGATCGCATCGTGCAGGCGTTTCACCGCATCCAGCCGGCCGACCGAAAGCAGCGCCGGCGCGCCTGCCAGCGTGGCGGCCTCGACCGGGGCAGCGGGCAGCTCGGCGGCCAGCACCGCGTTGGGCAGCAGCAGCGCGCGCGTGGCCGGCATCCGCCGCGCCTGCAGATAATCGCGCCAATAGGCCGACAGCAGCACCACGCAATCGGCGCGGCGCAGCAGCGGACGTTCCACCAGCGCATCCCAGAGGCGCTTGCGCAGGCGCTTGCCCAGGCTGGGCGCAGCGTCGTAATAGCAGTGCGGCGTGTACACCACGCGCTTGCCGCGGCCGCGCGCCAGCAGCGCCGCCAGCGCCGCGATCGGCGTGCGTGCGCCGTGCACGTGCACCACGTCGGCCCAGCCGATCTGCGGCCACAACCCGGTTGCGGCAACCCGCACCGCGGCGTAGTCGGGCCTGCCCGGGTCTTCCGCCGCCGGCGCGGCCACCCGCACCGCATGTCCGGCCTGCGCCGCCAGCACCGCCAGGCCATGGATGTGCCGGGCCACGCCGCCGCCGCCGCGCAGCGGCGCGAAATCCTTGTACACGTGCAGGATGCGCACGCTCAGGCCTCCGCCGCAGCGCGCGGCAGCGGCGGCAGATCGGCGCTGCGCGCCTGGACCGCACGCGCCCGCATCCGGCAGTGCCGCAGCACGCCGCCGAGCAACAACCAGAAGCCGCCCGCGCCGGACACGGTCAAGGCGTTGTCCGAGGACACCAGGGTGGTCGCCATGCCGCACAGCAACCAGAACGTGGCCAACGCCAGGCGGTCGTCGTCCTGGCGATAGGCACGCCACAGGATCCGCAGGCACCAGCCGATGAACCCCAGGAACAGCAGCGCCGCCGGCACGCCCATCTGGTAGGCGATGCTGAAGATGGCGCCTTCGCCGCCACCGAGGTCGGTCAGCGACTGGCGCGCGGCGATGGCGCCCTGGCGTCCCAAGCCGCCGCCGAACAGCGCGACCTCATGCAGGTCGGACAGATTGCGCTGCAACGCCCACCAGTGGCCGATGGTGGAGCCGTCGCGAAAGTTCACCGACATCATCACGATGCCGTAGGAGGCCACCGCCACGGCCAGCCCGACCGCGCCGGCCAGCGCGATGCGCGCCGGCGCCGAGCGCACCAGGCCGCGCCCGGTCAGCACATAGCCGAGCACGGCGACGATGCCGGCCAGCATCGCGCCGCGGGTGCCGGACATCCAGATCCCCGCGAACAACCCGGTACAGGCCAGCAATGCCCGCCACGGCCAGCGCCGTTGCCACAGCGCCAGCGCCGCCAGTGCGGCGGTCACCAGGAACTGGCCCTGCCCCAACGGCGCGGCAAGCAGTCCGCCGGCGCGGCGCGCGTAGTCTTCGCCACCGAAGAAGTTCCACGGCAGGCCGGTGGTCGGGTCGGTGTCCTGCGGCAGGACGCCCTTGACCTGTTGCAGGTAGTCCGGCAAGCGCACCTGCCTCACCCAGAAGTCGGTATGGGTCAGATCCCAGGCGCCGAACAGGGCACTGGCCACGCCCAACCACACCAGCGTGCGCGTGGCGGTGCGCAGGTCCCGCGGCTGCGGCATGACGCCGTAACCGGCCAACAGGAACAGGATCGGAACCATCACCACGCCGAACGATCCCACGACGATGCCGACCGGCAGCCCATGCGCATAACCGAGCGGCGCGTACGCAGCCGCCAGCGCGCCGAACACCAGGACCGACAGCAGCAGCGGCCGCGGCATGCGCACGCGCAACAGGCACAGCCCGGCCAGCCCCAGGACCGTCGCATCGCGCAGCGGCCGCAGCCAGGGCGCCTGCGGCACCGCGCCGCCGGCATACAGCCAGGCCACCAGCAGATCGCCGAGATGGATCCACAGGATCAGCAGCGCCAGCCCCAGCCGCCTCACCCGATCGCTCCCAGGCGCTGCGGCCAGTGCGGGTCGCTGGCGAAGGTCTGGTGCAGCCACTGCGCCTGCTGCGCGAGCAGGCGCCGGCGTGCCGACGGGTCCGCGCACAGCTGCTCGATCAACGCGCACAGCGCGGACGCATCCTCCACCTGCGTCGGTGGACGCCCGACCGCGAGCGCGTCCAGCGATGCCGTCGCCGGCCAGGCCAGGCCGATGACGTAATGGCCGCGGCAGGCGGCCTGCAGCAAGGCGGTGGAGCAGAAACCGACCACGATCGCCGGCGCCGCGGCGGCATCGAGCAGCGCATGCGGCGGATACCGGCAGTGGGTGGCCAGCGCAGGATCCGCATACGGGTGGCCGCCGCGCACCTCCTCCGGGTGCAGCAGGATCTGCAGCGCAGGAGCGTCGCACTGCGCCAGCGCCTGCGCCAACGCCAGAAAATCCGCCGCGAGCGGGCGGCCGTAGATCGGCGTGTGCGTCTGCGACACCAGGCACAGCGCGGCCGGCGACGGCGCGTCGGCGGCGCGCTCGGTTGTGGCATCGGCCTGCAGCAACGCCGGGCCATACCCCAGTGCCTGCGACGCCACGCCATGGCGCACGAACGCCTGCGCGCTGCTCGGTCCCCACACCAGATGCCGCTGCGCGCGCACCGGAAAGAACTCGTCGGTGGGCAGGCCGTGCTGCACGCAGACGCTGCGCCAGCCGGCGCCCGCGGCCTGTTGCGCGGCCACCGCGTACAGGTCGAAGTCGTTGTGCAGCAGCAGCGTCGCCTGGCCACGCGCGGCCAGGGTGCGCGCCCAGGCGCCGCGCCACAGGCGCTGCCGGAACACGCCGCAGCGCACCAGCCAGGGCGACAGCGGCGCCGCGCCTGGCGATGCCTGCCGCAGTCGCCAGGCGCCGGCGGCGTGGCGCCAGGCGGCCGCCGCCGGGCGCGCCGGCAGGTGCCCGGCGACGCAGCCACGCAGGCGCGGATGGATCAACACGCTGCAGGCGATGCCGCGTTGCGCCAGATCGGCCACGCACGGCGCCAGCGCCCCCCAGCCATTGGCCCCGGGCAGCGTCGCCAGCGCCACCCAGGCGGCCAGCGGCGCCGGGTCGCGCGGCAGGCGCCAGCACAGCCAGGCGTCGCGCAACGCAGCCAGCAATCCCCGCAGCAACGCACCGCGCCCACGCCGGGCGAGGAAATACAGTTCATGCCGCGCCGCCGCGGCTTCCTCGCCGTAGTGCGCATGCAGCGTCTGCTGGAAGTCAGCGAAGCGCATCGCGCATCGCCTCCCGCACCTGCCGGCGTCCGCGCCAGCGTTGCACTTCGCCGGGCAATCCGGGGCCGAACGCCCGCACGATCACGCGCTTGAGCGCGCGCCGCAGGCGATCGCGCAAGCCCCACCCCACGCTGTCCAGCCGCGCATCGAGCCGACGCACCTCCTCGGCGCTGGCCGCCGCCGGCGGCGTGGCGCAGGGCTGCGGCGGCCGCCGCAACTGCACCCACAGATTGTCGGCCAACACGCCGCCGGCCGGATGCGCGCCGCAATACGGCACCTCCAGCCCGGCGCTCAGCGCCAGCCGCTGCAGCAAGGCGGCGGAGAAGTAACTCAGGTGCGCCGGTTGCACATAGTTGCGCGAGCGCCAATCGCTCATCACGTCCGGCACCTCGATCCAGGCAGTTCCTCCCGGCACCAGCACCCGCACCAGCGCCTGCAGGAACCCGCGCGGATCGGGCAGATGCTCCAGCACGTGAAACGCCACCACCGCGTCGACGCTGGCATCGGCCACTGCCTGCAGATCCGCCACGAATGCCACGCGCGCGTCGCCGAGCAGCCGTGCCCGGTGCTCCAGGTCCGGTTCGATCGCAGACAGGTGCAGATCCGGGCGCGCCGCGGCGGCGACACCGAGAAAGGCGCCGAAGCCCGAGCCCATTTCCAGCAAGCGCGCACCGGTCGCCAGCTGCGGCGCGATCCACTGCAGCCGGCGCTGCGCGATCGGACGGTCGCCGCGCCAGGCGAAGAAGCGCGCCTCGCTGCGCCACGGCGATTCGGCCGGGAACAGCCGGCGGTAATCGTGCGCGTAGAACCGCGCCAGCGTCTCCTCGGTGAAGTCCGGCGCCAGATAGGCCGCGGCGCAATGGCCGCAGCGGCGCAATTCCTGGCCGGTGTCGGCATAGACCTCCGGCCACACCGCGCGTTGCCGCGTGGTGGCGCCGCAGCAGCGGCAGGCGCCATCGTCGGCGGCCAGTTCCATCGGCGCACGTCCGACCTCAGCCATAGATGCTCCGATACCACAGCGCCACCGACACGGCGAACCACAGCGTGCTGTGCGCCTCGCCGCGCTGCCAGTGGCGGCGCAATGCGGCCAGGTCCAGGAATTCGCCCAGTTCCGGCGGCAACGCCGCCAGGATCGGCTGCAGCGGCATGCGATCGACCAGGAACTGCTCGGCATGGCCGAACCCGGTGCTCTTGCGCTGGCCGACCAGGCGTTGCGGCAAG
>JBEVKG010000293.1:0-16580 GCA_040509765.1 Xanthomonas sp.
GCGCTGGGCATGGACGCTGAAGGCGGCGACGGTGGACGCGGCGGGCAAGCCGGTGCCGGCCGTGGTGATCGGCATCGGCGATTTCCTCAACACCATCATCCAGTTCGTGATCGTGGCCTTCGCCATCTTCATGCTGGTCAAGGCGATCAACCGCATCGCCCGCAAGGAACCGCCGGCGCCGAAGGCCCCGAGCGAGGAAGTGCTGCTGCTGCGCGAGATCCGCGATTCGCTCAAGCACGACGCGCGCCCCGAGTAAGCGCAGCGGCGCGCGCGGCCTGCGTCCTGCAGGCCACGCGGCGCAGCGCGGCGAGGCCGCATCGCGGCGAGGCGCTGCTAAGCTGGCCGTTCCTGTGTTCGCGGAATCCGCCATGCGCCGTCTCGCCCTCGTCATCGCTGCCGTCCTCGGCCTGTCTTCCACTGCCGTCGCGGCGGCCGACGCCACGCGCATCCCGGAAGCGGCGCTGCGCGACGCAGCGACGTTGCGGGAGCGGGCGCTGGCCGACGACACCGGTTGGAAGGTGGTCGAATCGCTGACCACCGAAATCGGCCCGCGCATGGCCGGCAGCGACGCCGATGCGCGCGCGGTGGCCTGGGCCACCGCCAAGTTCAAGGCGCTGGGCTTCGACAAGGTGTGGACCGAGCCGGTGACGTTCCCGAAGTGGGAGCGGCGCAGCGAACATGCGCAGGTGCTCGGCGCGCACGCGCAGCCGCTGACCGTCACCGCGCTGGGCGGCAGCCCCGGCGGCACGGTCGAGGCCGAGGTGGTGCGCTTCGCCGACCTGGCCGCGTTGCAGGCGGCGCCGGCCGACGCGCTGCGCGGCAAGATCGCCTTCGTCGATTACCAGATGCTGCGCACCCGCGACGGCAAGGACTACGGCAATGGCGGCGCAGTGCGCAGCAAGGGGCCGTCCGACGCGATCCGCAAGGGTGCGATCGGCTTCGTGATGCGGTCGGCCGGCACCGATTCGCACCGCGTGCCGCACACCGGCATCACCCGCTTCGACGAGGGCCTGACGCCGGTGCCGGCGGCGGCGCTGTCGGTGCCCGATGCCGACCAGTTGGCGCGCCTGCTCGCGCGCGGCCCGGTGCGCCTGCGCCTGGCGCTCGACTGCGGCTGGGACGGCACGGCGACGTCGTACAACGTGATCGGGCAGATCACCGGGCGCACGCTGCCCAACGAGGTCGTGCTGATCGGCGGGCACCTGGATTCCTGGGACCTCGGCACCGGCGCGATCGACGACGGTGCCGGTGTCGCCATCAGCATGGCCGCCGGGCATCTGATCGGCCAGCTCAAGCAGGCGCCCAAGCGCAGCATCCGCGTGGTCGCCTTCGCCAACGAGGAGCAGGGTCTGTACGGCGGCAAGGCCTACGCGCAGGCGCATGCGCAGGACGTGGCGCGGCACCAGATCGCCGCCGAGAGCGACTTCGGTGCCGGCCGCATCTATGCCTTCAACACCGGCTCCGGCGATGCCGCCGGCTCGCGCGAAGCGACCCGGCAGATCGCCGAGGCGCTGGCGCCGCTCGGCATCGCCTATGCACCGGAGGCCGGCGGCCCCGGCCCGGATGTCGGGCCGCTCGCGGCCAAGGGCGGCGCCTGGGCCTGGCTGGCGCAGGACGGCAGCGATTACTTCGATTTGCATCACACCGCCGACGACACCCTGGACAAGATCGATCCGAAGGCGCTGGCGCAGAACGTCGCCGCGTACGCGGTGTTCGCGTATCTGGCCGCGCAGGCCGACGGCGGTTTCGGCAGCCAGGCCAAGACAGTGCAACCGCCCAGGGAGTAAAGTGGGGTGGCCCTGCGCAGGATGCGCGCGAGGGCGCCCCCTTCGCAGCAGCGCCAGGACCTTTGATGGGCATACGGCAACGTCGCGCGGGCTCAGCGGTGACGTTGCTGGATGTGGCCCGCCATGCGGGCGTGTCGCCGATGACCGCTTCGCGCGTGATCAACCGCCACCCGCGCGTGAGCGCGACCATGCGCGAGCGCGTCGAAGCGTCGATCAAGGCGCTCGGCTACCGCCCCAACCTCGCCGGCCGCTCGCTGCGCACCGCAGGACTGGCGCGCATCGGCGTGCTGTACAGCAATCCCAGCGCGGCCTACCTCAACCAGTTCATGCTCGGCGTGCTCGAGCAGAGCAGCCTGGAAGGCTGCCAGGTGCTGGTGGAGAAGAGCGACGACAGCGACAGCCAGCGCGCTGCCACCGAACGCCTGCTCGATGCCGGCGCCGATGGCCTGATCCTGCCACCGCCGCTGTGCGATGCGCGGCAGACCATCGCCGAACTGGATGCGCGCGGCATTCCGCTGGTGGCGGTGGCCACCGGCGCACCGATGCCCGGGGTCAGCTCGGTACGCATCGACGACTACCAGGCTGCGTGCGCGCTCACCCGGCACCTGCTCGACCTCGGCCATCGCGACATCGGCTTCGTCAGCGGCGATCCGGGGCACACGCCCAGCGCGCTGCGCAGCCGCGCGTTCTTCGACACCATGGCCCAGGCCGGGCTGACGGTGGCGCCGGAGCGCGTGGCCGAAGGCCTGTTCACCTACCGCTCCGGCCTGCTCGCGGCCACCGCGCTGCTGCAGGCCACGCCACGCCCCAGCGCGATCCTGTGCAGCAACGACGACATGGCCGCGGCGGCGCTGGCGATCGCGCACGGGCTGCGCCTGCGCGTGCCCGAGGATCTGTCGATCGCCGGGTTCGACGACACGCCGGTGGCGACCACGATCTGGCCGGAGCTGACCACCATCCATCAACCGGTCGCGGCGATGGGCAGGGCGGCGGTGACGCTGCTGCTCGGCGAGATCCGCCAGCGCCGCGACGGTCTGCCCAGCCGCGGCACCCACCAGGTGCTGGACTACACCCTGGTCACGCGCGGGTCCACTGCGCCACCGCAGCGTTGACTGGCGGCGGCGCGCACGCGGCGGGTCAACCGCGCGTTTGCCGCACCACCTCGACCTGGGCCACGCCGAGCAGGCCGGTCAACGGCACCTCGGCGCGACGCTGTTGCGGGTCCGCGACCAAGTCCTGACCGCGCAGCAGGTCCAGCAGCCGCTCCGCCAGCGGCATGACCATGTGCCGGCCCCAACAGCGTTCGGACGCATGCCCGAACGGCAGGTAGCCGGGCAACGCATCCGGATCCACCCCGTCCCAGCGCTCCGGGCGGAACGCCTCCGGTTCCTCCCACAGCGCCGGATCGCGATGGCTGAGCAAGGGCAGCACCAGCACGTCGTCGGCGGCGCCAATGCGCGGATCCAGCGCGCCGTACTCCGGCGAGGCGTTGCGCAGGATGTTCCAGGACGGCGGCAGCAGGCGCAGGGTTTCGTGGAGGATGTTGCGGTTAGACACGTCGGCGTCGAACGGCGATCCCAGCCACAGCGCGTTGGCGACCAGCGTGGAAATGGTGAAGCACACCGGCGCGGCGGTGCGCCGGTACAGGCCCATGGCGTCACGGCGCGCGCGGTAGCCGTCGGCCGCGGACAGCAGCGTGGCCAGGGCCGAGGCCTCCGCGCCCGGCGCCAGCGGCGCAAGGGCGCCGGCGGCGATCACCGCCCAGGTCAGCCGCGGCGTCAGTTCCAGGGTGCGGTCCATCAGCAGGCGCAGCCGCCACGGATCGCCGCCGAGCAGCAGATCGCGCAGATAGACATGACCGACGTGCGGCCATGGACCGGAGAGATCGAGCGTCGGCGGCGGCGGACGCTTCAGCGCCTCGCGCACATCGCGGCCGATCGCCTGCATCAGCTTGGCGGCCTCGCTGCGCGCGATCGAGCGGCCGTGCAGCGGCTTGAAGGTCGGTCGTTCGTGTTCGGTGGCCGGCCGCGCCGCGAGCAGGCGATCGCTCAGCGCGGCGCCGGCGACGCCGACCGTGTCGGCATCCAGGCGGAACGCGTCCTGCCCCACATGCGTGCGCAGCAAGGCCTGCAGACGCGGCGCGAAGACCGTGGCGCGCGCGTGGCGGTCGACCATGGTGGCGGACATCGCGAGTCTCCTGGAGGAACGGCACCCGGCGCAGCGCAGCCGCCGGGCACCGGCCGCACGGCACGCCGCGCGGCAACGCACACGGCGCTCAGTACCAGATGTACCAGGCGTACGACTTCAGCGGCTTCTTCGACGACAGCAGGTGCTTGATGGCGAACAGCAGCTTCATAGCGACATCTCCGCAGGAGTGACGACGGCCCTTTCGGGAGGGGGGACTGCGCGGTCTCGCTGGCGCGCATCGCGCGAGGCGCGATCGCATCGACGAGGCGCGCCTGCACGCTACGCCGCCGGCAGATGCCCTGCAAACCCGAAACCGGCCGGCGCGCACACTATTTCGTAGCCAAATGCAGCCGGCCCCTGACACCGGCCGCCGTGTTCAGCGCGCAGCGTGTTGGTGCGGATGCCGGCTGCGCCAGGTGCCCAGCAACACCGCCGTGGCGGCGGCGACATTGAGGCTTTCCACCGCGCCGCTGCCGGGGATCGACAGGCGCAGGTCGCAGGCCTGGGCGAAGTCGCGGTCCATGCCGTCGCTCTCGGCGCCCATCACGTAGACCAGGCGTTGCGGCAACGCGGCGGCGAACAGATCGTCGCCGCCGGCCACCAGCGTCGCCGCCAGGGCGAAGCCCGCGCCACGCAATTGCGCCTGCGCCTGCGCCGCCGGCGGCAGCCGCACCAGCGGCACCGCCTCGGCGCCGCCCTCGGCCACGCGCGCGGCGGCGCCGGACAGCGCCAGGGCGGCCTGCTCCGGCAACAGGATCGCGCCCACGCCGAAATGCGCCGCCGAGCGCAGGATCGTGCCGAAGTTGTGCGGATTGCCCACGCCGTCCAGCCACAGCGCCACCACCGGCCCCGGCACCAGCGTCTGCAGCCAGTCGGCCAAGGCCAGCGGCGCGACGCGCAGCACGTCGGCGACCACGCCTTCGTGGTGGCTGCTGGCGGCGAGCTTGTGCAGATCGGCCTCTTCCACCACCCGGTAGCCGACCCGGTTGGCCACGCACCACTTCAGCAGCGGCTGCAGCGCCGGAATCCGCGCCTCGCTCAGGTACAGCTTGCGGATCGCCTGCGGCCGCCGCGCGTACACCGCGCGCACCGCGTTGAGGCCGTACAGGCGCAGTTCGTTGCGGGCGGTCGCGGGCGACGCACCCTCTCCCCCGGCCCCTCTCCCGGGGGCAGAGGGGGGATTTCCCCCGCGCGGACGGTTGCCCCAGGGCGAGGTCATCGGCGCACGCCCGTGGTGCAGGCGCGCCAGGCCGGGAAGGCGCAGCGGGAACGAAGGGCATGACGCATGGAAATCTCCTGGAAAAACGCGGGGGCGCGCCAGGACGGCGCGCTGCGGGGGATTTTCGCTCATCCGCGCGCCGCCGGCTGCCCCGACGTCGCCAATCGCGACGCCGGCACTTGTCTACGCCGTGCCACGCAAAGCACTACCCGTATTCCGAGGGCATCGTGAAGCAGTTCGCCCTCGCCCCACACCATGCGGAAATCGCGGCGACACATGCGCAAATCCGACAAGCACCGCGTACGCATCGGGTCCATCGTCGCGGCTCCTTCCGCCACCACGCAGGCCGCCATCGATCAGACACGCTCCCCGCCACTCGCTTCGCAGACGGGACGCCTGCGATGGCCTGCGCCGATGCCATGCGCCGCGCAGCGCGTCGCGGCTTCCCGAGAACGCACTCCGCATTCTCACGACAAGGCGATTCCCATGCACTCCGACATCCTTCCGTTTTCCTCGTCCGCGCGCCGCCGCCTGCGCGGCGCACTGCTGCTGTTGCTGCCCTTGCTCGGCCTGAGCGCCAGCGCACTGGCGCAGACCACTGCGCCCGATGCCCGCCTGGCCCGGGTCGGCGCCCTGCAGGCCGCGCACAAGCCCGCCAACGTGCCCGACGACTACGTGCAGACGCCCTTCGGCTATTTCGCACCGGCCTGCGTGCGCAAGGTCCATCGCAGCGAGCGCGTGCTCGCCGACGGCGGCCTGCAGCATGCCGATGGCGTGCGCGAACACGCGCAGGCCTGCACCCAGGACAACTTCACGCCCAATGGCACCCGGGTGCACCCCGACGGCCGCGGCGTGGATGGCCGGCAACTGCGCGGCAATGCCGCACTGCGGGCATCCAGTGCGCACGACACGGTGCCGCCCCCGATCACCCACGACTGGGTGCAGTCGGCCATCGACGTCACCGGCAACAAGATGGGCCGCATCGTCGCGCGCTGGACGGTGCCGCAGAACCCGACCAACGTGGCGCAGCAGACGGTGTACTTCTTCCCGGGAATGCAGAGCGACGACCCGACGATCCTGCAACCGGTGCTCGGCTACCGCGGCGACAGCAACAGCTGGGATCTGAGCAGCTGGAACTGCTGCCAGGACGGCATGGTCTGGCACAGCGACTTCATTGCGGCCAAGGCCGGCGACCAGATCGTCGGCGACACCTATGCGACCTGCAACAACGGCCGGCCCTGCTCGAACTGGAACATCGACACGCGCAACGTCAGCAGCGGCCAGAGCGTGCGGCTCAGCACCACCTACGACATCAATTCCCGTACGCACCTGGTGGTGGGCGGTGCATTGGAAGTCTATGCGGTGGATAGTTGCGACCAGTATCCGCCCGACGGCCGCATCACCTTCGATGCGATCGGCGTGTACGACTACCGCATGCAGCAGGTGCGCTCGCCGGCGTGGGTGTCGTACAGCGACAGCTCCGGCCTGGACGTGCAATGCAACTACGCGGTGGACACCACCGCGACCTCGGCCACCATTTCCTACTGAGGCCGTGGCCTCCGCGCGTCGCCCGTTGCGGGCGACGCGCGGCTCAGCCTGCCGGCCAGGTCCGCGCGAACAGCCGCAGCTCGCGCGGCTGCCCGTCGCGCAGCGACAGTTCGCGGCGCGTGCCGATCTCGGCGAAGCCGTTCTTCTGCAGCACCCGCGCCGAAGCTGCGTTGTCCGGCAGCACCAGTGCCTCGATCCGCTGCAGGCGCAGCGCCGGCACCGCCCAGTCCAGGTAGGCGGCGACGATGCGGGTCATCCGCCCCTGGCCCCAGTACGTGCTGCCGAGCCAGTAGCCGAGCTCGGCCCGGTCCGGCGCCGGCTGCGCCGCCGCATGCAGGCCGATCCCGCCACAGGCCGCGCCGCCGATCTCGATCGCCAGCACCGGGTCGTTCAGGTCGATCACCTGCCCGCCCAGGAACGCCTCGCCGTCGGCGCGCGTGTAGGGATGCGGAAAACGCCGGCTGAGCCCGCGCGCCACCCGGGCGTCGTCGGCATGCCGGACCAGGGCGTCCAGGTCGCTGGCGCGCCAGCGGCGCAGCGCGATGCCGTCCAGCCGCAGTTGCAGATCGCGCCAGGGGGCGGCAGCGGCGGTCTCGGACATCGGCGGCTCCTGCGGCAATGGGATGCGCAGCATAGCCGCCAGCGGCCGTGCGCAATCGTCTACGGCTGAGGGTTTTACCCGACAGACCAGCGAAAGCCAGGCCCGGTAGACTCCCGCGCCGCACCTCGCCCTTCCGTCCAAAGACCCGTTTCCCGATGCCTTCCGACACCGCCGCCACGGCCCGCATTCCGATCTTCATGTACCACAACGTGGCCGAGGCGCCGCGCCACCTGCAGGTGTACCGCAGCCTATACGTGAGCCCGGGCCGCTTCGCCCGGCAGATGCGCCTGCTGCAGCGGCTGGGCTACCGCGGCGTGTCCATGTCCGACGCCATGCCCTACCTGCGCGGCGAGCGCCGGGGCAAGGTCGCGGTGGTCACCCTGGACGACGGCTACCTGGACAACCTGCACGCGGCGCTGCCGGTGCTGCAGCGGCTGGGCTTCACCGCCACGGTGTACATGGTCAGCGGCTGCATCGGCCGCCACAACGTGTGGGACGCGCAGAAGCTGGGCATCGAGAAGCCGCTGATGAACCTCGCCGAGCTGCGCCAGTGGCGCGCCGGCGGCATGGAGATCGGCGCGCACACCCGCTCGCACCCGCACCTGACCGGCTGCAGCGATGCGGCCCTGCGCGAGGAGATCGGCGGCTGCAAGCGCGAGCTGGAGGACCTGCTCGGCGAGGCGGTGCCGCAGTTCTGCTACCCCTACGGCGATGTCGACGACCGCGTCGCCGACGTGGTGCGCGAGGCCGGCTACACCGCCGCCACCAGCACCCGCCGCGGCCGCGCGCTGGCCGGCTCGGACCCGATGCGCTACCCGCGCATCCAGGTCGCGCGCCATCACCTGCTGCCGCAGTTCGCGCTGCGCGCGCTCACCGCCTACGAGGACCGGCGCGGATGAAATTCCTGTTCGTCGGCACCAATCCCGAAAACACCGGCGCGGCCACGCACTTCGTGGCGCTGGCGCAGGCGCTGGCCGGCGTCGGCCACCAGGTCGAAGTGATCGCCTGCGAAGGCGGCCTGATCGCCGACGAGTTGCGGCGCAGCGGCATCACCGTGCACGTCGGGCACTTCCGCAACGTGCTGGACCCGGACGGCTACGGGCCGCTGCTGCGCGTGGCGCGGCGCAGCCGGCCGGACTGGCTGGTCGGCAACTTCGGCAAGGAGTACTGGCCGCTGCTGCTGGCCGGGCGCGCACTGGGCATCCGCGTGGCGCTGTTCCGCCACCGCACCCCGGCGATGAGCGCGCTGTCCGGCTATGCGATCCCGCGCCTGGCGGCGCGCTTCTTCGCGGTGTCGCACTACGCGCGGCAGGCCTACCTGGCGTGCGGCGTGCCCGAGACGCTGGTGCAGGTGCTGTACAACCCGGTGACGATGGAGCGGCTGCGCCCGGATCCGGAACGCGGCCGCGCCATCCGCGCCGCGCAGCAGTTGCCCGAGGACGCGATCGTGCTCGGCTACAGCGGGCGCATGCATGCCGGCAAGGGCATCTTCCCGTTACTGGAAGCGGCGGGGGCCGCGATGGCGCAGGAGCCGCGGCTGCACTGCCTGTGGTTGGGCGATGGCCCGGACGCGGCGCAGTTGCAGGCGCAGGCCGTGGCGCAAGCGCACGGCGACCGCCACCGCTTCGTCGGCTGGGTCAACGACACCACGCCGTACTACAACGCGATGTCGATGCTGGCGTTCCCGTCGCTGGCGCCGGAAACCTTCGGCCGGGTCTCGGTCGAGGCGCAGGCCAGCGCCGTGCCGGTGCTGGCCAGCCACGTCGGCGGCACCGCGGAGACGCTGGACCCCGGGGTCAGCGGCGAACTGCTCACGCCCGGCGACGTGGACGGCTGGCGCGATGCGATCCTGCGCCTGTGCGACAGCGAACGGCGCCAGCGCATGGGCCAGGCCGGGCGCGACTTCGTGCAGCGCCATTTCGGCGGCGCGGTCATCGCCGCGCAGTTCGTGCACCTGCTGCAGCAGCCGCGCTGCGCGCCGCAGCCGCTGGCGCCGTCGCGCGCCGATCCGGCCTGAGCGAACCGGACTGGGCGAGCCGGCCTGCGCGATCTCGCTCAGGCGTGGCCGCCGACCGATGGCGTCTGCGCTTCCAGTTGCTGCAGGCGCTGCTGCACCGCATCCGGCGAGCGCGTGTACGGCGCCAGCAGCGCGTAGAACGCCGGCACCACGAACAGCGACAGCAGCGTGGACACCGACACGCCGAAGATCACCACGATGCCGATGGTGGCGCGGCTGGCCGACCCGGGACCACCGGCGACCACCAGCGGGATCGCGCCGACCACGGTGGCCAGCGAGGTCATCAGGATCGGCCGCAGGCGCACCGCCGACGCTTCGACGATGGCGGCGCGCACGCTGCGGCCGGCATCGCGCAACTGGTTGGCGAACTCGACGATCAGGATGCCGTTCTTGGCCGCCAGCCCGACCAGCATCACGATGCCGATCTGGCTGAACAGGTTGAGCGTGCCGCCGCTGATCGCCAGCCCGATCAGCGCGCCGAGCACGCCCAGCGGCACGGTCAGCATGATCACCAGCGGGTGGATGAAGCTCTCGAACTGCGCCGCCAGCACCAGGTACACGATCAGCAACGCCAGGGCGAAGGTCAGCAGCACCGCGCCGCCGGCCTTCTGGTACTCGCGCGATTCGCCCTTCCAGTCGAGTTGCGCATAGTCGGGCAGTTCCTCGCGCGCCACCTGCTGCGCCCAGGCGATCGCCTCGCCGAGCGGATAGCCCGGGGCCAGGCCGGCGTTGATGGTGATGGCGCGCAGGCGGTTGAAGCGGTGCAGGTTGCCCGGCTCGGCGACTTCGCGCAGCGTCACCAGGTTGGACAGCGGGATCAACTGGCCGCTGTCGGCGCGCACCCGGATCGCCGCCAGGTCGGCCGGATCGGCGCGGCCGTCGCGGCTGGCCTGCAGCATCACGTCGTACTCCTCGCCGTTGTCGACGAAGGTGGTGACCTGGCGCGCGCCCATCAGCGTCTCCAGCGCACGGCCGATCTCGGTCACCGGCACGCCCAGGTCGGCCGCCCGCTGGCGATCGATCTCCACGCGCATCTGCGGCCGGGTTTCCTTGTAGTCCGAATCGGCGCCGACCAGGCCGGGATTGTCGGCGATGCGCGCCAGCAGGCGGTCGCGCCATTGCGCGATCTCGGCGTAGTCGGGGCCGCCGAGCACGATCTGGAACGGCTGCCCGCGGCTGTTGACCAGGCCGCCGCCGACCTGGGTGCGCGCGCGCACGCCTGGCAAGGCGCGCAGTTCCTCCTGCAGCGTCGCGGCGACATCGGCGGTGGCCACGTCGCGCTCGCTCCAGTCGCGCAGGAACACGCTGACCCGGCCGGTGTGCATCTCCTCGCTGGCGCCGAAGCTGCCGGGCACGCGCGGGTTGGCGCGCGCGATCGGCTGGCCGTCGCCGCGATGGCGGTCGAGGATGGCCTCGACCTGGTGCATCTGCCCCACCGTGTAGTCGAAGCCGGCGCCTTCCGGCGCATCGATCATCACCTGGAACGAGCCGCGGTCCTCGGCCGGCGCCAGTTCCGAGGGGATCATCCGCGCCAGCAGTGCACTGGCCGCCAGCGCCGCCAGCATCAGCGCGCCGAACAGCCAGGCGCGGCCGACGTGGCGCTCGAGCACGCGGCGATAGCGCGCGCTCAGCCCCTGCAGCCGCGCCTCGATCCAGCCGTGCAGGCGGTTGGGTTGCTCGCGCGCATGCGCCTTGAGCAGCTTGGACGACATCATCGGGGTCAGGGTCAGCGCGACGAAGGCGGAGATCGCCACCGCCGCGGCCAGCGCCACCGCCAGTTCGCGGAACAGGCGTCCGGTGTTGCCTTCGAGAAACCCGACCGGCAGGAACACCGCCACCAGCACCGCGGTGGTGGCGATCACCGCGAAGGCGACCTGCGCAGTGCCACGCCGCGCTGCCACCAGCGCCGGTTCGCCCAGGTCGACGCGGCGCTGGATGTTCTCCACCACCACGATCGCATCGTCCACCACCAGGCCGATGCACAGCACCAGGGCAAGCAGGGTCAGCAGGTTGATCGAGAAACCGAACGCATACAGCGCGATGAACGCGGCCACCAGGCACACCGGCACCGTCACCGCCGGAATCAGCGCCGCGCGCACACTGCCCAGGAACAGCCAGATCACCACCAGCACCAGCACCACCGCCTCGATCAGGGTGTGGTAGACCCGCTCCACCGAGGCATCGATGAACACGGTGGAGTCGAAGGCGACGAAGATCTGCGTGCCCTTGGGCAGGGTCTGCTGGATCTGCTGCGCGGCGGCACGCGCGGCGCGCGCCACGTCCAGGCTGTTGGCGGTGGAGGTCTTGACGATGCCCAGGCCGACGTTGGGCACGCCGTTGCTGCGGAAGTAGGCGCGGCGCTCGGCCGAGGCCAGTTCCACCTTGGCCACGTCGCCCAGCCGCACCACATAGCCGTCGCGGCCCTTGCCCAGCGGGATCGTGGCGAAATCCGCCGGCGCGCGGTAGCTGCGCTCCACGCGCAGGGTGAAGTCGCGGTCGGCCGACTCCAGGCGGCCGGCCGGCAGCTCGACGTTCTCGCGGGCCAGGGCGTTCTCGACGTCGGTCACGGTGAGGTCGCGCGCGGCCAACTGGTCGCGGTCCAGCCAGATCCGCATCGCGTAGCGCTGGCGCCCGCCCAGGCGCACCTGGGCCACGCCGTCGATGCTGGACAGGCGGTCCACCACGTAGCGCTCGGCATAGTCGGACAGCTGCAGCGCGTCCATCGTGCTGGAGCTCATGTTGAGCCACAGGATGGCATCGGCATCGGCCTCGACCTTGGCGATCTCCGGCGCGTCGGCCTCGTCGGGCAGGCGGTCGAGCACGCGGCTGACCGCGTCGCGCACGTCGTTGGCGGCGGCCTCGATGTCGCGGGTGGCGCGGAACTCGATGCTGATGTCGGCCACGCCGTTGGAACTGCGCGCCTGGATCGTCTCGATGCCTTCGATGCCGGCCAGCGCGTCCTCCAGCACCTGGGTGATGCGGCTTTCCACCACCGCCGCCGAGGCGCCGGGGTAGCGCACCTCCACCGACACGATCGGCGGATCGATCGCCGGCAGTTCGCGCAGGGTCAGCCGGCTGTACGCCATCACCCCCAACACCACCAGCAACAGGCTCATCACCGCGGCGAACACCGGCCGGGTGATGGAGACGTCGGACAGCCTCATCGCGCCAGGTCCGCCGCGGCGCTGCCGTTGCGCGCGCCAGCGCTCGCGCTGGCGGCGGCATCGACCACCGCCACGCCCGGACGCAGCTTGCCGGTGCCCTCGACCACGATGCGCTGTCCGGGCTGCAGGCCCTCGACGATCTCGACCAAGCCGTCGCGGCGCGCGCCGGTGCGCACGTCGGCACGGGCCACAGTGGCGTCGGCACCGACGCGATAGACGAAGGCGTCGCGTCCCACCTGCACCACCGCGATCTCCGGAATCACCAGCGCCTGCCGCGCCGGCCGGTACAGGCGCACGTCCATCAGCATGCCCGGGCGCAGCGCGCGGTCGGCATTGTCGAAGGCGGCGCGCACGGTGACCGCGCGGGTGGCGCTGTCCACGCGCGCGTCCACGGTGGCGACCTTGCCTTCGAAGGCGCGCCCCGGATAGGCCACGCTGCGGCCACCGACCGCATCGCCCGTCTTCACCGTCGACAGCGCCGCCTCCGGCACCTGGAAATCCACGTAGACCTGGGCCACGTCGTCGAGCGTGGCGATGGTCGCGTCCGGCGTCAGCAGCGCGCCGGGGCTGACCTGGCGCAGGCCGAGCACGCCGGCGAACGGCGCGCGCACGCTGCGGTCGCCGATCTCCGCGCGCATCTGCAGCACCCGCGCCTGCGCGGCGTCGCGCAGCGCGCGTTGCGTATCCAGCTGCGCGCGCGACACCAGTTGCCGGCCGACCAGTTCGCTCTGCCGCCGGTACAGTTGCTCGGCCTCGGTGTAGGTGGCCTCGGCCTCGCGCAGCGCCGCCTGCTGGCCCTGCCCGCGCAGCGTCACCAGCGGCGCGCCGGCCGCCACTTCCTGGCCGCTGTCGAAATGCACGCGCTCCACGATCTCGCTGACCTTGGCGGTCAGGGTCACCGACTCGCGCGCCTTGACCGTGCCCAGCGAGGACAGGCTGTCGTTCCAGTCGCGGGCTTGCACCGTCTGCAGCGTCACCGGAATCGCGGTGCTGGCGATCGCCGGCGCCGGCGGCTTGCCGCAGCCGGCAAGCGCGATCGACGACAACAGGAGGCACACCAGGCGGACGCCGGCGCGTGGTCGGTGCGGCATGGAGATCCCGGACGCGTGGAGTTCGACGCAGTCTAACGGCCCGGCGTGACGCGCGTTGACACACCGCGACCATGACCGACGACCCTTGCCCATCCACGCATGCGCTGCGCGGTGAGACGCAGCGCACGCACGGCGCGGCCCGGGCCGCGCCAGTACGGCCAGCTCAGCGCGGCGCGACGGCGAGGCGCTGCCGCTCGCGCAGCGCGCTGCACAGGCGGATCGTTTCGGCGGTCTGCGCCAGGCCGCGGTCGGCACCACTGAGCGCCTTCAGGCGCGGCGTGAAGAACGCCTCCAGCCGATCCGCTTCGGCGGCTTCGCAGCCGCCGGCAGCGGCCAGCGCCGGCAGGCGGCCGCCGTCGAAGGAACCGGAGCGCGCCACGATGCGATCGAAGTGGGCGGTGTACCAGGGCCACATCGAGGCATGCGTGGCCGGCTCGGCATGCCCGCCCATCAACAGGCTGGTCATCTCGCCGACCTTGATCGCATCGGTCAACGCGAAATCGCGCACCTTCTGCAGCTGCTGCGGATCGCGCACGGCACCGAGCGCGGCGATCATCGCATTGCGCTGGGCCGGTTCGCCATGACCGCGCAGCGCGGCGATCAACGCGTCGACTGCCGGTGCGCCGCGCTCCTGCACCGCCACGGTCAGCGCCGCGCCGAGCAGATCCGGGTTGGCGGCAGCGAACTCCAGCGTCCCGCCCTTGCCGGCCAGCACCGCATCACCCTGGGCCAGCAGCGCCTGCCGTACCGCCGGCACGCCCATGGTCACCCCGAGCAGCTCGGCCAGGTTGGAGCGCAGCGCCACGTCGTCGTCGCTGTCGCCGGCGCGGCGCTGAAAGCCCAGCGCCTGCAGGCGTGCGCCGAACGCGGCCTCGGTGGTCTGGCGCAGCATCGCCTGCTGCGCGGCGTCGCGTGCCAGCACCCGCCAGAGCCAGCCGATGCGATCGTTCATCGCGGTGGCCACCGCCGTGGCCTTGGCCGGCGCCAACCGCTGCATCGCCGCGATCACCTCGGCCGTGTCGGCCTCGCCGGTGCGGAACGCGCTGTCGATGGCATCGGCATAGGCCAGCTTCTCGGCGTCGTCGAGCAGATCCAGGTGGCGACCGAGCGCGACCAGTTGCGGCTTGGGCAGGGCGAAGCGGTAGTAGCCGGTGCCACCGGCGTTGGGCATGACCCAGCTGTCGGCATCGGCGCCGGCGAGCACGAGACGGCCGTCGGGGGCGGACAGCATCTGGCAGGCGCGGCGCACGCCCTGGCGCGTGCCGTACTTGACGCACACCGGCACGCCCCAGGTCTGCGCGGCGCTGCCGCGCGAGCCCAGCGGCAGGAAGCGCTGCTGGTGCAACTGCAGCACCGCGCCGCCCGCCTCCGGCTGCAGGCGTGCCTGCAGATAGGGCACGCCCGGCTGATCGAGGAAGCTGCGGAACGCGGCCTTGAAGTCCTCGCCCCTGCCGGCCGCGGCGGCGATGGCGTCGACCAGATCGTCGGCAGTGGCGTTGCCGAAGCGGTGTGCGCGGATATAGCTGCGCATGCCGCTGCGGAAGGTGTCCTCGCCGACGAACTGCTCGAACATGCCCAGCACCGCGGCGCCCTTGCGATAGGTGATGCTGTCGAAGGCGGTCTCGATGTCGCCGTTGCCGGTGATCGGCTGGCGGATCTTGCGCGCGCTGACCAGGCTGTCGTTGTTCATCGCGTCCTGCGCGGCACTGATGCGGTCCAGGTCGGCGCGGTACTGCGGACGCAGGCGCATGGTGAGCTTCTGCTGCATCCAGGTGGCGAAGGCCTCGTTGAACCACAGGTCGTTCCACCAGGCCATGGTCACCGTATCGCCGGTCCACTGGTGCGCCAGCTCGTGCGCGGTGACGTTGAACGAGCCCTCGACGTTGTGCCGCGGCGAATCCTCGTCCAGCAACAACAGCCAGTCGCGGAAGGTGACGAAACCGGGGTTCTCCATCGCGCCGGCGGAGAAGTCCGGCGCGGCCACCAGGTCCAGCTTGTCGACCGGATAGCCAAAGTCGTAGTAGTCCTCCAGCGCGACGATGATGTCCGGCGTCTGCTGCAGCGCGCGCCGGATGCGCGGCCCCTGTCCTTGCGCGGCGACGCCGCGCAGCGGGATCGACTGCGGGCGCTGCGGCGTGGCCGGCAACGCCGGCCCGTCGACCACGTCCCACGGCCCGACCGCGTAGGCCACCAGGTAGGTCGGCAGCGGCACGGTCTCGGCGAAGCGCACCGTCTTCCAGCCCTTGCCGGCCGGTGCGCTGGACTCGGCGCGGGTATTGGCCAGCGCCTGCTCGCCCTCGGGCACGGTCAGGCGCAGCGCGAACGGGGTCTTCAGCGCCGGCTCGTCGAAGCCGGGAAAGGCATAGCGCGCGCTGATCGGCTCCATCTGCGTCAAGGCGTAGGCATGCCCCTGCGCCTTGACCTGGTACAGGCCCTGCAACTGCTGGTTGAACGGTGCGCTGTAGGCGATGGTGAGGGTCAGTTCCTGCGGCTGCAGCGTCCGCCCGAACGCGATGCGGGCCACCCCGGCCTGCGCGTCGGCCTGCGTGTAGCGCACCGGGAAAGACGCGCCATCGGCGGTACGCAGCGTGGCCTTGCGCACGCGCAGCTCCTTGCCGTGCAGCCACAGGTGGTCGGAGGCGCGTTGCAGGCGCACACGCAGGGTGACGGTGCCGTCGAAGTCGCTGCGCTCCGGATCGATCTTCAGATCCAGCGCATAGTGCTCGGGTACCGCCCAGTTCGGCAGGCGTCCGGTCGGCACCGCATCGGGTGCCTGCGCGCAGGCCGCGCCGCAGCACAGCGCGAGGACGGTGAACAGCACGCGACGTGACAAAGCTGGCATGGAAGGGCCTTCGCCGATGAGGAGGGCGACGACTTAAGCATGCGTGGCCGCGGCTGTCACGTGATGACGGCCACACGCGATGCAGGCGCTTGCGCGGGAAGCGCACGGTGGCGGGTTTCTTGTA
>JBEVKG010000294.1:0-4561 GCA_040509765.1 Xanthomonas sp.
GCGCGTGCAACGGAGCTGCCGGACGGCGTCCCGCGTCGCGACTGAAGTCGCTCCCACAGGAGGCGTTCCCGCGGAACTGTCGGGTGACATCCCGCGTCGCGGCTGAAGCCGCTCCTACAGGACACCTCGTCGCGATCCGAAAATCGGCACCGTAGGAGCGGCTTCAGCCGCGACCCGTGATGCGACGGCGACCGATGCATCGCAGCGCGTCGCCGAATCCGCTCCTGCATCTGAAATGGCGCGATCTGATTGCAGCTGTTGTGGGAGGCGCTTCAGTCCCGACAGCGCGTGCAACGGAGCTGCCGGACGGCGTCCCGCGTCGCGACTGAAGTCGCTCCCACAGGAGGGGTTCCCGCGGAGCTGTCGGATGGCGTCATGCGTCGCGGCTGAGGCCGCCCCACACAGGCTGCGCGCGCTCAGTAATCCACGCCCACCGAGAACAGCAGCGCGCGCGGGTTGCCCAGGGCTACGGCGTGCTGCGGGCCGCCGGTGAAATGGTCGCGGTCGAAGGCGTTCTTCAGGTGCAGCGCGTCGCGCTGATGGCCCTGGCGGTAGCCCAGGCCGACGTCGACCACCACAGCCGGGGGTGCGGTGGCCATAGGCGGTCTTCTCGCCCTCGGCGCGGGCGCCGCTGCTGGCGCTCCCGCCGTTTGCCGCGCCCTGGGCGGTGTACTGCAGCCACAGCGAACCGCTGTGCCGCGGCACGTTGTTCAGGCGATCGCCTACGTCGGGCGCTTGCCGATCAGGTTGACCAGGCCGCCGCGCAGCGCCTGCCCGTACAGCAGCGAGGCCGGGGTCTTTCAGCACCGCCGCCTGCTGCACGCCGAACAGTTGCCCCGCCACGCGGTTGCTGTCGGTGGTGCGCAGGCCGTCGGCGAACAACGCGTCGGAGGCTGCAAGCGGAGGTCCTCGCCGGCTGCACTGGGCTTGCGGCGGTCGACGCGGTCGCCGTCGGCCAGGCGGGTGGTGTCGCGGCCGGCGGCCGGCATCGCGGCTGCGCTGCGCCAGTGCGCCGCTGGTGCAGGGACGTCACCGGGGTGCGCAGTGGTGGGCGGATGAGGGCCCCGCCGCGTGCGCTTCAACGACCGCATGGCGCGGTCGCGGAGAGTGCAGGTAGTCGTCGCGCCATCGTGCAGATGGCGCGCGTTGGGTTGCGTGTGACGCGGTCTAACCAGCGACGCGGAACACGCCGCTCTGGCCGCCGGGAGGCGTGCCTTCGAACTGGATCAGCGAGGCGACCAGTTCGGCATGCAGGCGAATGCGGCCCATCTCGCGCATGATCCGGATGTCCTCGTGGCGCAGTTCGCGATTGGCCACCACCTCGCGCTTGTAGGCGAGGATCTCCGGGTACTTGCGCGCCATGTTCAGCGCGTCGGCCACGCATTCCACGGTATCGGCATCGGCGGAAAGCGGCTCGCGGCTGTTGAAGGCGGTGAGCCAGCGCTCGAAGCCGGCGGTGCGATCGAACATGTTGGCGATGAACCAGATCACGAACAGGATCGCCACCCACGAGGTGACCACGATGACGATGCGCGAGAAGGTCAGGTGGTAATCGTGCTGCCACAACTGCGCGGTGATCACGCCGAGCAGGATCAGCGAGATCGCCTGCCAGCCGATGATCGAGGCCACCAGCCATTGCTGCTTGGCCTTGGCCAGCAACGCCACCTCTTCGCGGATCTGCGCCTCGCTCTTGTGCTGCCAGTGCGCGACCTGTTCGGGAAACGAGCGCTGGTGCAGCGCGTTGTCCTCGAGCAGCAATCCCAAGCCTTTGAACAAAGCGAGCATGACGGGCTCCTTGCAGATGCGGTGACGGACGCGGAACGTCGGCGGGCGATCTTGAGGCGCCTTCTTTCTAGCACAGCGGACGCAAAGTGCATGCTGCGGTCGCACATGCGGCGCGCCGCTGCACGCCATACGCCATCGCACGGCGCGCGCGTCGCCTCCGCTACCATTCGCACATGTCCTCGCTGCTGCGCACGCTCTCCGCTCCGGCCACCGCCCAGATCCGCCGCTGGGTGCTGGGCGCGTTCCCGCGCGAGCGCGACGCCATCGACTACGACCAGCCGCTCGGCGACATCGGCCTGTTCGGTCCGGACAGCGTTACCTGGCGCATCCATGCCGAGTTTCCCGGGATGCTGGCCGGCGGGCTGTGTGCGCTGTTGCTGCAGACCCTGCACCCGCTGGCGCTGGCCGGGGTCTACGACCATTCCAACTTCCGCGAGGACCTGGTCGGGCGCCTGCGCCGCACCACCCAGTTCGTCGCCGCCACCAGCTATGCGCCCACGGCCGCGGCGCAACGCCAGATCGCCCGGGTCCGTGCGATCCACACGCGGGTGCGCGGCCACGCGCCCGACGGGCGCGCCTATGCGGCCGACGATCCGGCGCTGCTGACCTGGGTGCACGTGACCGAGGCCTACGGCTTCCTGCAGGGCTACCGCCGCTACTGCCGTGCGGTCCCGGCGGCGATCGCCGACCGCTACTACGACGAAGGCCGGCGCGTCGCCGAGGCGCTGGGCGCACGCGACGTGCCGGCCAGCGAGGCGGCGGTGCTGGACTATTTCGACCGGCAGCGGCCGCAGCTGCGCGTGGATGCGCGTTCGCGCGAGGTGCTGGCGGTGCTGGCCGGTCTGCGCCTGCCGGTCCCGGCGCCGGGCCTGTCGCGGGAATTGTTCCTGGGCGCCGGCGCGGCGTTGCTGCCGCCATGGGCCAGCGCCATGCTGCGGCAGGCGCGGCTGCAGCGCACCGGCCCGACCGTGCCGGCCTGGCTGCTGCAGCAGCTGGCGCCCCTGTTCCGGGTCGCGCTGCACGATGGCATCGCGGCGCGGGCGTGCCGGCGGGTGGGGCTGACGACGCAGACCCTGGCACAGTGGCCCATAGCGGACTGAATGATTTATCAGCGTCACTGAACGCTGTATCGCGTCACGCATGGTCAAGATCGCCGGTCCCAGGCCGCTGTATCCAGCACCTACGTTGCCCTCCCACTCTCGATGCCGCCGAATCCGCTCGTCGACAGGAAGCGTGACCGTCGCTTTCGGCACAGCCTGCGGCGCGTCACCCGCGTGCCGCTGCGGGCCATCGCGACCTGGGGCCTGGTACTGGCGGTGCTGTTGGCCGCCGGCCTGGTCCTGGTGCTGGCGCAGGACCGCCACAACCGCCTGGCCGCGGCGCAGCGGCAGAGCCTGGCGCTGGCCACCGGGGCCGACCGCCTGCTGCAGTTGCAACTGGACAATCTCGGCCAGGCCCTGCATGGCGAAGGCCTCGGCGCGCAGGCGCTGCTGGCGCAGGCGCCGGCACGTGCGCCGGAACTGATCGCCGCCTCGCTGCACGGCCTGCAGGCGCGGCACCCGGAATTGCGCGACGTGGCCTTGCTGGATCTGCAGGGCCAACGCCGCTTCGGCGGCGCGAGCGATCCGCAATTGCGCGCATGGATGCCGCGCGCGCGCTGCGGCGGCCGGGTCTGCGTGAGCCCGCCGTTGCGTCTGGCCGATGGCGAGGCGGTGGTACGCGTGGCGGTGCCCTGGGGAAGCGATGGCTGGGTACAGGCGCAATGGCGGGTGGCCGCCCTGCAACGCATCGTGCAGGGGACCGATAGCGGGCGCGACGGCATCGTCGCGCTGACCGACGCGCAGGGCGTGCTGCTGGCCGCCAGCCGCCCGCTCGCGGCCGGCCAGCCACGCCTGCCGAGTGCACTGGCGCAGCCGATGCCGCACGGCGGCGCGCTGGGTGTACGCCGCGATGTCTTCGACGGTACGCCACGGATCCTGGCGCTGAGCGGTGGCGGGGCGTATCCGTTGCTGGCGGTGGCCGGAGTGGGGCTGCGCGAGACACTGTCCGGCTGGTGGTGGTTCGCCGCGGCGGCAGCGCTGGTGTACGTGCTGTACCTGCTCGGCCTGGCCTATCTGCTCGGCAGCCTGCGCCGCGCCGAGCGGCGCCAGCGCCACCTGCTGCAGCGCCTGCGCCGCGGCGACGAGGACCTGCGCCTGGCCCACGGCATGGGCGGCATCGGGACCTGGCGGATCGACATCGCCGAGCGCGTGCTGCGCCTGTCCGAGCCGACCGGTGCGATGTTCGGCCTGCAACGCATGCAACTGCCCATCGAGGCGTTCCTGGAGCGGATCCACGAAGAGGATCGCGCGCGGGTGACGCAGCTGTACGAGGACGCCGCGCGGGGGCGCGCGGAGTACAACACGGTCTACCGCATGCATTTGCCCGATGGGCGCCTGCGCTGGCTGGCCGCGCGCGGCGCGCTGGTGCGCACCCGCAAGGGGGTGTGCATGACCGGCGCGGTGCAGGACGTCAGCGACCGCGTGGCGGCGCAGGCGCGCCTGTTCGATGCCGAGCGCCAGTTCCGCCTGGTGTTCGACCGCAATCCGCTGCCGTACTGGGTGTTCGCCGTGGACAGCCTGCGCTTCCTGGAAGTGAACCAGGCCGCGGTGCGCCAGTACGGTTACAGCCGCGAGGAATTCCTGGCGATGGATCTGCGCGATCTGCGCCCGCCGGAGGATGCCGAGCGGGTGCTGCAGGACGTGCGCAAACCGCGCGAGGGCTTCGACGCGCCGCG
>JBEVKG010000295.1:0-4847 GCA_040509765.1 Xanthomonas sp.
GCCGGGGTGGCCAGGCGCCGCCCGCCTGCGGGTCGAGCGGCGCGCGCCGATGCACCCGGTCGCCGCTCCGGCGCGCGCGCGGGCGGGCGCGCACCCCGGCCGTGCTGCCGCCGACCGGCGCCCCCACGGCGACACGGCCGTCGATCACGGCGACCTCGGCGGTGCGACCCTGCAGGCGCACATCGAAACGTGTGCCGAGTACCCGGGCGCTGCCGCCGGCGCTGTCGACCACGAACGGACGCTGTGGATCGTGCGTCACCTGGAGCAACGCCTCGCCGCGCAACAGATGGACCGAGCGCAGGTGCGCCTGCATGTCCACGGCGATGGCGCTATCGGTGTTGAGCGTGACCACGCTGCCGTCGCGCAGATGCACGATGCGCACCTCGCCGACCCGGGTGAAGGCATCGCTGCGCAGCCGGTCCAGGCCACCTCCGCCAACCCAGGCGCTGCCGCCGATCGCCAGCGCCAGCATGGCGGCCGCGGCGTAGGCCGGCCGCCGGGTTCGCCGCCGCCGCACGGGGGCTGCCGGTGCACGCGGCGCGACGGCGGCAGATGCCGGCGGGGCGAGGTCGATGCCCAATTCGTCGCCGATGGCCGCGGCTGGGGCCTGCAGCACGCCGAGCAGCGCGCGTGCCTCGGCCATCGCCCGCGCATGCAGCGCCGGCGCCAGCGCCAGCCACGCGGCATGCGCGCGGCACGTGGCGTCATCGGCATCCGTGTCCAGGCGCAAGGCCCAGTGCACCGCCTGTTCGAACACGCTGTCATCGAGCAGGCTGTCATCGGCTGAGTGAGAGGCGGTCATCGGTTGCCTATCCGTCAAGGAATGGGTCGGGCATCAGCGCAGACGGATGCCGGGATATGTACGGGACGACGGGTCGACAGTGCCGGTTCCCCCCAGCGGTGCCGTCAAATCTCGCGGCCGGCCTCGCGCAAGCGGCGTCGGCAATGGGTCACGGCCACGGCGATGTGCTTTTCGACCGTGCGCGGGGAGATGTCCAGGTGCGCTGCGATCTGCGCGGTGCTCATGTTGCGGCCGCGGAACAGCACGAACACGCGCCGTGCCTGCGGCGGCAGGTCGCGGATCGCCTGCAGCAGCACGGCGTACTCCTGCCGGCTCAGCGCGCTCTGGTAGGGCGAGGGCGCCGGACTGGGCACCTCGTGGCTGGCGTCGTTGGCGGCAAGGAAGCGGCTGCGCGATGCGGCCACGCGGCCCTGGTCGTTGGCGACGTTGTCGATCACCGTGCGCAGGTAGCGCACCGGATCGCGCACAGGCTCGGCGCCCCCGGTGCCGGCGTCGCGCGTGGCCAGGCGGATCCAGGCATCGTGCACCAGGTCGCCGGCCGCCCCGGCGTACTTGCGCGCGGCATAGCGCTGCAACTCCTCGTACTGGCGTTCCAGCGCCTCCGCCAGCGGTGCGGGGCCGGGCGGGGGAGAGGGAAGGGGCATGGCATCCATCCCGGAAACCGTGTGGAAGACCGGCAGTCTAGTGCGGGTGATAGTCATTCTCAATTGCGAGGACGCGGGGCCGCCTGTCGGCGCCGGCGCGCGCAGCGCGCCGGCCGAGACCGGTGGCCCCTGGAAATCGCTTGTGCATCATGCGCTTGCCGCTCCGTTGCGGAGGCCGCCGGCGCGCCAGTGTCGGGTGCGGCACGCGCGTCGGCTTGCGGTCGCGGCTGGGACTGGTATCGTGCGCCGCCCGACCGTCGACGCCGAGACCCGAGCGATGCGTGGCACTCTCTACATCGTGGCGGCCCCTTCCGGCGCCGGCAAGAGCAGCATCGTCAACGCCACCTTGGCGCGCGATCCGCAGATCGCACTGTCGATCTCGTTCACCTCGCGCGCGCCGCGCCCGGGCGAACGCCATGCCGAGCACTACCATTTCGTCTCCGCCGACGAGTTCCAGCGGATGATCGATGCCGGCGACTTCTTCGAGTACGCCCGCGTCCACGGCGACTGGAAGGGCACCGCGCGGCAGTCGGTGGAGCCGCAACTGGCCGCCGGCCACGACGTGCTGCTGGAGATCGACTGGCAGGGTGCGCGCCAGGTGCGGGCCAAGGTGCCGGACGCGGTCAGCGTGTTCATCCTGCCGCCCTCGCGCGAGGCGCTGGAGCAGCGCATGCGCAAGCGCGGCCAGGACAGCGAGGCGGTGATCGCGCAGCGGCTGGCCGCCGCGCGCGAGGAGATGTCGCACTACGCCGACTTCGACTACGTGATCGTCAACGAGCACTTCGACACCGCGGTGGACGAGATGTGCGCGATCTTCGTCGCCAGCCGCCTGCGCCGGCTGCCCCAGCAGCAGCGCCACGCCGAGCTGATCGACACCCTCCTGCAGGAACAGCCAACTGGCTGATTCCAAAGGGAACCGAATGGGGTGGGGTTGATCTCGGGCGGCGTCCGCCCTACAATCCCCGCCCTTTCCCTCATTCGAACGCGAGGCCGTCGCCGGCCCGCCGGGAGCCCGCATGGCCCGCATCACCGTAGAAGATTGCCTGGAAGTCGTTAACAACCGTTTCGAACTGGTCATGATGGCGTCCAAGCGCGCCCGCCAGCTCGCCAACGGCGTGCAGGCCACTCTCGACAACACCGAATCGGCCGACAAGCCGACCGTGCTGGCGCTGCGCGAGATCGCCGCGCGCAAGATCGACAACGCGCTGATCGACGAGGTCGAGAAGGCCGAGCGCGAGCGCGCCGAGCGCGAGGCCCTGGAATGGGCCGCGGCCGAAGTGGTCGCCGACGAGGACATGTCCAAGAACGACGACTGATCGCGCCACCGCGTCGCGATCGTCCTGCGAACAGCCCGCATCTGCGGGCTGTTTCGTTTTGCGGGTTTGCTGTCCACGCGCCGCTGGCATAGTCTTTCCGCATGAACCCAGGCCCTTCTGCCCAGGTCGCCCACGCCGCGCCGTCGTCGGCCGACGAGGCGGTCCCCGACTACGTCCTGCAGCTCGAACGTAGCGCCAGCTATCTGCCCGCCGAGCAGATCCCGCTGTTGCGCCGCGCGTGGGAGGTCGGTGCGGCCGCGCACGCGGGGCAGACCCGCAAGTCCGGCGAACCCTACATCACCCATCCGGTGGCGGTGGCCGGGGTGCTGGCCGAACTGGGCCTGGACGTGGAGGCGCTGATCGCGGCGATCCTGCACGACACCATCGAAGACACGCCGCTGACCCGCGCCGAGCTGGCCGCCGAGTTCGGCGAAGCGGTGGCCGAACTGGTCGACGGCGTCACCAAGCTGGACAAGCTCAAGTTCCGCGACCGTCAGGAGGCGGCCGCCGAGAGCTTCCGCAAGATGCTGCTGGCGATGTCGCGCGACCTGCGCGTGATCATGATCAAGCTCGCCGACCGCCTGCACAACATGCGTACGCTCGGCGCGCAGAGCGCCGAGGCGCGCAGCCGCATCGCCCGCGAGACCCTGGAGATCTACGCGCCGATCGCCCAGCGCCTGGGCATGAGCCTGATGAAGTCCGAGCTGCAGAACCTCGGCTTCCGCGCCCTGCATCCGTGGCGCCACGCGATCATCGAAAAGCACATCCGCAGCCAGCCGGTGGTGCGCCGCGAGTCGATGGCGCAGGTGGAAGTGCAGTTGTCGCAGCGCCTGGCCAAGGAAGGGCTGGAGCACCGGCTGGTGAGCCGGATCAAGACCCCGTGGAGCATCTACAACAAGATGCGCGACGAGAACAAATCCTTCGACCAGGTGATGGACGTGTTCGGCTTCCGCCTGGTGGTGCGCGGGGTGCCCGACTGCTATCACGCGCTGGGCGCGGTGCACGCCACCTTCAAGCCGCTGGATGCGCGCTTCCGCGACTTCATCGCCATTCCCAAGGCCAACGGCTACCAGTCGCTGCATACGGTGCTGTTCGGGCCCTACGGCTCGCCGATCGAGGTGCAGATCCGCACCGAGGAGATGGACCTGATCGCCGAACGCGGCGTGGCCGCGCACTGGACCTACAAGTTCGGCGGCGATTCGCCCAACAGCGCGCAGAGCCGCGCGCATGCGTGGATCGTCGAACTGATCGAATCGCAGCGCGCCGCCGGCTCGTCGCTGGAGTTCCTGGACAACGTCAAGGTCGACCTGTTCCCGGACGAGGTCTACCTGTTCACGCCGAAGGGCAAGATCCTGGCGCTGCCGCGCAACTCCACCGCGCTGGACTTCGCCTATGCGGTGCACACCGACGTCGGCAACCGTGCGGTGGCCTCGCGCGTGGACAAGAAGCTGGTGCCGTTGCGCACCAAGCTGGTCAGCGGACAGACGGTGGAAGTGATCACCGCGCGCTCGGCCACGCCCAAGCCGCAGTGGCTGGAGTTCGTGGTCAGCAGCAAGGCGCGCACCGCGATCCGCCACCAGCTCAAGCAGCTCGAGCACGAGGACGCGGTGCAGCTCGGCCACCGCATGCTCGACCGCGCGCTGGAGGCGATGGACAGTTCGCTGGAGCGAACTGCCGAAGGGGCGCCTGGATTCGTTCCTCAGCGAGCACCGCTATCCGCGCCTGGAGGCGCTGCTGGCCGACGTCGCGCTGGGCAACTGGATGCCCAACCAGGCCGCGCAGGCGCTGATGGCCTACGCCGAACTGCGCGGCGGCGGCCATTCCAAGCACTCGCAGGAAAAGATCCTGATCAACGGCACCGAGCGCGGCGTGGTCAGCTTCGCCAACTGCTGCCAGCCGATTCCCGGCGACGAGATCATGGGCTACCACACCGCCGGCAAGGGCATCGTGGTGCATCGGCTGGACTGCCCGAACCTGGCCGAGTTCCGCAAGTCGCCCGAACGCTGGGTGCCGATCGACTGGGATCCGAACGTCACCGGCGATTACGACACCTCGCTGATCGTCGACGTGGAGAACCACACCGGC
>JBEVKG010000296.1:0-4942 GCA_040509765.1 Xanthomonas sp.
CCAGCCCCTCTCCCGGTGGGAGAGGGGCTATGTTTCCCTTCTTCCACCGGGACCATGACCCCTTTGGGGGAAAGGTGGCCCGAAGGGCCGGAGGAGGGAAGGGCGCCGAGCGCTTACAGCGCCTCGATGATCCCCGCCGCGCCCATGCCGGTGCCGATGCACATGGTGACCATGCCGTACTTCTGCTTGTGCCGGCGCAGGCCGTGCACCAGGGTGGCGGTGCGGATCGCGCCGGTGGCGCCGAGCGGATGGCCCAGGGCGATGGCGCCGCCCAGCGGGTTGACCTTGGACGGATCCAGGCCGCTGTCGCGGATCACCGCCAGCGACTGCGCGGCGAAGGCTTCGTTGAGCTCGATCCAGTCCAGCTGGTCCTTGCTCAGGCCGGCCTGCTTGAGCGCCTTCGGAATCGCCTCGATCGGGCCGATGCCCATCACTTCCGGACGCACGCCAGCGACCGAGAAGCTGATGAAGCGGGCCAGCGGGGTCAGCCCGTAGTCCTTGATCGCCTGCTCGGAGGCCAGCAGTACCGCACCGGCGCCGTCGCTCATCTGCGAGGAGTTGCCGGCGGTGACGCTGCCGCCGAACTGGCCGTTGCGGAACACTGGGCGCAGCTTGGCCAGGCCTTCGATCGAGCTGTCCGGACGCGGGCCTTCGTCGGTATCGACCAGCTTCTTGCGCAGGGCGATGACGTTGCCGGCCAGGTCGGGCTGGTGCGAGAGGATCTCGTAGGGGCTGATCTCGTCGCGGAACTCGCCGGCGGCGATCGCGGCGATGGCCTTCTGGTGCGAGGCGAGGGCGAACGCATCCTGGTCCTCGCGCGACACCTTCCATTCCTCGGCCACCTTCTCGGCGGTGATGCCCATGCCGTAGGCGATGGCGACGTGGTCGTCGGCGAACACGCTCGGCGACAGCGCGACCTTGTTGCCCATCATCGGCACCATCGACATCGATTCGGTGCCGCCGGCCAGCATCAGGTCGGCGTTGCCCAGGCGGATCTGGTCGGCGGCCAGCGCTACCGCCTGGATGCCCGAGGAGCAGAAGCGGTTGATGGTCTGTCCGGCCACCGAGTTCGGCAGGCCGGCCAGCAGCACGCCGATGCGCGCCACGTTCATGCCTTGCTCGCCCTCGGGCATCGCGCAGCCGATGATCGCGTCGTCGATGCGCGAGGTGTCGATGCCCGGCGCCTGCGCCACCACCGCACGCAACACGTGCGCCAGCATGTCGTCGGGACGGGTATTGCGGAACATGCCCTTGGGCGCCTTGCCGACCGGGGTACGGGTGGCGGCGACGATGTAGGCTTCCTGGATCTGTTTGCTCATGGCTTTCTCCGAAAGCCGGGAATAGGGAATGGAGAGTCGGCAATCGTGAAGCGATTCGCGCGATCTGCGGCAGTCCTACTTCCGGCAGAAAATTAGGGGGAGAAGGAGGAGCCGGGAATGCGTTTCCATTCCCGATTCCCCATTCCCGATTCTCAGTTCCTAAGCGGCTTGCCCGTCTTGAGCATGTGCCCGATGCGCGCCTGGGTCTTTTCCTGCTGGGCCAGTTCGACGAAGTGCTTGCGCTCGAGCTTGAGCAGCCATTCCTCGTCCACCAGCGCGCCACGGTCGACCTCGCCGCCGCACAGCACGGTGGCGATGCGGGTGGCGATCTCGTAGTCGTACTCGCTGATGAAGCGGCCTTCCAGCATGTTGACCAGCAGCATCTTGAAGGTGGCGATGCCGACGTCGCCGGCGACCTGGATGCGCCGCGCCGGCAGCGGCGGGCGGTAGCCGCCCTCGGCCAGGGCGCGCGCCTCGGCCTTGGCGATGTACAGCGATTCGTAGCTGTTGAACACCACCTTGTCGGTGCCGCGCAGCAGCCCCAGCTCCTTGGCGTTGACCGCCGAGGTGGAGACCTTGGCCATGGCCACGGTCTCGAAGGTCTTCTTCAGTTCGGCGAACACGTCGCCGCCCGGGCCCGCGGCCTGCGCCGCGCGCACCGCGATCTCCTTGAGGCCGCCACCGGCCGGCAGCAGGCCCACGCCGGCTTCGACCAGGCCGATGTAGCTTTCCAGCGCGGCCACGGTCTTGGCGCTGTGCATCTGGAACTCGCAGCCGCCGCCCAGTGCCAGCCCGCGCACCGCCGCGACCACCGGCACCAGCGCGTACTGGATGCGCTGGCTGGTGGCCTGGAAGTTGGCGACCATCGCCTCGAACGCATCGACCTTGCCGGCCTGCAGCAGGCCCAGCGCGCCGGCCAGGTCGGCGCCGGCGGAGAAGGGCTCCTTGTGCTGCCACAGCACCAGGCCCTTGAAGTCCTTCTCGGCGCGGCCGACCGCCTCCTGCAGGCCGTCCAGCACCTGGTCGGAGACGGTGTTCATCTTGGTCTTGAAGCTGACCACGGCGATGTCGTCGCCGTCGTGCCACATGCGCAGGCCGTCGTTCTCGAACACGGTCTCGCCCTGCGCGAACTTCTCGCCCAGCAGCGGATCGGGGAAGCGCTGGCGCTTGTACACCGGCAGCGCCGAGCGCGGCAGCTTGGCGTCGCGCGCCGGGCTGTACGAGCCTTCGGCGGCGTGCACGCCGTCGCGGCCGTCGAACACCCAGTTCGGCAGCGGTGCGCTGCTCATGCTCTTGCCGGCGGCGATGTCGTCGGCGATCCACTGCGCGACCTGCTTCCAGCCGGCCGCCTGCCAGGTCTCGAACGGACCCAGGGCCCAGCCGTAGCCCCAGCGGATCGCAAGGTCCACGTCGCGCGCGGTCTCGGCGATGTCGGCCAGGTGGTAGGCGCTGTAGTGGAACAGGTCGCGGAAGGTCGCCCACAGGAACTGCGCCTGCGGATGCTGGCTCTCGCGCAGCTTGGCGAACTTCTCGGCCGGGTTCTTGATCTTCAGGATCTCGACCACCTCCGGCGCGGCGGCGCGGTCGGCCGGGCGGTAATCCTGCTTCTGCAGGTCCAGCACCACGATGTCCTTGCCGACCTTGCGGAAGATGCCGGCGCCGGTCTTCTGGCCCAGCGCGCCCTTGCCGATCAGCGCCTCCAGCCACTTCGGCGCCTTGAAGAAGGCATGCCACGGATCGTTCGGCAGGGTGTCGCCCATGGTCTTGATGACGTGCGCCATGGTGTCCAGGCCGACCACGTCGGAGGTGCGGTAGGTGGCCGACTTCGGACGGCCGACCAGCGGGCCGGTGAGGCCGTCGACCTCGTCGAAGCCCAGGCCGAACTGCTCGGTGTGGTGAATGGTGGACAGGATCGAGAACACGCCGATGCGGTTGCCGATGAAGTTCGGGGTGTCCTTGGCGTAGACCACGCCCTTGCCCAGGGTGGTGACCAGGAAGCTCTCCAGGCCTTCCAACACCGCCGGTTCGGTGTGCTTGGCCGGGATCAGCTCGGCCAGGTGCATGTAGCGCGGCGGGTTGAAGAAGTGCACGCCGCAGAAGCGGTGGCGCAGCTGCTCGGGCAGCACGTCGGACAGGGCGTTGATGCCCAGGCCGGAGGTGTTGGAGGCCAGCACCGCATGGTCGGCCACGAACGGCGCGATCTTCTTGTACAGGTCCTGCTTCCAGTCCATGCGCTCGGCGATGGCTTCGATGATCAGGTCGCAGCCGCGCAACTGCTCCAGGCCGGAATCGTAGTTGGCCGGGGTGATGGCCTCGGCCAGCGCGGGGCTGGCCAGCGGCGCCGGGCTGAGCTTGGTCAGGTTGGCGATCGCCTTGAGCACCACGCCATCGGCGGGGCCGTCCTTGGCGGGAAGGTCGAACAGCACGGTGTCGACGCCGGCGTTGGTCAGGTGCGCAGCGATCTGCGCGCCCATCACGCCCGCGCCCAGGACGGCGGCACGGCGGACTAGCAGGGGATTGGACATAGCGATCAGCCTCTGTGGGTCAACGTTTGCGGGATCAGGGAACCGAATGGGCGAGGAAGCCGGCTTCGGCGAAACGGATGAGTTCGCGGGCGGCGTGGGCGCGATGCGCGCCCTCGCTGACGCCGGCGGGGCGCTTGATCAGGCCGAAGTCGGCCATGGCGTAGGTCAGGGCGCCGGCGAGGAAGTCCAGGCGCCAGTACAGCTCCTGCTTGCTCAGCCCGGGCACGCAGGTCGCGATGGCCTTGCCGAACTCGCGCAGCACATGGCCGTAGTGGTCGGACAGGAACTGGCGCAGGCTGTCGTTGTTCTCGGCGTAGGCGCGGGCGATCACCCGTACGAAGGCGCCGCCGCTCTGCCGTTCCTGGGCCATCGCCAGGGCCGGCTCGACGAAGGCCGCCAGCACCGGGCCGAGCTGGCCGGGATGCTGCCGCTGCGCGGCCTCCAGTTGCGCCATGCGCGCGGCGGTCATTTCGTCCATGCGCCGCCGGAACACCTCGTTGACCAGGTTTTCCTTGGACCCGAAGTGGTAGTTCACCGCGGCGATGTTGACGTCGGCCTGGCTGGTGACCTGGCGCAGCGAGGTGCCGGAAAAGCCGTGCTGCGCGAACAGTTCCTCGGCCGCGCTGAGGATGCGGTCCTTGGTCGAGAAGTGCGCTTGCTTTGCCATGCGGCCGCCAGAATCAATCAAACGATTGTTTGAGTCTAGGCCTGTGCGGCGGGTGCGTCATGCTGCTGTGCAGCACGATTCAGCCTGGCCGTGCAAAGCCGGCGCCGATTGGATAGAATTGTCCATCGCAATTCTGGCTAAGCCCGCGTTTTGACGCGGGTTTTTTTCATGTTAACCTCGGGCCTTCAGTGGCCCGCCCAACGGAGAATTTCCCATGGCGCTGGAGCGCACCCTGTCCATCATCAAGCCCGATGCCGTCGCCAAGAATGTAATCGGCGAGATCTACACCCGTTTCGAAAAGGCCGGTCTCAAGATCGTCGCCTCGAAGATGAAGCACCTGTCGCGCAAGGAAGCCGAAGGCTTCTACGCCGTGCACAAGGAGCGTCCGTTCTTCAACGCGCTGGTCGAGTTCATGATCTCCGGTCCGGTCG
>JBEVKG010000297.1:0-3370 GCA_040509765.1 Xanthomonas sp.
GTCGTCGTTGGAGGCGACCGGCTGTTCGGCGCCGAAGGCAGCGGCGAACACAGATGACGCCGGCACGCCTTCGGCGACCAGCGTGCGCGTCACGGTCAGCGCACGTTGCGCGGAGAGTTCCCAGTTGTCGGCGTAGTGCAGGTTGTCGCCATGCACCGGGCGATCGTCGGTGAAGCCGCTGACCATCAGCACTTCATCGCGCGCATGCAGGTAGCCGCGCAGCGGCGCGGCCAGGCTGTGCAGCACTTCGCGGCCCTCGGGCTGCAGCTGGTCGGAGTTGAGGGCGAACAACACGTTGCCGCGGATGCCGATGCGGCCATCGACCACGGTCACGCGTCCGGCGGCGAGCGGGCCAGCCAACGCCTGTTCCAGCGCCTGGCGACGGCGGGCTTCTTCATCCAGCTTGCTGGACAGCTGCAGCTGCACCGCGATCACGCCGACCAGGATCAGCACGAACGCGCCGAGCAGCACCGACATCAGGTCGCCGAAGGCGGCCCACACCGGCGTGCCGTCGCCTTCGTCAAGTTCGACCTCGCCGCTCATGCCGCGGCGGCCTTGGCGTCACCGAGCTGGCGCAGGTCCTCGATGATCTGCCGCTGCGAGAGCAGGCTCAGGTCGATCACCTCGCGTGCCTGCGCGACGTAGTAGGCGAGCTGTTCGTCGCTGCGTGCCAGTGACTTGTCCAGCGCCTGTTCGATGCCATGCAGACGCTCGGCCAGGTCTGCGTTGGACTGGCCGAACTGGGCCACGGCAGCGCCGAAGGCATCGCCCAGGCTGGCCACTTCGGTCGCGCTGGCGCTGACCTGCGCGGCGACCTCGCCCAGCTTGCCGGTCTGCCCTTCGATGTGATCGGTGAAGCGCGTGCCGACGCGCTCAAGCAGGTCGGCCGAGGTCGACACCAGCGCATCGATCGCGCCGCGCTGTTCGGTGGAGGCATGGTTGACCGCCGACAGCAGCGTATCCAGCGTGCCCATCAGCTGGTTGCGCTCGGCGAGCATCTCGGTGTCGCGCACCATGGAGTCGGAGAGCTTCTGGCGCAGTTCGGCGATGACCTCGGCCGCGGCGCGCGGCGCTTCGGCGGCGGCATCGACCAGGCGGGTGATCTCGGCGATGGTCTCGCGCGCGTGGGTCTGCGCCTGGCCGGTGATGGCCTCGGCCGTCTTGGCCAGCGTGTCGCAGATGGCCTGCTGGCGCTGGGCCGTGTCGGCGCCGGCCTGCTGCCATTCCTCGCGCAGCGCCTGATGGGTGGAAGCGAGCGCGTCCGACCATGCGGCCAGGCGCTGCTGGTCCTGCGCGGCCAGCGTGTCCTGCAGCGTGGCATGCGACTGGGTGAGGCCTTCGGCCACGGCGCTGGTATGGCGCTCGAACGCGGCGGTGGCTTCGCGCAGCTGCGCGGTGCCGCGCTCGGCCTGCGTGGCCAGCGCGTCCTGCAGCTGCGCCTGGGTGTCGGCGGCGGTGCGCAGCAGCGTGCTGGCCTGCGCATCGAGCGCGCTGGCGGCTTGGACGGTGTGGCGGGCGAAGGCGGCGGTGGCGGCTTCAAGCTGTGCGGTGCCGCGCTCGGCCTGCGCAGCCAGGGTGTCCTGCAGCTGCGCCTGCGCCTCGCTGGTGGTGCGCAGCAAGGTGCTGGCCTGCGTGTCGAACGCACCGGCGGCTTCGGCGGTGTGGCGGGCGAAGGCGGCCGTGGCGGCGTCGAGCTGCGCGGTCCCGCGTTCGGCTTGTGCGGACAGTACGTCCTGCAGCTGCGCCTGCGCCTCGGTGGTGGTGCGCACCAGCGCGGCGGTTTGCGCTTCGAACGCACGGCCTGCCTCGGCCAGCGCCTGGGCGTGGTGTTCGGCCTGGGCGGCGTGCAGGTCGCGCTGCTGGGCCAGCGCCTGGGTCCAGGTGTCGCCGAGCTGCTGCGCGGTGCCGTCCAGGCGCGCGCCGATGCTGTCGACGGTCTGCGCGGCCTGCGTCGCCAGCGCTTGCGCGGCAGGGGCCAATGTCGCGTGCAGTGCATCGGTCTGCGCGGCCTGCGCCAGGCGCTGCGCATCCAGTGCAGCAGTCCAGCTGGCGGCTGCGGCCGTGGTGGCGCCGGTGAAGCCGCTGGTCAGCGCATCAAGCTGCTGCTGCACGGCGCCATGCACGCCCGCCTGCATGGTCTTGGTTTCCTGGGCCAGGCCATCGAGCGTGCGCGCGACCACCGGCTGCAGCGCGGCGTTCACCGCCTGCGCGCTGTCGGCGACGCTGGCGGCCAGCGCCTTGGACAGCACGTCACTCAGCTCCACGTGCGCCGCTTCGGTCCTGTCGTGCAGCGCTTCGTGGCGGTCGATCAGCTGCGTGTGCGTCGTGCTGCTGTGGGTCTCGATGGTGCGCATCAGCGCGCCGAGCTGGTCGATCAGCTGCGGCATCAGCGCGGTCTGCGCCTGCTGCAGGCGGAAGGCTTCTTCCTGCCGGTGCGCGCGCGAATGCGGATGCAGCGTGGTGGCGATCGCCGCATCCAGCTGCTGCACCGCTTCCAGGCGTCCGCGACGGCACAGCGCCGAGAGCAGGCCCAGCATCGCCGAGGTCGCCACGCCGGCGATCGAGGTGCCGAACGCGAAGCCCAGGCCCTTGACCGGCGCGGCCAGCGAGCCGCGCATGGCCTGCAGGTCGGTCGCGCTTTCCAACGCCAGGCCGGTGCCGCGCAGGGTGGCCATCATGCCCAGCAGCGTGCCGAGCATGCCCAGCAGCACCAGCAGGCCGGCCAGGTACGGCGTCAGCGTCGGCGCAGGCAGGGCAACGCGCGCGCCTTCGATGCGCAGGCGCACCGGCTGGCGCAGGTTGGGTGCCAGCCGTTCCAGCCACGCGGGCAGGCCAGCGCTGCCGGTCGGGTCTTCGGTGATGGCAAGTTCCAGCGAGCGCGTGGCCTGGCGATAGCGATAGAGCTCGAACGCGCCGGCGACGTAGCAGGCGGCGATCACCAGCGACACGGCCACGCCCAGCGCGTTGTTGCCGACATAGCCGGCGCCCACCCAGCACACGGCGAGCAGGCCCAACAGGAAGACGACGAGGTTCAGGACGATTCTGGGCATGGGGACTTATTGGCTGCGGAGCGCTGCGAGCAGCGCATCGATCGGTTGGAAGCGGAGCTCCAGCTCGGCCAGCAGCGCCCGCTGCATGTCCGCGTGGAAGGTCTCCAGCCAGGCAGGGATCTGCACGGCTTCGGGGTTGGGGGCTGCGGAGGCCGGCACGTCGGCATCGACCGGGCGCAGGCGCAGGAAGTGCTGTTCCAGCAGGCCGGGTGCGGTAGCCAGCACGGTCTGTTCGCGCGGGCTCAGGGTCAGTTCCATCACCGCATCGACCTCGGCCAGCCGCGCCAGCGCCGCCGGGCCTTGGCCGAGCATGTCGCGCA
>JBEVKG010000298.1:0-26873 GCA_040509765.1 Xanthomonas sp.
GGCGAAGACCAGCGGCACCTATCAGGTGCTGGTGGATCCCGGATTCGGAGAAACCGTGCGGTTGCAGACGCGGCTCAGCACCGGAGACGCAGGTGGTGGCGGTGGTGGGATCGATGGCGCCACCAGCGCATTCGCCACGCAACTGCCCGGCGACAGCGTCTACTTCACCTTTTCCGCCACCCCCGGCCAAAGCCTGGGGCTCGGCATCAGCGAGCTGCAGTCCAACGAAAGCGGCCCGCTCAACCTCACCATCTATGGCCTCGCTGGCACGCCGATAGCCGGTGCCGCCTGCGAGGTGACCAACGACGGATGCGATGTGAATCTGCCGGAACTGGCGGCGGGACGTTATGGCGTCCTGGTCGCCCCCGCCACGACGACGCAAACGATGCGCTTCAGGGCGACCCTGTCCACCGACCTGGCGCTCTCCTTGACGCGGGATGCGGTCAGCCAGGTCAGCATCGGCCGGCGCGGGCAGAACGCAGTGCTGTCGTTCCAGGCCGGTGCCGGCGACGCATTGGCACTGCAGGTGTCGGAGCAGACCACGACGCCGGCGAACGGCGCGGTCTATTACCGGGTGTACCGGCCCGATGGCACGGCCTTGTCGTCGATGGCGGTCTCCGGTTCGGGCACGTTGACGATGAACACGCCTGTGGCCGGGACCTACCGACTGGTCGTGGATCCGCGCCATGGCGCGACCGCGTCCGCCAAGGTGCTGGTGACGACCGGGACCGCGGGCGGGCTGCAACTGGATGGCAGCAGCGGCGCGTACAGCGCCGCGGCCGGTCAAAGCGTGTTCTTCAGTTTCAGCGCAACGGCCTCGCAGAACCTGGGACTGGGCATCGGCGATCTGAACCTGAGCAGCGGGACCTATGTCAACGTCAAGATTGCCAATCCCAACGGCTCCACGCTCACGACCGCGACCTGCTATGCCGCCAGTGGCTGCGCCTTCAATCTGCTCAACCTCGCCGCGGGCAACTATGGCGTGACCGTGAGTCCGCAATCGGGCACCCAGAGCATTGCGTTCAAGGCGACCCTGTCCACGGAGGTCGCCGGCTTCCTGCAGAAGGATGCGTTGAGTTCCGTGGACATCTCGCGCTACGCCCAGAACGCGCGCCTGACGTTCGCTGGGACGGCCGGCGAGAGCCTGGCCTTGCTCGCCGCCGACGTTGCGACCAGGCCGGCAGGGCGCGATGTGGTCTATGCGGTGTATCGGCCGAACGGCGCCTTGTGGAAGAACGTGACGGCCAGCGGCAATGTCGTTCTGGCCCTGCCGAATCTTCCGGAGACGGGAAACTATCGGGTGTTCGTCGATCCGGCCGGCGGCGCGTTGTGGTCGGCCAGGTTGAAACTGTCCACCGGCCAGGACGGCAATGTCGAACTGGACGGCGCGGGCGGCGGCTACCAGACGCCGGCAGGGCAGGGCGTGCATTTCTCCATCGATACCCAGGCCGGCCAGAATCTGGGGCTGGGAATCACCGACATCGCGGTGAGTTCAGGCAATTACTTCAATATCGCCGTCTACAGCCCGAACGGTACGACCTTGTACAGCGGCAGCTGCTACGTCCAGGACGGCTGTTCGTTGCCGCTGAGGAACACTTTGGCGGGACGCTACAGCGTGGTGGCGACACCCACCTCGGCGAGCCAGACGATCCAGTTCCGCGCCGTGCTGTCGTCCGAGTTGCTGGATCAGCTGACCCGCGATCAGCCCCTGCATCTGGCGCTGTCGCGGTATGGCCAGAATGCGCGGCTGCGCTTCCAGGCGCAGGCGGGCGAGTCGCTGATGCTGCTGGTCGCGGCGCAGACGACGCTGCCTGCCGGTCGCGATGTGGTGTATCGCGTGTTGCGGCCGGACGGTGTTGTCTGGAGGACGGCGGTCGTCAAGGTCGGCGATGCCATCAATCTGATCAATATCCCGACGTCGGGCGAGTATGCAATCCAGGTCGAGAGCCGGACCGGAAGCCCGCTGGAATCGGACATGACCCTTTCCTCCGGAACCTCCCTGCCGATCGATGGCCCGCCGTCGCATGTGGTGACCCGCTTGCCGGCGCAATACACGCATTTCTCCTTCGTCGCCAGTCAGGGGCAGAACCTGGGACTGGGTATCAGCGGCATCCAGGTCGTCGGCGCTGGGTGGCAGCGCGTCATTGCGTCCATCTACAAGGCAGATGGCAGCACGCTGACGAGCGGATACTGCGACGTCGAGCGCGGCGGCTGCGATCTGGATCTCGTCAATCTCGCCGCAGGCAAGTACGCGGTCCTGATCACGCAGGAGGAAGAGCAGGCCGCAACGTACGACGTGACGCTGTCCAGCGATCTGGCCTTGAACCTGCAGCGTGACACACCGCTGGCCGTCTCCGTCGCCCGGCGCGGACAGAATGCCCGCTTGAGCTTCCAAGGGCAGGCGGGCGACAAGCTCGCCGTGCTGGTGCAGAACCAGGCGACCACGCCCGTGGATGGCACCAGCTATTACAGCGTCTACCAGCCAAATGGCACGCTGCTCACGTCTGGATCGACGCGTACCGGTACTGTGATCGGCCTGGGCAGCCTGCCGACGACCGGCCAGTACAGCGTGGTGGTCGATCCGCAGTATGGGCAGACGATCGACACCACCGTCGCCTTGTCCACCGGCACCCCGGTGGCCGTGGATGGTAGTCGCTCGTTCGCTGCGGGCACGCCCGGCGCAGGTATCTACTTTTGGTTCGATGCCCAAGCCGGGCAGAAGCTCGATCTCGGTCTCAATCAGATCGCATTGTCCGGCAGCGGGTTCGGTTGGGTTTACGTAACGCTCTATCGTCCGGACGGCAGCAAGGTCGTCTCCAGTACGAATTGCTTCCGGACCTACGGCTGTGGATTCTCCGTTGAAGCCGCACAAGCCGGACGCTTTGGCGTCGTGGTCGCTCCTTCATCGGAAGACCAGAGCTTCTCTCTGACCGCCTCGGTCTCCAGTACCGTCGTCGGAACCTTGGCGTGGGATGTCCCGCAGTCGATCGCGCTGGACCGGCACGGCAAGACCGCCACGCTGTCCTTCAGTGGCACGGCCGGGCAGGGCGTGTTGCTGCGGGTGGCCAATCAGACGACCACGCCGGTCGGCCGGCCGGTGACCTACGCGCTGTACCGGCCGGACGGACAGTCCTACAGAGCGCTCAGCGCCAGCACCGGCAGTAGCGACCTGAGCTTCCCGGCGCTGCCGACGAGCGGCACCTATCGATTGCGGATCGTGCCAGAGGACGGCGTCACCGCGGCGATGGATATCACATTGGACAGTACACCCTAGAACACCGACGCGATTCCATCGAACGGACGCAGAACGGCAGCAGGCATGGAGCGGAGCAAGCATATGACGTGGTTCAACAGCGCATGGAAGAGCGTGATCCTGGGCGGGGTACTGGGCGCGCTGGCGTCGACGGCCGCATCCCAGCAACTGGTCTGGTCGACGGCGGTCATGCCGGCCGTCGGCATCGGTACGGTTCCTGCCGTGGTCGGGCAGTGGCATGCGACCGCACTGGCCGACGGTAGCGAACTGGCGCTGGCGCCCGACGGGCGTTTCCTGCGCCATCGCGTGCCTGGCCAGCGTACGCGCGAGATCGCGCTGCCATCGGCGCGCATCGATGCCAGCGTCACCTTGCTGCCGAGTGGACGTGTGCTGGTCTGGGGAGGGCGCGATGCCAAAGGCCGACTGCAGGACGGCGGCGCGTGGTTCGATCCCTCGCGCCTTTCCGTGCAGCCGGCCACGGGGCTGAGCCTGCGTACGCGCTATGGACACACCGCGACGGTACTGACCGATGGCCGCCTCCTGATTGCTGGCGGCACCGGCGATGGCGCCGGCGCGCAGGTGTGGGACGAGGCCAGCGATCGGGCGATCACCCTGCCTGCGGATGTACCGGGCGGCGGCAACGCAACCTCGCGTCTGCTTGCCGATGGCCGTGTGGCATTGCCGGCGTCGCAGAACGCCCAGCGCATCGCCAGCGATGCCGTGTTCGATCCGCTCGCGGGCGCGTTTCTTCCGTATCCCGCCAGCATCGCGGAGCCGCCAGGTGCGCCGCGGCTCGCCGGCAGCGTGCCGGTGCAGGGGGCAGCGGGAGTCGCGCCGACCGCGCGGCTCGCGCTGCGCTTCTCGCGTCCGCTGCGCATGCCCACGTTGTCCGCGCGCACCGTCACCCTGGTCGGTCCGGAGGGGCGCGTCGCGGTGCGCATCGCGCCGGTGGAGCAGGGCCGTCTGCTGTTCGTGCAGCCGCGTCAGGCCTTGTTCCCGGATTCCCGCTACACGCTGATGATCGACGGTGCGCGTGCCGCCTCGGGCGATGCCGTTCCGCTGATCGCCCTGGATTTCCGCACCACCGCCTACGACAGCAACGGACAGCCGGTGGCGCACGCAACGGCTGCGCCGGCAGAGGCGGTCGCTGCGCCCAGCGTGCAGATGACCGGCGCAGGCACGCCGGTGTCCTGTGCCCATGACGCTCTGCCATGCCGGGCGCACGGCCTGTTGATGGACGGCGTCTGGTACCCGGGACAGGACAATACCGACAGCCGCTGGCGCATCTATGGTCCTTCGCAGCAGCCCGAACACAACGCGCGCATCGCGCGGATCGCTGCGACCTTCCATGTGACGATGGTGCGCGGGCGTGTGGTGCGGGTGGATCAGCAGCCCGTGTCCGGGGTCGAGGTCAGCATCGGCAAGGAGCGGGCGGTCACCGACAAGAACGGCTGGTTCACCCTGTTCGATGTGCCGGCGGGGCACCAGGAACTCTACGTCGACGGCAGCACCGCCAACACGGCCGGCGCCGAATACGGTCAATTCGTCGTCGGCACCGAAGTCGCCGCCGGCCGATTGAACGAACTCGGCTACCTGCTGCATCTGCCGCGCATCGCCGCGCGCGACAAGATCCGGATCCCGTCGCCGACCGTGCAGGACATGGTCGTTGGTCACCCGGACATTCCTGGCCTGCAGTTGCGCATTCCCAAGGGCACCGTGGTGCTGGACCGCAAGGGCCGCCTGGTGACCGAACTGGCGATCGTGCCGACGCCGGTCAATCGCGCGCCGTTCCCGGTCACCGAAAACCATCCGATGGCGTTCACGGTCGAGCCGGGCGGCGCGCAGATCCGCGGACTCGACGCCAGCGCCAACAACGGCATCCAGGTCGATTACCCCAACTACGACGGCTACGCCGCGGGCACTCAGGCCAACTTCTGGATGTACGACCCGCGCGAGGGCTGGCGCGTCTACGGCAAGGGCACCGTGTCGGCCGACGGCAAGCATTTCGTTCCCGAGCCTGGCGTCGCCCTGCATCAGACCATGGGCGGCATGTACAGCGTGCCCAGCAACGACCCGCCCAGCGAGGCCGGGTTGCCGCCGGATGGGCATTGCTGCGGAACCCCGGGTAGCGGTGGCGTAGCCAATGCGGCCGATCCCATCGACCTGAAGACCGGCGAATTCGTTCATTCGGAAACCGACCTGCAGATCGCGGACGTGACGGCGCTGAGCCTGTCGCGCAGCTACCGTCCCCACGACATGAAGCAGCGCGAGTTCGGCATCGGCACCGCGTCCAACTGGGGCTACTACCTGCACAATCCGGGCGGCACCTATGACTCGCTCGATCTGGTGCTGCCGACCGGCGCCTATATCCGCTTCGATCGGGCCTCCGGCTCCGGCCCGCGCGGCGAGTGGCGTCAAGCCGGTTCGACCACCCAGTACGCGGGCGCCGTGCTGCAGTCGGTCTACGATCCTGACCCGTTGCAGCCGTGGGGCCGCGGCTTCCGCATCACCCTGCGCGACGGTAGCCGCATGCAGTTCTCCAGCTACATGGACACCCGCCTGCGCTGGCTGGAAGACCGCTACGGCAACCGCACCACGCTGCTCTACGACGCCGGCCTGGTCGCGCGCATCGTCTCCCCCAGCGGGCGCTACATCGGCCTGGAATACGACACCCGAAATCGCGTCGCGGCGGCCACCGACAACGCCGGCAACCGCTGGACCTATGCCTACGACAGCAACGGCCTGCTCGCCACGGTGGGATATCCGGATGGCGGCAGCAAGACGTACGCCTACCAGACCAGGACCCAGAACAACGCGCTGGCGCAGCACCGGATGCAGTCCATCACCGACGCCCGCGGCAAGCGCGTCCTGCTCAACGAGTTCGAGGTCGTCAACGGTGTTTCCACGGGGAGGGTAATCAAGCAGACCCAGGCCGATGGCGGCGTCTTCGTCATCGACTATGCGCATGTCGACGGCGGCAGCACCGGCGTGCTCGTCACCAGTCCCGATGGCAGCAAGCGCCGGGTCGTATTCGATAGCAACAGTGCCTATCCGAAGACCGACCTCCTGGCCTACGGCACCGACAAGCAGCAGACCTACAGCTTCGAGCGCAACGCCTACGGGCAGGTCACCGCCAGCATCGACCCGCTCGGCCGTCGCACCGAGTATCGCTACGACGCGGGCGGGCGACCGCTGCAGGTCACAGTGCTGGCGGGCACCTCACAGGCGCGCATGTCCAGCCTCAGCTACACCAGCGACGGCGACCTGCAATCGGCGACGGATCCGCTCGGGCGGATCACGCGCCTGGATTACGGCGCCAACCGCTGCCTGACCGCGGTCACCGACCCTGGCGGCCGCACGGCGCGCTTCGCCTGCGATGGCGCGGGCCTGCCGTTGAGCGCGACCAATGCGATCGGCCAGACGATCGCCTTCCAGTATGCCGGCTACGATCTGGCCGGCATCGTCGATCCGCTGGGGCGCAGCACGCGCTTCCAGTACGACAGCCTCGGTCGGGTGACCGGCAGCCGCGACGACCTGGGCAATGCCACGCGCCAGGAATACGACGCGCTTGGCCGCGTCAGCAAGGCCTACGACGCCGCCGGCAACGTGACCGAGTTCGGCTACGACAAGAACGGCAACGTCGTGGCGGTTCTGCTGCCGCACGGCAACGGCATCACCTATACCTACGACGAGCGCAACCGTCCGCTGACCCGTACCGACGCGCTGGGCCAGTCCGAGGCCTGGAGCTACGACACCATGGATCGTGTCGCCAGCTATACCGACCGCAAGGCCCAGAAGAAGACCTTCACCTACGACGTGCTCGGGCGGCTGTCGGTGGTCACCGAGGCCGACGGGCGCACCCAGACCTTCACCTACGACGCCGGCAACCGCCGTGTCGCGCTGGTCGATTCGGCAGCGGGCACCCTGAGCTGGGAGTACGACCTGTTCGACCAGGTCACCAAGGCCATCACCCCGCAAGGCAACATCGTCTACGCATACGACGCGGTCGGTCGCCGCACCAAGATGATCGCCGCCAACCAGGCGGCACTGGAGTACCGCTACGACGACGTCGATCGCTTGCGCACCCTGCTGCAGGGGAGCGAGACCGTGGCGTTTGATTACGACGCCGCCGATCGCCTCACCGAGACCACGCTGCCCAACGGAGTCAAGACCGGGTACGCCTACAACACCGCCAACCAGACCACTGGCATCGCCTGGCTCAAGCCGGACGGCACGGCCCTGGGCGAGATCGGCTACGGCTACGACCAGGTCGGCCGCCTGGTGGCGCAGACCGGCAGCTTTGCCCCGCAGGCGCTGCCGGCGGCGCGCAGCGGCAGCTTCGACGACAACAACCGGCAAACCCAGGCCGACGGCCAGACGCTGAGCTACGACGCCAACGGCAACCTGCTCTCCGATGGCGTACGCACCTACGTCTGGAACGCACGCGACCAATTGGTGGAGATCAAGCAGGGGACGGCGAGCATTGCCAGCTTCGGCTACGACCCGCTTGGCCGAAGAGTGAGCAAGACCGAAGGCGGACAGACGATCAGCTATCTGTACGACGGTCTGGACGCGGTGCAGGAAACCCAGGGCGGCGCCGTCAACCCGATCCTGACCGGGCTTGGCATCGACGAACGTTATGCGCGGAACGAAGCCAGCGGACGTGCGTACTTCCTGAGCGATGCACTGGGCAGCACGCGCGGACTCACTGGTGCGAATGGTGCCTTGATCCAGCGTTACGACTATAGTCCTTACGGCCAGACCAGCCAGGCCAATACAGGAACCAGCAATCCCTATCAATACACGGGGCGGGAGCGGGATGCGAGCGGGCTTTATTACTATCGTGCGCGTTACTATCGGGCAGACTTGGGGCGATTTGTTAGTGAGGATCCGATCGGGTTGAGTGGCGGGGCCAATGTGTACGCCTATGTGGGTGGTAATCCCATGTCTTATATCGATCCTTATGGACTATGGGCCTGGGGCGATGAGCTTCCGCAGGGGCTAGTAGATTTTTCGGCCGGGATGGGTGATACGTTATCCTTCGGGTTGACAAATTCCGTGCGCGATATGATGGGAACCAATGGGGCTGTTAATCAGTGCTCAGGGCAATACAGTGCTGGTGAATGGAGCGGGATTGGCGTGAGCTTGACCTTTGGCGGCGCTCATTTAGGCAGAAACGCAGTTAACCAAGGGGCAAAAGGTCTCGAGAGGTTGGTTTTCGATAAAAGAACTTGGGGGAGCGTGCAGCGTACGTGGAGTAGAAGTGTGGGAGGTTATCGCGGACGTTTTGAACTACATCATTGGTTTACTCCTCGATCTGCTGGTGGATCGAATGCTGGTTGGAATTACCTGCCTGTCTCTGGGCGATTAAATAACCTCATGTCGAATGGTGGGGTTGCATACAATATATTTAAATTTACCACACTGGGGATTTATGGCGCTGTTCCAACAGCAATGATGAACGGGTGCGAGTGCAAATGAAGATTGTGATGCGAGGCAGAAATTTTTCTTTATTTATTGCTTTCCTTGTTTTGGCAGGTGTATGTTTTTTCGCTGACTATAGAATTTGGTTGCTTTTTTCTGCATTGAGTTTCTTTTACCTTTTGTCCAGTTTTTCTCCCGAGGTGAATGGCCGTAAAACCTCTGGAGTCAATGACTTTGGAAGATTGGGTGAGTTTGATGTGGATGATGAATTATGTTATGGGATGTACATATGCTTGAATTCAAATCCTATTTTTATTGATATAAGGAAGGATGGTTTTTTGCGTCAGCGTGAAAGTTATGCGCAGTATTTACATAAAAACAGCAATAATTTAGAGAGAAATTTGAGCGATTTCATTGCTATGAATCCTGAGTTTTCATCAAAATCTATAAATTCATTAGGGTTGCACTCCTTGGAGATGCCTGAGAAGCAAGCTGAGGTCTTCTGGGATCCAGAAGGCTATTCTCAATTACGAGGGTTGGAGTTTTTCAAGTAAATTTTGGTGGGTTTTAGGGATTTTGTCATGGGCTGCTATATGCGATGAATTGGGGTTGCGAAATTTATAGCGGCGGCGTTTTGAGCCAAAGGTTTTCGGGAGGCATCAACTCTTGAGAGGAGACTCTGTAAATTGAACTGTGTAACTGCTCATTGACACGCTACCGGCTCCGACTGGTGAGTGTGCAGGCGAGTGAAGACTCCGGTTACACCAAAGCTAGCGACCTGCAATCGGCGACAGATCCGCTGGGGCGGGTCACGCGCCTGGACTACGGCGCCAACCGCTGCCTGACCGCTGTCACCGACCCTGGCGGCCGCACGGCGCGCTTCGCCTGCGATGGCGCGGGCCTGCCGTTGAGCGCGACCAATGTGATCGGCCAGACGATCGCTTTCCAGTACGCTGGCTACGATCTGGTCGGCATGGTCGATCCGTTGGGGCGCAGCACGCGCTTCCAGTACGACGGCGTGGGTCGGGTGACCGGCAGCCGCGACGACCTGGGCAATGCCACGCGCCAGGAATACGACGCGCTTGGCCGTGTCAGCAAGGCCTACGACGCCGCCGGCAACGTGACCGAGTTCGGCTACGACAAGAACGGCAACGTCGTGGCGGTTCTGCTGCCGCACGGCAACGGCATCACCTATACCTACGACGAGCGCAACCGTCCGTTGACCCGTACCGACGCGCTGGGCCAGTCCGAGACCTGGACCTATGACACCATGGACCGTGTCGCCAGCTACACCGACCGCAAGGGCCAGAAGAAGACCTTCACCTACGACGTGCTCGGGCGCCTGTCGGTGGTCACCGAGGCCGACGGGCGCACCCAGACCTTCACCTACGACGCCGGCAATCGCCGTGTCGCGCTGATCGATTCGGCAGCGGGAACCCTGAGCTGGGAATACGACCTGTTCGACCAGGTCACCAAGGCCATCACCCCGCAAGGCAACATCGTCTACGCATACGACGCGGTCGGTCGCCGCACCAAGATGATCGCCGCCAATGGAATACCGCTACGACGACGTCGACCGCTTGCGCACCCTGCTGCAGGGGAGCGAGACGGTGGCGTTCCAGTACGACGCCGCCGATCGCCTCACCGAGACCACGCTGCCCAATGGAGTCAAGACCGGGTACGCCTACAACACCGCCAACCAGACCACCGGCATCGCCTGGCTCAAGCCGGACGGCACGGCCCTGGGCGAGATCGGCTACGGCTACGACCAGGTCGGCCGCCTGGTGGCGCAAACCGGCAGCTTTGCCCCGCAGGCGCTGCCGGCGGCGCGTAGCGGCAGCTTCGACGACAACAATCGGCAAACCCAGGCCGACGGCCAGACGCTGAGCTACGACGCCAACGGCAACCTGGTCTCCGAAGGCGTGCGCACCTACGTCTGGAACGCACGCGACCAATTGGTCGAGATCAAACAGGGAACGGCGAGCATTGCCAGCTTCGGTTACGACCCGCTTGGCCGAAGAGTGAGCAAGACCGAAGGCGGACAGACGATCAGCTATCTGTACGACGGTCTGGACGCGGTGCAGGAAACGCAAGGTGGCACCGTCAACCCGATCCCTGACCGGGCTTGGCATCGACGAGCGCTATGCGCGGAACGAAGCCAGCGGACGTGCGTATTTCCTGAGCGATACCCTGGGCAGCACCCGTGCACTGACCAATGCCAGCGGTTCCTTGATCCAGCGCTACGACTACACGCCTTACGGACAGACTAGCCAGGCCAACACAGGAACCAGCAATCCGTATCAGTACACGGGGCGGGAGCGCGATGCGAGTGGGCTTTATTACTATCGAGCACGCTACTACTCCCCCAATCAAGGGCGGTTCGTGAGTGAGGATCCAATAGGATTGGCAGGAGGCTTAAATTCTTACGCCTATGTTGGCGGAAATCCTATTAGTTTGACTGATAGTACTGGACTGGCGTGTGATCAACGAGGATGCTGGGTAACTCCTGCGGAACAAGCCTATGCAAATTCGGGAAATTATGGGCTTTATTATCAAGCTGCTTGCGCTGGAGGCGACCTTTATGCTTGTAGGGCTAGAGAGGTTGCCCTTAATCAAGGGCTTTTGTCTGGCATAACTAACACGCGCCTTGGAAATTCTATTCTTGAAAATAGTAATGCTAAAAGCTGCAAAGAAGCCAATGCCGATATGTATGAAAAAATGGAGAGGATCCGAGTTGCACTTGCTAGGGTTCACGCTAATGCGCTTAATTCTGCTGGGGCTTCTCCCAAAAATCCAGTGATGCTTGATAGAATGAAAGACATAGGTAAGTTCCATGATGATGTTTTTCGTGGAAATGGTGCGGGCGCCGTATTTGGTGGGAAAACTTATGATTCCCTTTTTGGTAGGGGCGGATTTGGCTATGATTGGTGCCCTTCCCCGAGTTGTCGCTAGTCATTCTCTTGGTGATGAGGTCTTAATATGACAATTCAGGTTGCTTTTTTGTTGTTCGTGCCTGTTCTGCTTTTTTTTGACATATGTGCCGTTGTGGTAGGTTGTAGAGGAGGCACGAAGTTGCATAAATACGCCAGGAATATGGGTGTGATCGGCGTTCTTGCTTTTTTTTCTTTGTTGGCATCAATGTTGGATTCAATATCTCAGGTTTGGGTTATGCGGCCAGGGAATGAAGATGGGGTCTTTTATAAGGCTTCATGTGCTGTATTTTTAATTTTTTCATTAGCGGCGATATTGTTTTTTTCGAGAGTCCGTGTCGCGGCAAGAAAATATTGAAGGACAGTTTGGCGTGTTTGGTTTTGTTGTTGTTGGTAGTGAAATAGTCAATTTAGAATTTAAATAATACTTTCGATTTAAAGGTGTGTCGAAAAAATAAGCCTTCCAAGCAACATGTCTCTATAGCCGCTTGGTGGGGCAGAGAGAGGGCTTTGTCACGAGAGTGCTGTGCTGCATCTGCCTGCATCTTCGACGACGACCCACTCGACCGGCGAACCAGTAAAAAATCGAGGCGGGCAGACCGTCAGCTATCTGTACGACGGTCTGGACGCGGTGCAGGAAACCCAGGGCCGCACCGTCAACCCGATCCGGACCGGCTTTGCTCCGATGAGCACGATGTGCGTCGTGAAGCGAATGGACGTGCCTGCTTCCTCGGCAACGCGCTTTGCACTCGGCAATCTCTAGGGACGTGGCTCTCCATTTGCGCAGGGTGCGATATCCAGTCTATTGCAATGCAGCAAAGCTTCTTTCGCAGCGCTGCCGGAGCTTTGTAGGGAAAGCCGAGCAGACGCCAGCCAGCACAAGCGCAGCCGGTATTCCATCGCTATAGCGTCAGCCGATATCCCGTTGGCATCGAGGCATACCTCGCGGCGCGGTTGACAGGCTTGGGGCGATTCGGGAAGCGTAGGCGCCGGCCGCACCTCGGCGTGGGCGGTCCGGCCGCGACATGGCATGCGTTCGCCGTTCCTGGGAGGGAGTCTCTTGCATACACAGCCTGCTGGCGCGCGCGCGCCGCTTCGCACTGCGCTGGCCGCCGCCGCGGCGCTGGGCCTGCTCGCCTTGGCCGCCGCCGTTCCCGGTCGCTCCGTTCCGGCCGCACCGGCTGCCGCGCCGCCGCCGATCCATCCGGAGCTGTGGCCGTCGCCGGCCTGGCCGTTGAAGGAGGATCCGGCGCTGGAGGCGCGCATCACCAAACTGATGGCGCAGATGTCGGTGGAGCAGAAGGTCGGGCAGACCGTGCAGGGCGACATCGGCAGCATGACCCCGGAGGACGTACGCAAGTACCACATCGGCTCGGTGCTGGCCGGCGGCAACTCCGATCCCGGTGGCAAGTACGACGCCAGCCCGGCGCAGTGGCTGGCCCTGGCCGATGCCTACTACGCGGCGTCGATGCAGAAGGACGGGGCCGGCCCGGCGATTCCGATCGTCTTCGGCATCGACGCGGTGCACGGGCAGAGCAACATCGTCGGCGCCACGCTGTTCCCGCACAACATCGGCCTGGGCGCGACCCGCGACCCGGGGCTGATGCGCAAGATCGGCGAGATCACCGCCGTCGAGACCCGCACCACCGGCATGGAGTGGACCTTCGCCCCGACCGTGGCGGTGCCGCAGGACGACCGCTGGGGCCGTACCTACGAAGGCTATTCCGAATCGCCCGAGGTGGTGGCCAGCTTCGCCGGCCAGATGGTCGAAGGGCTGCAGGGCGTGCCGGGCACGCCCGGCTTCCTCGACGGCACACACGTGATCTCCTCGGTCAAGCACTTCCTCGGCGACGGCGGCACCACCGACGGCAAGGATCAGGGCGACACCCGGATCAGCGAACAGCAACTGCGCGACATCCACGGCGCCGGCTATCCGCCGGCGATCGCCGCCGGCGCGCAAACGGTGATGGCCTCGTTCAACAGCTTCAACGGGGTCAAGATGCACGGCAACAAGGTCATGCTGACCGACGTGCTGAAGGGGCAGATGCATTTCGGCGGCTTCGTGGTGGGCGACTGGAATGGCCACGCCCAGGTCCCCGGCTGCCGCAAGGACGACTGCCCGGCCGCGTTCAATGCCGGCGTGGACATGCTGATGGCCCCGGACAGTTGGAAGGGCGTCTACGAGAACGCAGTGAAGGCGGTGAAGTCGGGCGAGATCCCGATGGCGCGGCTGGACGATGCGGTGCGGCGCATCCTGCGGGTGAAGCTGCGCCTGGGCCTGTTCGAGGCCGGCAAGCCGTCGCAGCGTCCGCTCGGCGGCAAGTTCGAACTGCTGGGCGCGCCCGAGCACCGTGCGGTGGCGCGGCAGGCGGTGCGCGAATCGCTGGTGTTGCTGAAGAACCAGCAGCAGGTGTTGCCGCTGAAGCCGCAGATCAAGCTGCTGGTGGCCGGCGACGGCGCCAACGACATGGGCAAGCAGGCCGGCGGCTGGACCCTCAACTGGCAGGGCACCGGCACCAAGCGCGCCGACTACCCCAACGGCACCACCATCTGGGAAGGGCTGCAGCAGCAGGTCAGCGCCGCCGGCGGCAGCGCCGAACTGGCGGTGGACGGCAAGTTCGCGACCAAGCCGGACGTGGCGGTGGTGGTGTTCGGCGAAAATCCCTACGCCGAGTTCCAGGGCGATATCGCCACGCTGCTGTACAAGCCCGGCGACGACAGCGATCTGGCGTTGATCAAGTCGCTCAAGGCGCAAGGCATCCCCGTGGTGGCGGTGTTCCTGAGCGGGCGGCCGCTGTGGGTGAACCGCGAGATCAACGCCGCCGACGCCTTCGTCGCGGCCTGGTTGCCGGGTTCGGAAGGCGGCGGCATCGCCGATGTGCTGCTGCGCAAGCCCGACGGCAGCGTGCAATACGACTTCCACGGCAAGCTGAGTTTCTCCTGGCCGCGCACTGCGGTGCAGTTCGCCAACAATGTCGGGCAGAAGAACTACAACCCGCAGTTCGCCTTCGGCTACGGCCTCACCTACGAAGACAGGGGCGATCTGAACCGCCTGTCCGAGGTCTCGGGCGTGTCCGGCGCGCAGGCGGTGGGCGGGGTGTATCTGGACCGCGGCAAGCCGGCGGCAGGCATCAACCTGATCCTGTTCGGCGGCGCCCAGGCCAACCTGCCGGCGGCGAGCTTTCCGGCGGCATTGGCCGACGGGTCGCTCAAGGTCACCGCGATCGACCACAAGGCGCAGGAGGATGCGCGCCGCTTCGTCTGGTCCGGTGCGGGCAGGTCGGGGGCGGCGCTGGTGTTGCCCAAGCCGCTGGACGTCTCGCGCGAGAGCAATGCCGACGTGCAACTGATCCTGACCCTGAAGGTGGATGCGGCGCCCAGCGCTGCCGCGCGCATCGGCGTGGCCTGCGGTCACGACTGCGGCGCGCGACTGGACCTCGGCAAGGCGCTGGCCGCCTTGCCCAAGGGCGAGTGGCGCACCCTCGGCGTGCCGCTGAAGTGCTTCGCAGTGGCGGGCGCCGACGTGACCCGGCTGGAGCGGCTGCCGGTGATCGAGAGCGACGGCGCCATGGATCTTTCGCTGTCGCGGATCGCGCTGGGCAGCAGCAACGACGCGCAGAGCGTGGTCGACTGCCCGCTGCACTGAGCGGCGGCGCAGGCGGCGAGCGCGCCGCCATGGCCAATACGAACGGCGCCGCCCGGGTGGGCGGCGTCATGGACAACGATGCAAACCGGGCTGCGGCCCGCAGGAGAAGGCAGTGGGTCTGGCGACGTTGGATGTGGCAATCGTAGTGGTGTATCTGGCGGGCATCTTCCTGCTCGCGCAATGGGTCTCGCGGGAAAAGGCCGGGCACCGCAAGAGCGCCGAGGACTACTTCCTGGCCAGCAAGACCTTGCCATGGTGGGCCATCGGCGCCTCGCTGATCGCGGCGAACATCTCCGCCGAGCAGATCATCGGCATGGCCGGCTCCGGCTACGCGATCGGCCTGGCGATCGCCTCCTACGAGTGGATGGCGGCGCTGACCCTGCTGATCGTCGGCAAGTTCTTCCTGCCGATCTTCCTGCGCAACGGCATCTACACCATGCCGCAGTTCCTGGAGCAGCGCTACGGCAAGTGGATCCGCACGCTGATGGCGGTGTTCTGGCTGCTGCTGTACGTGTTCGTCAACCTGACCTCGATCCTGTGGCTGGGCTCGATCGCGGTGAGCCAGGTCACCGGCATGGACCAGACCCTGGCGCTGGCGCTGATCGGCGTGTTCGCGCTGGTCTATCAGTTGTACGGCGGGCTGAAGGCGGTGGCGCTGACCGACATCGTGCAGGTCACCCTGCTGGTGCTGGGCGGCCTGCTGGTCGCCGGCCTGACCCTGTCGCGGATCGGCGACGGCGCCGGCGTGCTGGCCGGCTTCCGGCACCTGTGGAACGCGCACCCCGAGCACTTCCACATGATCCTGTCCAAGGACAACCCGTTCTACAAGGATCTGCCGGGCCTGAGCGTGCTGCTCGGCGGCCTGTGGGTGATGAACATCAGCTACTGGGGCTTCAATCAGTACATCATCCAGCGTGCGCTGGCGGCCAAGAACATCGGCGAGGCGCAGAAGGGCATGGTGTTCGCCGCGTTCCTGAAGCTGCTGATGCCGGTGGTGGTGGTGGTGCCGGGCATCGCCGCGGTGGTGCTGGCGCCGGACCTGGGCAAGCCCGACCAGGCCTATCCGACCATGATGCAGTTGCTGCCCAGCGGCATCCTCGGCCTGGTGTTCGCCGCGCTGGTGGCGGCGATCGTCGCCTCGCTGGCCTCCAAGATCAATTCGGTGGCGACCATCTTCACCCTGGACTTCTACGCCAAGTTCCGCCCGCAGGCCGACCAGCCGCAGCTAGTGCGGGTCGGCCGCGTGGCCGCGGTGACCTCGGTGCTGATCGGCATCCTCACCGCGCGGCCGCTGCTGGGCAACTTCGACCAGGGTTTCCAGTTCATCCAGGAATTCACCGGCTTCTTCACCCCGGGCGTGGTGGTGATCTTCATGCTCGGCCTGTTCTGGAAGCGCGCCAACGAGGCCGGTGCGCTGACCGCGGCGATCGGCTCGGTGCTGCTGTCGTTCGCGTTGAAGAAGCTGTGGCCGGAACTGCCGTTCATGGATCGCATCGGCCTGGTGTTCGTGCTGGCGCTGGTGGCAGCGGTGGTGGTGTCGCTGCTGACCCCGCAGGCGCCCGCGCGCGACCTGATCCGTACCGACGATGTCGGCTACGGCACCACGCTGGGCTTCAAGCTCGGCGCTGCCGCGGTGATCGCGATCCTGGTGGCGCTGTACGCGGTGTTCTGGTGAGCGGCGGGCGGGCCGTGGCGCGGCGCGCTCAGGCGTCGCCGCCCTGCCATGGCTCGGCCAGCCAGGCGTCGAGCGCGTCGGCCGGCATCGGCCGTGCGATCCAGTAGCCCTGGCCTTCGTCGCAGCCCCAGTCGCGCAGCATCCGGTACACGGTTTCGCTCTCGATGCCTTCGGCCACCACCTGCTGGCCGAAGTCGTGACCGAGATGGATCATCGACGGCACCAGCATGCCGTCGCTGCGGCTGCCCGGCAGGGCGCGGATGAACGATTGGTCGATCTTCAGCGCGCTGGCCGGGATGTTCTTGAGATAGCCGAGATTGCTGTAGCCGGTGCCGAAGTCGTCGATAGCGATCTTCACCCCGAGCGCGCTGATCTGCTGCAACTGTTCGGCGACCCGCTGCGGATCGCGGATCATCGCGCTCTCGGTGAATTCGATCTCCAGCGCGCCGGGCGCCAGCGCATGCTGTTGCAGCAGCCTCTGCAGCCGGGCGATGAAGTCGGCCTGTTCCAGGTCCACCGCCGACACGTTCAGCGACACGCTGAAGCCATAGCCGCGCTGTTGCCACAGCGCCGCCTGGGCGATGCCGGTGCGCAGGACCCAGGCGGTGATCCGGCTCATCAGCGCGGTCTTTTCCGCCAGCGGGATGAAGTCGTTCGGCGCCACCGCGCCCAGCAACGGATGTTGCCAGCGCAGCAGCGCCTCCACGCCGACGCAGGCGCCGTCGCGCAGGCTCACCCGCGGTTGGTAGTGCAGGCTCAGCTGGCCGCGTGCCTCCAGCGCCTCGGGCAAGGCGGCCAGGATCCGGAAGGCATTGCGCTGGTTGGCGTCGTGGTTGCGCTCGTACAGGCTCCAGCGTTGCCCGCGCTGGCGCGCCATGTCCACCGCGGTGGTCAGCGAGCGCACCGTGTGATTGGCGCTGAGCGCCCCATCCAGGCGCACCGCGCCCAGCGACGGACTGGCCGCGTGCGGAATGCCCTGGTGGTCGATCGCCGCGGCGAAGGCGTCGCAGACGTGCTCGCACCAGTACTCCAGATGCGCCGTGTCGCTGCCTTCCATGATGAACACGAAGGTGGTGGTGTCGATGCGGTACAGCGGCAGGCTGTGCAGCGTCTTGCGCAGGCGATCGCGCGTGGCCAGCAGGTAGCCCTCGGCGTACTCCCAGCCCAGCGCCTTGACCATGTCGCGGAAATAGTCGATGCCGCACACGTCGATCGCCACCGCGGTGTCGTGCTGGTCCGAGGTCTGCAGCGACAGCCACATGGTCAGGTCGTCGTTGAAGCGGCTGCGGTTGGGCAGGCCGGTCAGCGTATCGACGAAGCCGCTGTTGCGCAGCGTCTCGATGCGGACCATCAACAGGTCGCGCAGATCCTGCAGGGTGCGGCGCGCGACCTCGTCGAACTCGTAGCGCGGCTCGGTATCGATCACGCACAGCGTGCCGAGACTGGCGCCGTCGGCCATCAGCAGCGGCGCGCCGGCGTAGAAGCGGATGAACGGCGGGCCGGTGACCAGCGGGTTGTCGCAAAAGCGCGGGTCCTGGCGCGCGTCGGGCACCACCATCAATTCCGGGCTGTGGATCGCATAGGCGCAGAACGCCTGGTTGCGCGGCGTCTGCGCCACCTCGAGGCCGACCCGGGACTTGAACCACTGGCGCTGTTCGTCGATCAGCGAGACCAGCGCGATCGGGACCCGCAGATAGCGGGACGCCAACTGGGTGACCAGATCGAAGACCTGGTCGGCCGGCGTGTCCAGCAGGCATAGCTGGCGCAGGGCGCTGAGCCGTTGCGGCTCGTCCAGCAAGGCGGGCGGGGGCGATTTCAACATGCCGGGTTAGCGGCCTGGCGACCGGGGACTTGAGCGCCGGCGCGGCGCGTGGTTCAGGCCGCGCCGCGCCGCTCAGCGTGGCGGCTCGCGCTGCGGGCTGGGCCGCTTGGCCAGCTTGCGCTGCAGCGAGCGCCGGTGCATGCCGAGCAGGCGCGCGGCCGCCGAGACGTTGCCGCCGGTCTCGTGCTTGGCCTGCTGGATGTGCTCCCACTGCAGGCGGCTGAGCGGGGTCATCGCGTCCGGCACGTCGCTGCCGTCCTCGTCCTCGTCTTCCTCGGCCTCCAGGCCGAGCCCGCGCAGGATCATCGGCACGGTGGCCGGCTTGGGCAGGTAGTCGTCGGCGCCGAGCTTGATCGCTTCCACCGCGGTGGCGATGCTGGCGTAGCCGGTGACCAGCAGGATGCGCATGTCGGCGCGGATCGCGCGCAGCGGCTGGATCAGCGCCAGGCCGGATTCGTCGCCGAGCTTGAGGTCGATCAGCGCGTAGTCCGGCGGCGCCTCGGCGGCCAGCGCCAGCGCGGCGGCGGCGCTGTCGGCGGTGCGCGTCTCCAGGCCGCGGCGGGCGAGGGTGCGCTGCAGGGTGCGCAGGTACAGCGGATCGTCGTCGACCAGCAGGCCCAGCGGGGTATCGGTGTTCATGCGGAAGTCTCCAGGGCCAGCAGCGGCAGGCGGAAGCCGACCCGGGCGCCGTGGTCCGGCGCTGGCTCGGTCCACAGCTCGCCGCCGAGGCGTTCGATGGTCGCATGCGACAGCGCCAGGCCCACGCCCATGCTCTCGGGCTTGCCGCTGCGGAACAGGGTGGCCGGCAGGCCGACCTGGTTGGCGTCGAAGCCGCCGCCATAATCGCGCACCTCGCCGACCAGTTCGCTGCCGGTGACGCGCACGCTCAGGTCCACCTGCGGGTGGCCGGCGCGTTCGCCGGCGTCGGCGGCGTTGTTCAGCAGGACCTGCAGCAGATGGCCGATGGCGCTTTCCATGCGCAGCTGCAGCGGCGCGTCGTCGTTGCGGCGCAGCCGCACGGTCGGCCGCACCAGTTGCCACTGGTGCAGCACCTGCGCCAGCGACACCGTCTGCCCGCCAGCGCGCTGCGCCGGGGCGGCGAGCGCCAGCACCCGTTCGCGGCACTGCACCAGCAGTTCGCGCAGGGTGTCCAGGTCCTCGCGCAGCTCCGGCTGGGTGCTTTGTTCGGCGATGTCGTCGGTGAGCAGGGTCATCGTCGCCAGCGGCGTGTTCAGTTCGTGCGCCACCGACGCGGCATGGGTGGCCAGGGCGACGATGCCCTCGTTGCGGGTGAAACGCTCGCGCAGCAGCGCCAGCTCGCGCTCGCGTTCGCGCATGGCCATCGCCAGGCGCGTGGAGAACACCAGCACCACCACCGTGGACAGCAGGAAGTTGGCGGCCATGCCCCAGCGCTGCAGGTCCAGCGCCTGGTAGGGGCCGTGCGGCAGCGGCAGGCCGAACAGCGCGCTGACCGCATAGCCGGCCACGCAGGCCAGCGCCACCGCCAGCGCCCAGCGCAGCGGCAGGGCCAGCACCGCCAGCGCGATCAGCACCAGGAACAGCGAGCCGAAGGCGTTGCCGATGCCGCCGCTCCAGCCGACCATCCAGGTCAGTACGGTCACGTCGACCAGGATGTGGCCGAAGGCGGTGGCCGGCGCGGCCGAGTCGGCATGGCGCAGGCGCAACTGCGCGTACAGGTTGAACAACGCCAGCACGGCCACGCCGGCCCACAGCGGCAGCTGCGGCAGCGGCAACTGCAGCGGCCAGGTCGCCACCAGGATCGTCGCGGCCTGGCCGGCGGTGGCCAGCCAGCGCAGGCTGCACAGGGTGCGCAGGAAGGAGGCGTCGGTGGAATCCATGCTGCGCATCGTATGCGCTGGGCCGGGGGCCTGCCTGCGACAAACCGTCGCAGCGCCAGCGCCTGGCTGAATTGCGGTGCCGGCGCGTGCGGCAGGATGCGCCGCGCAGGCTAAAATGGGCCCATGTACGACGCCGTCAGCCGCCCCACGCCCCCCGCCGACGCCGCGCCCTGGGCGCGCCGTCTCACCCAGCCGGTCCGCATCGGCGGCGTCACCATGGGCGGCGGCAAGCCGGTGGTGGTGCAGTCGATGACCAACACCGATACCGCCGACGTCGCCTCCTCGGTCAAGCAGGTGGCCGAACTGTGGCGCGCCGGCTCGGAACTGGTGCGCCTGACCGTCAACAATCCCGAATCGGCCGCGGCGATCCCGCGCATCGTCGACAAGCTGCGGATGATGGGCATCGAGGTGCCGCTGATCGGCGACTTCCACTACAACGGCCACCAGTTGCTGGCCGCCGAGCCGGCCTGCGCGCAGGCGCTGGCCAAGTACCGGATCAATCCCGGCAACGTCGGCTTCGGCAAGAAGAAGGACACCCAGTTCGCGCAGCTGATCGAATTCGCGCTGAAGTACGACAAGCCGGTGCGCATCGGCGCCAACTGGGGCTCGCTGGACCAGGCCCTGGCCGCGCAGCTGATGGACGAGAACTCGCGGCGCGAGGTGCCGTGGGATGCCGGCCGGGTACTGCGCGAGGCGCTGATCCGTTCGGCGCTGGACTCGGCCGAGCGCGCGGTGGAACTGGGCCTGGGCCGCGACCGCATCGTGCTCAGCTGCAAGGTCAGCGGCGTGCAGGAGCTGATCGCGGTGTACCGCGACCTGGCCCAGCGCTCGGACTTCGCCCTGCACCTGGGCCTGACCGAGGCCGGCATCGGCAGCAAGGGCATCGTCGCCTCCAGCGCCGCGCTGGCGGTGCTGCTGCAGGAAGGCATCGGCGACACCATCCGCATCTCGCTGACCCCGGAGCCGGGGCAGTCGCGCACGCAGGAAGTGATCGTCGCCCAGGAACTGCTGCAGACCACCGGCCAGCGCGCCTTCACCCCGCTGGTCACCGCCTGTCCGGGCTGCGGCCGCACCACCTCCGAGTTCTTCCAGGAGCTGGCCAAGGTGGTGCAGAACCACGTCCGCGCGAAGATGCCGGAGTGGAAGGTGACCCATCCCGGCGCCGAGAGCATGACCCTGGCGGTGATGGGCTGCGTGGTGAACGGGCCGGGCGAGTCGCGCCACGCCAACATCGGCATCTCGTTGCCCGGCACCGGCGAGGCGCCGGCCGCGCCGGTGTTCATCGACGGCGAGAAGAAGGTGACCCTGCGCGGCGAGAACATCGCCCACGAGTTCGTGGCGCTGATCGACGATTACGTCGAACGCACGTATGTCCGCCGCGCCGGGTGAGTCCGCCGCCGAAGCGGCCGGACTGCGCCGCTGGCTGCGCCTGAATGCCTGGCGCGTGGCCCTGCTGTTCGCCGGGGTACTGCTGCCGCTGGGCGTGTTCGTGGTCCTGGCCGACGAGGTGCATGCGCTGGAAGACCTCTACTTCGACGAGCCGCTGCTGTGGAGCATGCGCGGCCTGACCAGTCCCGGCTGGGACCGGTTCTTCACCGTGGTCACCGAGGCCGGCTACCAGTACGGGGTGATCCCGCTGGATACGCTGATCGTGCTGGTGCTGCTGGGCCTGCGTCGCTGGCGCGAGGCGCTGTTCGCGGCGCTGTCCTTCGTCGGCTCGGCGCTGCTGAACATGGGCGCCAAGCAGTTCTTCCAGCGCGACCGGCCGAGCCTGTGGGAGTCGATCGCGCCCGAGCACCACACCTTCAGTTTCCCCAGCGGCCACGCGATGGGCTCGATGACCCTGGCGGCGGTGCTGATCGCGCTGAGCTGGCGTACCCGTTGGCGCTGGCCGGTGCTGTGGCTGGCCGTCAGTTTCACGCTGTTGGTCGGGGTGTCGCGGGTCTACCTGGGCGTGCATTACCCCTCCGACATCCTCGGCGGCTGGAGCGCGGCGCTGGTCTGGGTGGTGGGGCTGTACCTGCTGCTGTTCCGCGGCCAGCGCCGGCCGCGCTGGCGGACGCGGCGCGCGTTGGCCGCCGGCGACGCCCGCTGATGCCGGCGCGGGCACGTCGCCCGCGCGCTACCAGCTAGAACTCGCGCCACCGCCGCCGGAGCTGCCGCCGCCGGAAGACGAGTCGCTGCTGGAGGACGAAGACGAGGAGGATGAGGACGATCCTGCAGATTCGGCCGCCGCGCGTTCCTGGGCGGCCTGGGCAGCGTAATAGCTGGCGGTGTAGGCGAACACCCCGGGCGCGGTCTCGGCGATATGGCCCTTGCGGATCAGCGCAGTGCGCCGCCGTGCGAGTGCCAGCAGGAAGCGGCTGTAGCGCTGCGGCGAGCGGTAGCGCTGCGCGGCCATGGCCAGGGTCAGCACCAGGATCAGCAGTTCCAGCGCCAGGAAGATCACCGACATCGTCATCGACTTGGCCGACAACAGGAACACGAAGATGCCGGGGTTGGCGCTCAGGAACAGGCGGATGAACCACTCCAAGAATCCGGTGCGCGCGGTGTCCTGGACCAGTTCCTCGGGCTTGGCCGCCAGGCGCGGGTGCCGCCGCAGCAGGCGCCTGCGCAGGACGCCGGTCCAGGCCCGGCGCAGCGGCAGCAGCAGCCACACCAGCACCAGCAGGCCGGCCCAGGCGATCGTGCCGCGCCGCCAGTCCACGCCGTCGTCGGCCGGTTGCGCCAGTTCGGCGATGGCCTCGGGATCCTGCGCAGCGGCGCGGCCCATGAAGTCGAATGCGGCCACGATGGCGTCGGCGGTGTCGCCCTGGCGCAGGCGCGGCGCCAGGTAGTCGTCCAGCGCGTGCCGCGCGACCACGTCGGGCAGCACGCCTTCCAGCCCGTAGCCGACCTCGAAGCGCGAACGCCGGTCCTGCATCGCCAGCACCAGCAGCAGCCCGTTGTCGCTGCCTTGCCGGCCGAGCCGCCAGGTGCGGAAGGCGCGTTCGGCCAGGTGCTCGATCGGTTCGTCCTGCAGCGACGGCACGATGTAGACCGCGCCCCAGATGTGCTGGCGTTCGCGCAGGCGCTGCAGCGCCGCGTTGATCCGCTGGGTGTCGTCCGCGCTGAGCGTGCCGGCGGGATCGACCACGTTCGGGGTGTAGGCGGGCAGTGCGACCGCGCAGGCGGCGAGCATTGGCCACAGCAGCAACAGCGTGGCCAGCACGACGCTATGCAGGCGCTGGAGGGATGGCAGCGTGCGAGCGGGTCGGGTCATGGTTGCGGTCTCGGTCAACAGGTGTCGAGGGAGAAGGACGGCGTCATTCGCCGGGCTTGGCGCCTTCGGCTGGCGCCAGGGTCGCTGCACGCCGTGCCAGCACCGCCTCGCGATGGGCGATGTAGGCGTTGGCGCCTAGGATCACCAGCGCGCCCAGCAAGGTGCCGCCGTCCGGGGTCTCGTCGAACAGCCACCAGCCGAACAGCGCCACCAGCGGCAGCTGGGTGAAGCTGATCGGGGTCAGTGCGGAGACCTCGCCGAGCCGCAGCGCATGCGTCCACAGCAACTGCCCGAGGGTGCCGAACAGGCCGGTGGCCAACAGCCACAGCCAGTCGATGCCCTGCGGCCACCGCCAGACGAACAGCGCCGGCAGCAGCGACATCGGCACCCAGAACGCGTAGGTGTAGAACACCACCGTATTGGCGTCGTCCACCCGTGCCAGTTGCTTGATTTGGATCGCGACCAGGGCGCTCATCACCGCCGCCAACACTGCCACCAGGGTGCCGGGGCTGAACGCGGCGGCGCCGGGGCGCACGATCAGCAGCACCCCGGCGAAGCCGCACAGCACCGCCAGCCAGCGCCGCAGGCGCACCGTTTCGCCCAGCCACAGGGCCGCGGCCAGGGTCGCGAACAGCGGGGTGGAGTAGGACAGGGCGATCGCCTGCGACAGCGGCAGGTGACCGATCGCCCAGAATCCGGCCAGCATCGACACCAGGCCGATCGCGGTGCGCAGCAGGTAGCGCGGCAGTTGCGCAGTGCGCGGCAACGGCCGCCCTGGCCGCAGCAGCATCGGCAGCAGGAACAGCAGGCCGAACAGGGTGCGGAAGAAGGCGATCTGCAGCGTGGACAGCTGCGCCGAGGCCAGTCGGATCGCCACCACCATCAGCCCGAAGGCCATGGTGCTGGCCAGCATCAGCAGCGCCGCGCGCAGCGGCGTGGGCGCGGCTACCACTGTGCGCCGACGATGCGCGGCTCCGGTTCCAGGACCACGCCGAAGCGCTCGCCCACCGAGGCGCTGATGCGTCGCGCCAGCGCCAGCAGCTCGGCGCCGCTGGCCTGGCCGTGGTTGACCAGCACCAGCGCGTGCGCGGCGGACACGCCGGCGTCGCCGTCGCGGTAGCCTTTCCAGCCGCAGGCCTCGATCAGCCACGCCGCCGACAGCTTGCGCTGGCTGTCGTCGTCGCCGGGAAACACCGGCAAGGCCGGGTGTTCGTGCTGCAGCGCCAGTGCCTGTTCCAGCGGCAGCAGCGGATTCTTGAAGAAGCTGCCGGCGTTGCCGAGCACGTCCGGGTCGGGCAGCTTGCGCCGGCGGATGTTGATCACCGCCTGGGCCACGTCCGGCGCGCCGGGCGTGGCGATGCCCATCGCCTGCAGTTCCTCGCCGATGCCGGCGTAGTCCAGGCGCAGCGCGTGCAGCCGCGGCAGGTTGAACTCCACCGCGGCGATCAGGTAGCGGTCGGGCTGGCGCTTGAACAGGCTGTCGCGGTAGCCGAACTCGCAGGCGGCCGCGTCCAGCCGCACGAAGCGCGCATCGGCACGGTCGTAGGCCTCGACCACGTGCACGAACTCGCCCATCTGCGCGCCGTAGGCGCCGATGTTCTGGATCGGCGCGGCGCCGACCGTGCCCGGGATCAGCGCCAGGTTCTCCAGGCCGGACAGGCCCTGCGCCAGCGACCACATCACCAGTTCGTGCCAGCCCACGCCGGCACCGGCGCGCACGATGGCGTAGTCGGCGCGGTGTTCCAGGGTGTCGATGCTGCGGTTGGCGAAGCACAGCACCACGCCGGGCGCATCGCCGGCGAACAACATGTTGCTGCCGCTGCCCAGCGGCAGCAGCGCGGCGCCGGCCAGCTCCGGCGCCAGCAGCGCCTCGGGCAGCGCCTCGGGCGCGAAGATCTGCAGCAGCCACGGCGCCTGCGCGGCGACGTGGAAGGTGTTGAGCGCCTGCAGCGGCGCCTGCGCGGTGAGCGACCAGGCCGTCGTGCTCATGGAACGACGACGTCCCCGCGGCTGGGCGCTTCGCGGCGCCGGCGCATCGCCTCGACGCACTCGCCGATCAGCTCCGGCCCGCGGAACACCAGCCCGCTGTAGCACTGCACCAGCGCCGCACCGGCGGCCATCTTCGCCACCGCATCGGCGCCGGAGAGGATGCCACCGACGCCGATCAGCGGGATGTGCTCGGGCAGGCGCGCGCGCAGCCGGCGCAGCACCAGGGTGGACTGGCCCAGCAGCGGCGCGCCGGACAGGCCGCCGCTCTCGGCACCCAGCGGCTCGTGTTCCAGGCCGGGGCGGGCGATGGTGGTGTTGGTGGCGATCACCCCGTCCACCTGCAGGTCCGACAGCACCCGCGCCGCCGCGTCGATGTCGCTGTCGCTCAGGTCCGGCGCCACCTTGACCAGCATCGGCACGCGCTTGCCGTGGCGCGCGGCCAGCGCTTCCTGCGCCTCGCGCAGGCGCGCGATCAGTTGCCGCAGCGCCTGTTCTTCCTGCAGCTCGCGCAGGCCGGCGGTATTGGGCGAGGAGATGTTGACGGTGACGTAGTCCGACAGCGCGTAGACCTTTTCCAGGCAATGCAGGTAGTCGGAGGCGGCGTCCTCGTTCGGGGTGTCCTTGTTCTTGCCGATGTTGATGCCGAGCAGGCCGTGCCGGCGCCGCGCGCGCTCGACGTTGCGCACCAGCGCATCCACGCCCAGGTTGTTGAAGCCCATGCGGTTGATCACCGCCTGCTGCCGCGGCAGGCGGAACATGCGCGGCTGCGGGTTGCCGGCCTGCGCGCGCGGGGTGACGGTGCCGATCTCGACGAAGCCGAAGCCCAGCGCCAGCAGCGCGTCGATGTGCTCGCCGTTCTTGTCCAGGCCCGCGGCCAGCCCCACCGGGTTGGGGAACTCCAGGCCGAAGGCGCGCGTGGGCATCGGTGCGCTGGCGCGCGCCAGCAGCGGATTGGTACCGGTGCGGTAGGCCAGTTCGAGCGCGCGCAGGCCCAGGGCATGCGCGCGCTCGGC
>JBEVKG010000299.1:0-19403 GCA_040509765.1 Xanthomonas sp.
GCTGCATCCGGACGACCTGCAGCACCACCGCACGCTGGCGCTGAGCACCGGCCGCGGCGGCGGCAACCGGCTGTGCTGGCCGCTGCGCAACGGCAAGCAGAGCGGCGAGTTCCTGGTCCAGCCGATCCTGCTGGCCAACGATTCGGCGGCGCTGATCGGCGGGCTGGTCTGCGGCGAAGGCCTGGTCCTGGCCAGCGATGCGACGATCAAGCCGCTGATCGAGGCCGGCAAGGCGCGGCGCGTGCTCGGCGGCTGGGTCGGGCCGGACCTGGACTTCAACGCGGTGTTCCCGGGCGGGCGCATGCTCTCGCCGAAGGTACGCGCCTTCGTCGACTTCCTGGTCGACAAGCTCAACTTCGACGTCAGCTACATGATGGCGCAATGCCCGGCCAAGCTGGCCACGCAGCAGGCCGAGGACGGCGCCGAGTTCACCCTGTGCAGCGGCGTGGCGATGAACACGCAGTCGCTGGTCAGCCTGCCGCGCGTCGCCGCCGCGCCTGCGCCGGCCCCGGCGGATGCGGCGCTGGAAACGGAAGCCGAGGACGAAGAGGACGCCGCGCTGGTCTGAGCCGCGCCGCACACGACGCGTCGCGGCAGCACGCAAACGCGAACGGGCCGCATTGCGGCCCGTTCGTTCTCGCCGGTGCCGGAACGGTCAGCCGGCCGAGGAGCGCAGCGGCACCACGCGGATCTCCACGCGGCGGTTCTGCGCGCGGCCGGCCTCGGTGCTGTTGTCGGCGATCGGATACTTCTTGCCGGCGCCCAGGGTCTGGATGCGCTCGGGCTGCACGCCCTGCGCGGTCAGGTACGCGGCCACCGAGGACGCGCGCTGCTCGGACAGGCGCTGGTTGACCGCATCGCTGCCGATGCTGTCGGTGTGCCCGACCACTTCGATCATGGTCTGGTTGTACTCGCCCAGGGTCTGCGCCACGCCATTGAGCGCCGAATAGAACTGCGGCTTGAGCGTGGACTGGTTGAAGTCGAAGGTGATGCCGTCGGGCAGGTTCAGGGTGATGTTGTCGCCGTCGCGGCGCACGTCGATGCCGGTGTTGGCGGTGCGCTCGCGCAGCGCGCGCTCCTGGCGATCCTGGTAGTTGCCGATGGCCGCGCCGCTGAGCGCGCCGATGCCGGCGCCGATCATCGCGTGCTGGCGGCGCTCGGTGGCGCTGCTGCCGCTGAGCAGGCCGGCGGCCACGCCGACCGCGGTGCCGATCAGCGCGCCGCGGCCGGTGCGGTTCTGCTGCTCGGTAGGATTGCCGTACTGGTCGCGCTGCACATAGGAGCCGCCGGTGGCGCAGGCGGACAGCACCAGCGCACTGGCCAGGGCCACGGACATGCCGCGAAGGGCGGTCGTTTTCATCGTGTTCTCTCCCGAACCTGGATTGACGTGGCCGCAGCATAAACACGGCCGCGCGAGGCGCGGATGAACGCAGCCGGGCACACGATGCGCCCGGTTCAGGAAGACGGCAGCAGGCCCTCGGCCTCGGCCGCGCACAGCGGCTGCGCCCAATCGCTCATCAGCGCCAGGTACAGCAGCTTCTCGAATTCCGCACCGACCCGCCGCATCACCGCGTCCGGATCGGGAATCAGCCGCGCATCGCCGATCAGGCCGAAATGCACGCGATGGTTGTAGCTCATGATCGACACGCCGACGCCGATCGACCCGGTCTGCGGCACCCAGAACATCATCTCGCGCACGCGGCTGCCGGCCAGATACAGCGGTTGCTGCGGCCCCGGTACGTTGGTCGCCACAGCGGTGGCCTTGCGGCTGAACAGGTCCAGCGCCGCCGCCTGCAGCGCCGCCGGCGCCATGCCCACCGCCGCCAGCAGGCCGAACACCACCATCGCCTGGCGCGACTGCTTGAGCTGCTGCATCGATTCGGCCACGCATTGCAGGCGCCGCACCGGATTGGCCTCGCCCACCGGCAGGTCCAGGAACACCAGGCCGAAGTGGTTGCCCAGCTTGCGCGCGTGCTCCAGCGGCCGCAGGTTGACCGGCACGGTGGCGCGCAGCGTCACCCCGTCCAGGCGCTCGCCGCGTTCGAGCATGTAGTCGCGCAAGGCGCCGGCCACGGTCGCCATCAGCACGTCGTTGACCGTGCAGTCGCAGGCGCGGCCGACCGCCTTGACCTCGTCCAGGTCCAGCGGCTCGGCCCAGGCCACGCGCTTGCTGACGCCGAGCCGGCCGCGCAGCAGCGTCGGCGGATCGTCGGCCAGCAGCAGCGCATTGACCAGCTCGCGGCCGATCAGCCCGCCTTCGCGCGCCAGCATCGTCGGCAGGTTCGGGTCCTGCGCCATCGCCCGGCCCTTGTCGAGCATGCGCCCGCCGAGCTTGAGATAGCGGTCCACCGCACCGACCCGGCGCACCACCTCCTTGCCGTCGTCCTTCAGCCAGGCGCGACCGAGTTGCGCCGACGGCTCCGGGGTGCGCTGGGTATCGGTCAGCGACAGCAGTACCTGCACCAGGGCGATGCCATCGGCGTAGCTGTGGTGGATCCGCGCCACCAGCGCCGAGCCGCCTTCGTAGCGTTCGATCAGGTGGAACTGCCACAGCGGCTTGGTCTTGTCCAAGGGCGTGGACGCCATCTGCCCGGCGAAGCGCTCCAACGCCTTCTTCTGCCCGCGCCCGGGCAAGGCCGACAGGCGCACGTGCCAGTCCAGGTCGAAATCGTCGTCGCGCTGCCAACAGGCGCCGGTGGCGGTCTCCACCGGCTTCTGCAGGAACCGCGGGAAGGCCAGGAAGCGCTTGCGCACCAGTTGCTTGAGGGCAGGCAGGGTCAGCGGCTCGTCGAACATCAGCACGCCGGTGATCATCATCGGATTGGTCGGCCGGTCCATCCGCAACCAGGCGGTGTCCACGCGCGACATCGGTTCGCGCTGCGGCTTGCGGCGAGCTGAGCTGGTGGCCATGCGGGCTCCTGTCCGAGCCTGGAGTGAATCATGCGCCAGCGAAGGGCGTCAATCGCGCACGCCGCAGTGCATGCGTGCGCCGCGGGCGCGGCGCGGCGCTCAGCCGGCGGCGGTCTCGCGATAGGCGGCCAGCGCCGCATCGCGGCCGGCCGCCAGGTCGACGATCGGCTGTCGCGGATACTGCGGTGCAGCGTGCGCCAGCCGCTGCGGCGCCTGCCAGGGGGCGAAGCGGTCGGCCACCGGCAGCGCCGCCAGTTCCGGCACCCAGCGCGCGATGTACTCGCCCTTGGGATCGAACTTCTGTGCCTGGGTCACCGGATTGAACACCCGGAAATACGGCGCGGCGTCGGCACCGGTGCCGGCCACCCACTGCCAGCCCAGGGTGTTGTTGGCCAGGTCGGCATCGACCAGAGTATCCCAGAACCAGCGCGCGCCTTCGGACCAATGCACGCGCAGGTGCTTGCACAGATAGCTGGCGACGATCATGCGCACGCGGTTGTGCATCCAGCCGGTGTGCCACAGCTCGCGCAGGCCGGCATCGACGATCGGCACGCCGGTGCGTCCGCGCTGCCAGGCGTGCAACTGCGCCGGGTCGGGCGTGGCCCAGCGGAAGCGCTCGAAGCGCGGATTGAGGTTGCGCTCGGGCGTGTCCGGGAAATGGTGCAGCAGGTGGTGGGCGAAGTCGCGCCAGCCGAGCTGGCGGATGTAACCGTCGATCGCCGCGGCGGTGGCGGCGCGGCGCTGCCGTTCCAGGGTCGCGACGATGCGCCATGGCGCGATCTCGCCGAAATGCAGGTGCGGCGACAGCCGCGAGGTGCCGATCTGGTCCGGGCGGTCGCGGCCATCGAGGTAGTCGCGCAACGCGCCGTCGACGAACACGTCCAGCGCCTCGTGCGCCCCCGCTTCGCCCGGTTGCCACACCTCCCAGAAGCCGCGGTCCCAGGCCAGCGCCGGCGCCAGGCCGAGCCGCTCCAGCGCCAGGCTGTCCAGCTCCGCGGGCGGCGGCGGCAGGCGCTTCGGTGCAGGCTGCAGCGCCGGCACCTGCCAATGGCTCAGGGCGCTGCGCCAGAACGGGGTGAACACCTTGTACGGGCCGCCCTGTTGCGTCGCCAGTTGCCAGGGTTCGAACAGCAGCGCGCTGTTGTGGCTGTGCACCTCCAGGCCCTGTTCGCGCAGTTCGCGCTTGAGCCGTGCATCGCGCGGTTGCGTGGCCGGCTCGTAGCGGCGGTTCCAGTACACCGCCACCGCGCCGCAGTCGGCGACCACCTGGCGCAACGCGGTCTCGGCCGGACCCTGGCGCAGGATCAGGCGCGAACCGCGCTCGCGCAATTGCGCATCCAGCGCCGCCAGCGAACGCTGCAGCCAGCTGCGCGAGGCCGCGCCCGCGGCCCAGGCGCCCTCGTCTTCCGGGCTGTGCAGGTACACCGGCACCGGCGTATGCCCGGCGTCCACTGCGGCCTGCAGGGCGGGTTGATCGTGCAGGCGCAGGTCGCGCCGGAACCAGACGATGGCGTAGCTCATGCGCAGGACGGCAAAAAAAGAGGCGCCAGGATACGCGGTGCCGACGCGCAGCCGGCGTGAGCATCGCCTCGCGCGGGCTCACGCCGGGGCGGCGGCATGCGCCTCGTTGCCGTAGCTGACCAGCAGCGGTTCGACGATGGCGCCGGCCGCCTGCAGGTTGCGCAGCGCCAGGATCGAGGTCAAGCTCAGTTCGCTGCCGTGCGCCAGCAGCATCATGCCGCGCTTGGACACCACGTCCTGCTCCAGGCGCCAGCCCGGCACCAGGTCGCTCACCCTGGCCTTGCGGATGCCGCTGCGGGTGGCGAGCTGCAGATCGGCGAACGCGTCGACCAGGCCGCGCGGCAGCGGCGGCTCGACCTTGCGCAGTTCCTGCACCGCGTGAGCCAGCGGCCGCTTGCGCGCCAGCTCGCGCACCAGCAGCAGCGACGCACGCAGCAACTGCGCGCCGCGCACCACGTCGGGCGCGGCGTCGGCCGGCGGCGGCTGCATCTGGTAGCGCACGATCTCGGCCACCGCCTGCATGCGCGGGATCGCGGTCAGCAGCCGGTGCGCGACCAGCGGGTGGCCGTCGATCAGCCTCTGCTCTTCCTCGGACAGCGCGTCGCCGGCGATCTCGCGCTGCACGATGTCGCCCGGCACGCTGACACAGCCGATGTGGCTCAGCGCCGCCGCCACCTCCACCATCCAGCGGTTCGGCCATGGCAGCTTGCCGGTGACGTGGCCCACGCAGGCCTGCACCTGCGCCGAGCGCTGGAACGCCCAGGGCGCCACCATCGACAGCACCTCGGTGAGCATGCGCGTGGTGCCGGCCAGGGTGGTTTCCAGCAACTCGCGCTCCAGCACGGTCGCACGGTGCAGCGCCACCGCCTGCTCCAGCGCGGCGACCAGTTCCTCGGTCGGGCACGGTTTGCACAGGAAGCGGAAGATCGCGCCGTGGTTGACCGCGGCGATTGCCGAGGTCGCATCGGCCTGCCCGGTCAGCAGCAGGCGCACGCTGTCCGGCGCGCGTGCGCGCGCCGCGGCCAGGAACGCGGCGCCGTCCATGCCCGGCATGCGCATGTCCGACACGATCGCCGCGAACGGCGGGCCGGCGGCGATCGCCGCCAGTCCGGCCGCGCCGCCATCGGCGGTGACCACGTCGAACTGGCCGAACAGGTTGCGCTCCAGCGCGGCCAGCAGGTTGGGTTCGTCGTCCACGCACAGGATGCGCGGCAGTTCGGGTTCGCTCACAGCACACGCTCCGCTTCGCGGATCTGCGCGCACGCCGCCTGCCACTGCGGCAGTTGCGCGGCCACGCCCATCGCCCGCAGGTAATCCAGGTCCGGCGCCAGGTCCTGCGCCAGCGCCACCGCCACGTGCACCACCCCGATCGCATCGAACTGGCGGTGCTCGACCCGGCGCGGAGCGCGGTGATGGGCGACAGCCTCGACGATGGCGCTCGGCAGGCCCCACACGCCGAGCAGGTAGGCGCCGATCTCCGCGTGCGACGGGAAGCCGCGGCCCTGCGGATCGGCATCGCGGCACAGGCGCGCGATGCCCGGCAGCAGCGCGCCGATGTTGGCGAGCAACGCCGCGGTCGTCACCACGTCCTCGGCGGCATGGCCCTTGCCGACCACTGCGGCCAGCCGCGACGCACGCACCGCGTCGGCGCGAAGGGCGTCGGCCGAGTCGGCGACGCCGCTGCGGAACACTTCGCTGGCCAGCACCAGCGTGCGCAGCAGGCCGATGCCGATGCGATTGACCGCTTCCTTGACCTCGGCCACGTGGTGGCCATTGCCGAAGAACGCGCAGTTGGCCAGTTGCAGTACCTTGGCCGCCAGCGCCGGGTCGCCCTCGACCACCGCGGCGACCTGGGCGACGCCGGCCGTGGGGTCGCCGAGCAGGCGGTTGAGCTGCGCGAACATGCGCGGTGCCGACGGCAACCCGCCGATGCGCCCGACCACCGCCTGCACCGCCGGATCGTCCAGCAGCAGTTGCAGCGCGACCGCGCGGTCGATCGCCTCGATCAGCGCATCGCCCTCGCAGGGCTTGGCCAGGAACTGATGGGCCACGTCCAGCGAACGCAACGCCGCCTCCTGTTCGGTGTGCCCGGACAGGATGATGCGGATGGCGCGCGGGCAACTGTCGCGCACCTGGCGCAGCAGTTCGGCACCGTCCATCATCGGCATGCGCATATCCGAGACCACCACGTCGACCGGCTGCGCCCGCAACGCCAGCAGCGCCTCGGCGCCGCTGTTGGCGAAGGCCACGTCCCAGTCGCGGTCGGCCATGAACATGGTCCGCTCCAGGCCGGCCAGCACCTGCCTTTCGTCGTCGACGAACAGCACGCGCATGGCTCAGCCCGCCACGACGGTCAGCGGCAGCCTCACCACGAATGTGGTGCCGCGCTGGCCCGGCGACGGTTCGAAGAAGATCTGCCCCTGGTGCTTCTCCACCACCGTCGAATAGGCGATCGCCAGGCCCTGGCCGGTGCCCTTGCCAACCGGCTTGGTGGTGAAGAATGGATCAAACACCTTGGTGCGGATCGCCTCGGGGATGCCCGGACCGTCGTCGCTGACGCACAGGTCCACGTGGCTGTCGCCTGCACGGCGCAGGCCGATACGGATCCGGCCCTGTTCGCGTTCGCCCGGCACCAAGGTGTCGCCGATCGCGTGCGCGGCGTTGACCACCAGGTTCAGCAGCACCTGGCCGATCTCGTCGCGCAGGCACGGCACCGGCGGCACGTCGTCGGCGAACGCGGTCTCGACCTCGGCCACGTACTTCCATTCGTTGCGTGCCACGGTGACGGTGGTGGCAACCAGCTCGCGCAGGTCCACCGGTTCCTTCTCGCCGGCGGACGGGTGCGAGAACGCCTTCATCGCGCTGACGATCTTGGTGATGCGGTCCAGCCCTTCCAGCGACTGCTGCAGGGCCTCGGGGGTCTGCTTGCGCAGGTACTGGAACTTGGACGAGGCGATCTGCGCGTCGAGCGCGGCGACCAACTCCGGCGCCACGCCCTGCGCACGCGCGGCGTCGACGATGCCGAAGGTCATGTCGAATACGTGGTCGAGGATCTGCTTGGCCTTGCACACGAAGGCCAGGTTGTCGCGCACGTACTGCGCCGGCGTGTTGATTTCGTGGGCGATGCCGGCAGCGAGCTGGCCGATCGACTCCATTTTCTGCGCCTGCAGCAGCGCCGCCTGTGCCTTGCCGAGGTCGGACAGCGCATGCTGCAGATCCTGCCGCTCGCGGCTCAGTTCCTGGGTCTTCAGCGCCACCACCTTGCCCAACGCGATGTTCTGCTGCAGGGTCCCCAGCGGCGAGGCCGCCGCGTCGTCGCGCGCGGTGACCCGCTTCTTCAGCGCCGCGATCACCTTGTCGCGCGCGAGCAGTTGCCGACGCAGCTCGGCAACGAGCGCGGCGGGGTCGCTCGGCTCCGGCGTGGCCGGGTCCTGTGCCTGCAACGGCGCCATGGCGGTGCCTGTGGACATGCTCATCTCCCGATTGCCACACCAGTGAAGGTCTGGTTGACGTGCAGGCCGTTGAACTGCTCGCCGTAGGTGGAAAAACCGAACACCTGCTGCTGCGCCATGAACGCGCCAACCTGCTGCTGCATCTGCGACTGGCCGAACTCAAGGCGGCGCAGGATACAGTCGCACCCGATCACCAGCGCCGGATCGGGCACCGTCTCGCGCATCTCGGCGAAGCCACGCTGCAGCGTTTGCATCACGTCCACCGCCTTGCCGACCGCCACCACCATGCCCTCCTCCACCGCGCAGTAGCAGGTCATCGACAGGTCCTCGTTGACCCGCAGGATCGAACGCACATACGGCTCGCCGCTCAGCGTCAGCAGCAACGGATAGGTGGAGAACACATGCGGATCGAGGGCCGGCAACGGCACACCGATCGCCTGCGCATAGGCCAGGGCCGCAGGCTCGCCGTTGATCTCGCGGATCAGGCGCCGCTCCGGGTCGGCGTCGGTCACCACCAGTTCGACCTCGCTGGCGACGAAATGCTGCAGCTTGAACACCACGAACGGATGCTGCGAGCGGAACAGGGTCAGCACCGCCGCGTCGGCCAGGAAGCGGCCGTCGTGATAGACCAGGGTGCGCTCGAAGCGCAGGTTGTCGCCGGCCGAGCCGCCGAGCAGCGGCACGTCGCCGATCATCCGGTACAGCGCCGCGGCCAGGTATTCCTCGCAGGTGGACAACCCGTCGACCAGCAGCAGCGCGAAGCACTGGCCCGCCTTGTCGACGGTGGCCGCCTGCACCGTTTCGGCGACCACCGCGACCTGCGCCTGCAGGTCGCCGAGCGGGGCGATCAGCAACGGCTGCGCCTGCAGCACGCCGCCGCGCAGGCCGGCGACCAGGATGCCGGTTTTCTGGAAGCCGCCGCCGCCGATCTGGCCGGCGGCGGTGCAGCCGATCACCGGACAGGCGAACCCGGCCTTGAGCGCCGGGCCCAGCGCATCCAGGTCGTATTCCGCATCGCAGAACAGCAGCAGTGCGTCCAGCGGCGCGGCGCCCAGTTGCGCTTGCAGCGCCGCGACCGCGGCGACGGCATCGCGCTCGGCGGTCTCGGCATGGGTGACGGTTAGCGGCATGGGCAGATCCATGAAGGGCTCCCCCCGGGTATCGACTGCCGTAGCGGGCGATTGAGCGCCCGCGCAGCACCCTGTGACAGAAGTATCGCTGCGTACGGCTGAATACGTGGGCCGCCGGGCCGCTGCCAACGCCATGCAGCACGTCGCGCGGCGCCGCGGGTGGCGTCGCTGCGTCGATGTCGAACGCCACGCGGCCACGCGCCGGATCGATTTTGTAGACATCGCGGCGGGCGGTGCGCCGGTCGCACCGACCCGCTGCTATAACGCCGGAGCGGGCGCCGTCATGTCGAAGCGGCGCCGCGACCGCTGCTGTTGGATGACGTTCCGGGGAAGGGCGTCATCCGTGCTTTCGCTGCACCGCGCGCGACATGGCCATGGCCGTGTTGTGCGCACGGGGACATCCGCCATCGCCTCTGCGACCTCACGGCCACCACGGCCGGCGAGCGCGGCTGCGTGCGGCCCGAATCGCCCGCGCCCGGACCTGCAGCGACAGGGCCGCGACGCGCTGCGGGCAGCGAACCGCGCAGCACGGCCATGCCCATCGCCGACATTCGCAAGTACTTCAGGAGAGCACGTTTCATGGACAAGCGCATCGCAAAAGCCGCCCTCACCCTGGCGCTGAGCCTCGCCGCCCCGCTGGCGATGGCCTGCACCACCGAACCCGGGGAGTTTCAGAACGAAGTCGGCGTCGACAACGGCGTCGAATGTGGCGGTGGCGGAGGTGGCGGCGGCAGCACGCCGGTCTACACGCTGCAGGGCGTGATCCAGAACCAGGGCTACGAGTCCGACGGGCGTCCGGCCGGCGGCAAGCGTCTGAAGATCCGCGCGTACTCGCGCTTCGCCAACGCCAACAACGACCGCGTCGACGCCAACTACATCAACGTGCGCTGCAACGCCTACGACCAGATCGGCAACGGCTACACCACCGACTACGACGAGGAAGGCAACGGCGCCCTGGTCGACGTGCACTTCAAGTCGAACTTCGTCTACGGCATCTATCGCAAGATCACCGTGGTCTGCACCCACCACGCCGAGTACGGCGCCAACACCTACGACGCCACCAGCAACGCCGAGATCGAGATCCCCTATTGATCGTCGCGTCGCGCCAACCAGCCGGCGCCCGGAACGCTCCGGGCGCCGCGCTCGCCATGTGGACCGCGCGCGGCGCGCGTGCTTATTCGAACGCGCCCACCGAATCGTGGGCGAGATTGTCGAAGCGGGTGTATTCGCCGAAGAACTTGAGCTTGCACGACCCGGTCGGGCCGCCGCGGTGCTTGCCGATGATGATTTCGGCCAGGCCCTTGTCCGGCGAATTTTCCTTGTTGTAGTAGTCGTCGCGGTAGATGAACACGATCATGTCCGCGTCCTGCTCGATCGCGCCCGATTCGCGCAGGTCGGCCATCACCGGGCGCTTGTCGGTGCGGGTTTCCAGCGAGCGGTTGAGCTGCGACAGCGCGATCACCGGCACCCCCAGCTCCTTGGCCAGACCCTTGAGCGAGCGCGAGATCTCCGAGATCTCGGTCGCGCGGTTCTCGCTGTTGCCGGGCACGGACATCAGCTGCAGGTAGTCGATCACGATCAGGCCCAGGTCGTGCTCGCGCTTGAGCCGGCGCGCCTTGGAGCGCAGCACTTCCGGCGACACGCCCGGCGTGTCGTCGATGAAGATCTTGGTCTCCTTGAGCATCTTGATCGCACCGGTGACCCGCGCCCAGTCCTCGTCCTCGAGCTGGCCGGTGCGCAGGCGCTGCGCGTTGATGCGCCCGTTGGAGGAGATCAGGCGCATGGCCAGCTGCGAGGCCGACATTTCCATCGAGAACACCGCCACCGCCTTCTTCGACTTGATCGCCGCGTACTCGGCGATGTTCAGCGCGAAGGTGGTCTTGCCCATCGCCGGACGCGCGGCGAGGATGATCAGGTCGGTCGGCTGCAGGCCGGCGGTCATCGCGTCGAAGTCGTTGTAGCCGGTCGGCAGGCCGGTGATGTTGCCGCCGTTCTCGAAACGGTTGCGCAGTTCCTCGAACGCGTCCTTCAACGCGCCGGGCATCGCCACGAAGTCGCTGCGCCCGCGCGCGCCGGCCTCGGCGATCTGGAACACGGCCTTCTCCGCCGACGCCAGCAGTTCCGAACTCTCGCGCCCTTCCGGCTGGAAGCCGTCGTTGACGATGGTGGTGCCGACCTCGATCAGTTGCCGCAGCACCGCCTTGTCGCGGACGATCTCGGCGTAGGCGACGATGTTGGCGGCCGAGGGCGTGGTGCTGGCCAGTTCGATCAGGTAGGCGCCGTCGCCGACCATCTCCAGCTTGCCCTGCGATTCGAACCACTCGCCCAAAGTCACCGCGTCGAACGGGCGGCCCTTCTCGGCCAGTTCGCGGATCGCGCGGTAGATCAGTTGGTGATCGCGCCGGTAGAAATCGTTGTCGGTGAGCTGGTCGTTGACCCGATCGTAGGCGTCCGGCGCCAGCATCAGGCCGCCGAGCACGGCCTGTTCGGCCTCGGTCGAGTGCGGTGGCACGCGCAACTGGTCGAGACGCGGCTCGCTGCGTTCGTTGCGCTCGCTTTTGCGATCGCCGCGGTAGCCGGGACGGGCGGACATAGGCTGGGTCTTCTCTGTGGGGCGCGAGTCTGCGTGGCGCGGGCGCCGGGCGCGGCCTCACCGCGACCCGGGCGCAGATTTTAGTCCCCGCGCCCGGCTGGGGCTAGGGCGAGGAGCCCGCCCGATCAGCCGGGCGTGGGCCGCCGCAGCCCACCAGCCCTGGGGACAAGTCTGGGGACAAGCGGTTGAGAACGTCGCCGATGCCCTGCCGCACCAGGCCCGCCCGCCCCTGCGCGCGCCACCGACGGCGCGCGCAGGGGCGGCGCTCAGGCCTGCAGTTCGTCGATCCAGGCGATGAACTTGTCGACGAATCCGGCAAGGAACTTGCGCGTGCGCTCGTCGTCGATGGCGCCGTCCTCGGAGATCAGGCCCTCCTTGAACTGCAGAAAGATCTCCGGCTGGCCCAGCACCGGCATGTCCAGGTAGGCCAGCACGTTGCGCAGGTGCTGCTGCGCCATGGCGGTGCCGATCGCCCCCGGCGAGGTCCCGCACACCGCTGCCGGCTTGCCGGCGAAGGCGCTCTCGCCGTACGGCCGCGAGCCCAGGTCGATGGCGTTCTTGAGCACGCCGGGGATGGAGCGGTTGTATTCCGGGGTGACGAACAGCACCGCATCGGCGTCGCTGACCTGCGTCTTCAGGCGCCGGCCCTGCTCCGGATAGTCGTGGTCGTGATCCTGGTTGTACAGCGGCAGGTCGCCGATCTCCACGTACTCGAAACTGGCACGGTCGCCGGCAAGTCGCTCCAGCGCGTGCGCCAGGCGCCGGTTGAACGACTCCTTGCGCAGGCTGCCGACGAAGACGGCGATGCGGTACTGGCTCATGGCGTTGCTCCTGACCAAATGGACCTGCAGGCTAGCCGCCGGCGCGCGGCAGTCAGGTGAACGCCGCCGGCGCCCCCGCCAACGCCAGGCGCGCACGCACGTCCTGCGGCAACGGCGGCAGCGCCACGAAGCCCGGCGTCGCGCGCACCCGCTGCAGCCAGTCGCACAGCGCCGGATAGTGCGCCAGCACGATGCCGGCGTCGCCGGCACAGTGGGTATAGGCGAACAGCGCGATGTCCGCGATGCCGTAGGCCGAGCCGCTGAACCAGGCCTGCGTTTGCAGGTGCTGCTCCATCACCGCCAGCGCCCGCGCCGCGCCCTCGCGCAGGCGCGGCAGCTCGGCGCGGCGCGGCGAGTCCGGCGGCGTCCAGCCGCAGACGAAGCGCGCCACCGCCACGTAGGGTTCGTGGCTGTACTGCTCGAAGAACAGCCAGCTCAGCGCCTGCGCGCGCTGCCAGGGATCGGCGGGCAGATAACCGGTGCCCTCGGCCAGCCAGCACAGGATGGCGTTGGATTCGGCCAGCACGCGCCCGTCCTCGCGCTCCAGCAGCGGCACCTTGCCGTTGGGATTCTTGGCCAGGAACGCCGGGGTGCGGGTCTGGCCGTTGGCGCTGTCGATCTCCACCCAGCGGTAGGCGCAGCCGAGCTGGTCCAGCAACAACCGCACCTTGTAGCAATTGCCCGACAGCGCCATGCCGTACACGGTCAGGGGAAAGCGGTCGGACGCCATGCGCAGCTCCTGTATCGACTGTTGCCGTGGTGGGGTGTCAGCGCCGCGCCCGCCACTGCGCGCGCGACTGGCCCCACACTTCCACCTCTAGCGCCTGCAGCGGCTCCGGCAGGCGGTCCTGGCGCAGGTAGCGCGACCCCAGCTTGGCGGCCACCGCCTTGGAGTTGGCGTTGTCGGGCACGATGGTGTGGATCACCTCGGTCCAGCCCAACTGCGCGAACGCCCAATCGATCGATGCCGCGGCGGCCTCCGGCGCATAGCCCTGGCCCCAGAACGCGCGGGCGATGCCCCAGCCGACTTCCGGCCCCGGCCAGGCGTGCGGCTGCCAGGGGCCGACCCGGCCGATCCACTGCCCGCTGCGCTTCTCGATCACCGAGAACATCGCAAATCCCTGCAACTGCCAGCTGCCGACCAGCGAGGTCAGGCTGCGCCACACCACCGACGGCACCTGCACGCCGCCGAGGTGGTGCATGGTCTGCGCATCGGCAGAAAACGCGCAGAACGCCGCGAAATCCTCGGCAGTGGGCGGGCGCAGCAGCAGGCGCTCGGTTTCCACGCGCACATCGAAGGGGCTCATCGTCGATTCTCCTGCAGGCATGCCCGCGTCCGCGTGCGGGTCATGGGGTCAAAATGCATTGATGCCGGTCAGCTCGCGACCGACCACCAATTGGTGCACGGTCTCGGTGCCTTCGTAGGTGATCACCGATTCCAGGTTCAGGGCATGGCGGATCGCGCCATAGTCGGTGGTGATGCCGGCGCCGCCGAGCAGATCGCGGCACGCGCGGGCGATGTCCAGGGCCATGCGCACATTGTTCCATTTGGCCAGCGACACCTGCGCCGGCTGCAGCGTGCCGGCGTCCTTGAGCCGGCCCAGCTGCAGCGCCAGCAACTGGGCGGTGGCGATGCGCCGCGCCATGTCGGCCAGCTTGATCTGCGCGCTCTGGGTCGCCGCCAGCGGCCGGCCGAACAGCATGCGCTCGCCGGCGTAGGCCAGCGCCTCGCGCAGGCAGGCGATGGCCGCGCCGATCGCGCCCCAGCTGATGCCGTAGCGGGCCTGGGTCAGGCAGCCCAACGGCCCCTTCAGCCCCCGCACGCCGGGCAGGCGCTGGCGGTCGGGCAGGCGCACGTCGTCGAAGAACAGCGCCGAGGTCACCGAGGCGCGCAGGCTCATCTTGTGCGCGATGTCCTGGGTGGCGAAGCCCGGGGTGCCGGCCTCGACCAGGAAACCCTGGATGCCGTCCTCGGTCTGCGCCCAGACGATCGCCACGTCGGCCAGGCTGCCGTTGGTGATCCACATCTTGCTGCCGCTCAGGCGCCAGCCGTCGCCGTCGCGGACCGCGCGGGTCTGCATCGCCGCCGGGTCGGAGCCGCCCTGCGACTCGGTCAGGCCGAAGCAGCCGATCGCGGTGCCGGCGGCCATCGCCGGCAGCCAGCGCTGGCGTTGCGCGTCGCTGCCGTAGGCGTGGATCGGGTACATGCACAGCGAGGACTGCACGCTGACGAAGCTGCGCAGGCCGCTGTCGCCACGCTCCAGCTCCTGGCAGATCAGCCCGTAGCAGACCGCGTTGAGGCCGCCGCCGCCCTGCCCGGCCGGCAGGCTGGCGCCGAGCAGGCCCAACTGCGCCAGTTCCGGCACCAGTTCGCGCGGGAACCGCGCCTGGTCGAAGGCGTCGCCGATCACCGGCAACACCTTGGCATCGACGAAACGCGCGACCGCCTGCTGGATCGCGCGCTCCTCCTCGCTCAGCAGCGCGGCTACGTTGAACAGGTCGTCGCAAGGCAGGCGCATGGCGATCCTCTATCGGAAAACCGCATAGTAGCGAAGCGCGCAGGCCGCGGAAGAAGCCAAGCCCGGACGGGTCTGCCAGGCGTCGCCCGCGACCTGCGCGAGCGTCCACCGAAGCGCCGACGCCGCGCAGCAGACATGGCGCCGCGCACACCCGACCAGCCGTCTGTCGACGGCCGATCGCTCAACGCACGAACACCGGCGGACTGCACGCGGAATAGAGCTTCATGCACTGGGTGTCTTGCGCCTTGCACTGCATGGTCGCGAGGGTTTCGGCATCGTCCTGCCGCTGCGCCGACTTGACGTTGACCGTCTTGGCACCGACCACCATCGCCGCACAGGCATTGCGGACGACGATCTGAACCTCGCAGTTCGTGCCGCCCTTGCGGCCACAGTCCACGACCGCGTTGGTCTTGGCCTGGGTCTCGGAAAGCTCGTTGGTCGCGGTCCCCAGGCGCTGCAGCTTCAGGTCGGCGGCGATCGCCATCCATTGGCTCATCCAGCGGCCATCCTCGCCCTGGACTTGCGGCGCGTCAGCCGGTGCTGGCGTGCAACCCTGCCAGCCCGCTCCCTGCTGTGGATACTGCCCCGGGGGGCAACCGCCTTCCGCGTGCACGTGCTGGCTCCACAACGCCCCCACCAGCAGCCCTAACATTCCAATCTGTCGCATGGTTCCATCCCTAGAGAAGCGCCGCACGTTGCCCGCGCATCGGCGCGGCACACCCGTGCGTCCAGTATCGGCAAGAGGCCGGCATTGCGGCCGGCCTCTCGTGTGTCGCTCGCGACGCAGGCGACTCAGCGCTGACTGACGGCGCCGTCGCCGGCCGACGCGGTCTGGGTGACCAGGCGGCCGTCCAGCACCGGCAGGCGGTCGCTGTTGGGGCGGTCGTCCATGCGCACGGTCTTTTCCTGGCCGTCGTAGCGGTAGGTCACGTCGTAGCCCTTGACCACGTCCTGCGTGCCCATGGCGATGCGGTTGCCCGGCTTGCTGTCCATGCGCATGGTGCCGGTGGTGCCGTCGTCGTTGCGATAGGTCACGTTGTAGCCGGTGACGGTCGAGGACTGCGCGGTGCTGTTCTCGGTGTGGCACTGGCGCTCGGTGCGGTCGACCACGCGGCCGCCGACATGGTTCTGGTCGATGCGGTTGCCGATGAAGCCGCCGGCCACCGCGCCGGCCGCGGTCGCGGCCTTGCGGCCGTTGCCGTGGCCGACCTGGTTGCCGAGCAGGCCGCCGACCAGCGCACCGACCACGGTGCCGCCGACGTTGCCGTCGCGCTCGGGCAGGCGCTCCTGCACTACCACGTCGTTGCACACCTGGCGCGGGGTGGTGGTGGTGGAGGTCTGGCGCAACGGCTCGGTGCCGATCACCTCGGCATAGCGCTGCTGCTTCTGGGTGATCGGATCGACCCGCACCACGTCGGCGTACTCGAGCTTGCCGCCGACGCTGTTGTCCATCGCGCTGTCGCCGCGCGTATTGTCCAGGGCCGGGCGCACGTCGCTGCTGGCGACGTCCACCGGTTTGTCGCGGTTGTTCATGAAGGCCGCGGTGGCGACGCCGCCGACCAGCAAGGCGCCAGCCGCGACCAGAACGGTTGTCGTAGTGCTTTTCATGTGTGCTCTCCTGCGGGCTGACCGCGTTGTCTACGGTGCTGTGATTACCATGCCCAAGCTGAACCGATCCGCTCCCTATTCAGTAACGCGGCGTACACGCCGCTGGTAACCCCGGCGGAACGTCGCCATATCGAGGCTGTTAGCGCTTTCACCGCTTTCCTGGAGACCGTCCATGCCCAACCCGATCGTGTATCCGCTGCTGCGCTGGGCGGGCAAATTGCGCTACCCGACGCTGTTCAAGATCACCGCCGGGCTGTTCGTGTTGAGCGTGCTGCTGCCCGATCCGGTGCCCTTCATCGACGAGATCGTGTTCGGCCTCGGCACCCTGCTGCTGGCGAACTGGAAGACCCGCACCCCGGCGCCGGCCGCTGCACCACTGGACTCCACCGCCCAGCGCGTGCGCCGCTGAGCGCCGATGCAGTTGATCGACAGCCACTGCCACCTGGACGCGGAGGAGTTCGACCACGACCGCACCGCGGTGATCGCGCGCGCGCAGGCGGCCGGCGTGCAGGCGCAGGTGGTGCCGGCGGTGACCGCGGCGTCCTGGCCCAAGCTGCGCGCGGTCTGCGCGGCGGCGCCCGGCCTGTACCCGGCCTACGGCCTGCATCCGCTGTTCCTGGCCGAGCACCGGCCCGCGCATCTGCAGGCACTGGAGGAATGGCTCGAGCGCGAGCGGCCCTGCGCGATCGGCGAGTGCGGCCTGGACTTCTTCGTCGAAGGCCTGGACGCGACCGAGCAGCAGCGCTACTTCGTCGGGCAGTTGCACCTGGCGCGCGCGTTCGACCTGCCGGTGATCGTGCACGCCAGACGCGCGGTGGACGCGGTGATCCTGGCGATCCGCAAGGTCGGGCGCGTGCGTGGCGTGGTGCACAGTTTCGCTGGCAGCGCCGAACAGGCCGCACAGCTGCGGTCGCTGGATTTCCTGATCGGCCTCGGCGGGCCCGTCACCTACGAACGGGCGCAGCGCCTGCGCCGGCTGGTCGCCACGCTGCCGTTGCACCAGCTGCTGCTGGAAACCGATGCGCCGGACCAGCCGGATGCGGCGATTCGCGGCCAACGCAACGAACCGGCGCGGCTGCGCACGGTGCTGGACACCATCGCCGAGCTGCGCAACGCCCCTTCCGCCTCCATCGCCGCGCAGACCACGGCCAATGCGCGACGCCTGTTCGGCCTGCCCGATACGGCCGCGGGTGCGCCCCTGGCCAGCTGACGCGGTGCGCCCGCGCGGATCGCACGCGACACTCCACGTCGCTTTTTGACGCGCTGGTGCCGGAAGCGACGCGTGCCGTCGGCCACCTGCGCCGGGGTCGTACGGTCGCTCGCGCAGCACATCGGCTGGCAGGACGGCTTTCGTACGAAACTGTGAACTGGGCAGGTGGATGCCCGTCTTTCGGGCGAGTTTCGGCCTGCTCGCTTCTGCTACTGTGCACCGCGCTGAAACGGCGAGCGGCGCTTTTGTCCGCCAGGCACCGGAGTGTGAATCCGTTCGCTCTCAGCAAAGGCTCGGCGGCCGGCTCGATGGCACGCGATTCTGGCAGATCGGATCATCCTGGCGTGAAACAACCGGCAAGCCGCATCTCTTACTCGCTTCTCCACGGCGCGCGGCGCACGCGTGCGATCGCCTGCTCCACGGCCGCTGCGGCGTCGACGGCGACGTCGCCCATGCGGGCGCCACGACGATGAAAAGCGGCGTGAGTCCGGAAAAACACGTCTCCAACGGCGAAAGCTGGGTCTCCCTGAAATTCCGCGACAGCAATCGCAGCCGCAAGATGCGCAGCACGCTGACCCTGGCCGGGATCTCGTGCACCACGCTCGGCGCTCTGTGGACGGTGTGCTACCTGTACTACGGCCGGCCGGAACTGGCGTTCGCCTTCGTCGGGCTGACCGCGGTCGGCCTGCTCGCGCTCGGCCGCCGCCGTCACTGCGACGAGGCCTCGCTGTCGCTGGTCGCGCACGGCATCTTCGTGGTGGTGCTGGTGATCTCGATCATCGACGCGCCGATCGGCACGGTGCCGCGTTCGGTGCACACCTACTTCCTGACGCTGGCGGCCGGCGCGCTGTTCGTGTTCGAGCGCAGCCGCAGCTACCGCGCGCTGGTGTTTCCCATGGCGTGCCTGGCCGCCTTCGTCGCCTTCGGCTCGGGCGAACTGGACTGGCTGGCGCCGCATGCGTCGCCACCGCTACAGATGCGCCGGCTCGGCGCGGTGTCCAACCTGGCCTGCGCGGCCGCCCTGCTGGCGGCGATCCTGCACATCTACCGCAACGACGTGAACGCGCGCATTTCGCTGGAGCGGGAACTGGCGCGCGCGGTCGGCAACGGCGAGATCGAGGTGCTGTACCAGCCGCAGGTCAACGCCAACGGCAGCATGCTCGGGGCCGAGGCGCTGGTGCGCTGGCGGCATCCCAGCGGCAAGCTGCTGACCCCGGACAAGTTCATCCCGCTGGCCGAAGAGAGCCAGTTGATCCGCGAAGTGGGACTGGACGTCCTGCGCCAGGTCTGCCGCACGCTGCGGCGCTGGTCGCAGGAGCCGGACCTGCGTGCGCTGGTGGTGGCGGTGAACGTCAGCCCGGTGCAGTTGCTCGACCCCAATTTCGTGGCCGCGGTGAAGCAGGTGATCACCAGCGAGGGGGTGGCGCCGGCCTCGCTGGAATTCGAGCTGACCGAGTCCGCGCTGTACGTGGACACCGCCGGGGTCCGCAGCAAGATGCACGAACTCAAGGCGTTCGGCATCGGCTGGGCGCTGGACGACTTCGGTACTGGCTTCTCCCCGCGATCGGAACGAGGTCGCGCATCAGCCGGTAGGGACGGTTGGAGTTGAGCGTCTCGACCGTCGTCTGCGTGGCCGAGA
>JBEVKG010000300.1:0-27937 GCA_040509765.1 Xanthomonas sp.
CCTCAACTGGAACGACATCCCGTACCCGTCCTTCTACCGGGCGTACAAGGAGCTGTCGACCAACTTCTGGATCCCCGACGAAGTGGACATGAAGGGCGATGCCAAGCAGTACGGGGAGCTGTCGGCGCGCGAGCAGAACGCCTCCGACTCGATCATCGGCCTGGTGGCCACGCTGGATGCGCCGGAGACGCGCTTCATCTACAACGTCGCCGAATACATCACCGACCCGGCCGCGCACGCCAACGCCGCGATCATCGGCCAGCAGGAAGTGATCCACAACGAGAGCTATTCCTACGTGCTGGCCTCGATCGCCGGCCTGGCCGACCAGAACCGCGTGTTCGAGATCGCCCGGACGCATCCGACCATCATCGCGCGCAACCAGCCGATCATGCAGGCCTACGACGACTTCATGCGCGAGAAGACCGCAGAGACCCTGTTGCGCTCGCTGATCCAGTCCTCGATCTTGGAAGGCATCAACTTCTATTCCGGCTTCGCCTACTTCTACAACCTGGTGCGGCAGAACCGCATGACCGGCACCGGCAAGATCATCAGCTTCATCAACCGCGACGAACTGGCCCACACCAAGTTCATCAGCGAGCTGATCCGCGCCATCATCGGCGAGAACGCCGAGCTGCAGACCAACGAGCTGACCGACTACGTGCACCAGGCCTTCGAACACGCGATCCGCCTGGAGACCGAGTGGTCCTCGGAAGTGCTCGACGGCATCGAGGGCATCGACGTGGACGAGATGATCCAGTACGTGAAGTACCGCGCCAACAAGATGTCCGGCATGCTCGGCATCGAGAAGCTGTACAGCGGCGCCAGCGACAACGTGATGCCGTGGATCAAGGCCTACGCCGACAACTTCACCGAGACCAAGACCGACTTCTTCGAGATGCGCAACGCCAGCTACAAGAAGACCAACTCGGACAACGGCTTCGACGATCTGTGAGGGGTCGGGATGATCAGCCATTCGGCTGCTGAAAAGTGGGGATTCCGGACTGGGGATTGGCAACAGCAAGTCCCCGTGCTCTGACGAATCCCGAACCCCGAATCCCCGCCCCATGAAAATCCTGCTCGCCTACGCTTCGCTCAGCGGCAACACCCGCGACGTCGCCCGCCGCGTGCATGCGCAGTGCGAAGCGGCCGGGCACGAGGTGACCTGGATCCACACCGACCTGCAGACGCTGCAGGGTGCGCTCGGCGACGCCGGGCGCGCGGCGGACTTCGACCTGCACCTGCTCGGCAGCTGGACCGACAATGCCGGACGTACGCCGTCGGAGATGAAGCGCTACATCGCCGAGCTGGTCGAGGCGGCCGGCAAGCACGTCGAGGTCGCGGTGTTCGGCACTGGCGAGACGCAGTGGGGGCTGGAGTACTACTGCGGTGCGGTCAAGCGCATCGCGCGCTTCTTCGACAGCGCCTATCCGGTGCTGGAGATCGAGCAGATGCCGCATGGCGATCGCGACAGCGCGGCGATCGACGACTGGTGCGCACGCGTGCTGGCGCGGCGTGCGGCGCGCCTGTCGCCGGCAAACGCCGTGCCGGTGGCCGCCGCTGCCGAGCCCCCGTCCGCGGGCGGGTTCGCTGCGATGGTGTTGCCGCTGCATGGCAGCGGCTGAAGCCGGCGTCCATCCGTTTTTTCGGCATCGCCGGCGTGGCCAGCGCACGCCGGGTTTCTTCCGACATCAGACAGGGTTCCGTTCCATGCTCACCACCATCACCGTCTCCAGCGCCGAACAGTTCGCCGATGCGCTCGCCGCGCACCCGCGCGTGCTCGCCGATTTCAACAAGGACAACTGCCCCGGCTGCCGCATGCTCGACAAGTCGCTGGAGCGCTTTGCCGAGAGCGACACGGCGCAGGGCGTGACCCTGCTCAAGGTGAAGATGGAAGACGTGGGTGAGGATTTCTTCCGCGCCCAGGGCCTGCGCCAGACCCCGACCCTGATGCTGTTCCGCCAGGGCGAGGAAGTGGCGCGCGTCCCCGGCTTCGTGCCGCCGGCCAAGATCGACGAAGCGGTGCGCACGCACCTGGGCTGAGCACGCGGGTTCCTCGTAGGAGCGGCTTCAGCCGCGACATGCTGATAGGCAACACCTGTCACTGCAGACACTCAAGCTTGAAGCAATAGCAAAAGCTTTCGCCCTTGCGGGGGAGTCACTTTGATCAGCCTTCGGCTGCTGAGAAGCGCTTCTTTGCTTGTGCAAAGAAAAGTAACCAAAAGAAGCGCTTTACCACAGCCGAAGGCTGGTCAAGCACACCCTGCCTACGCGCCCTCCGCGCTGCGCGCTCCGGGTCCGCGCCCATCCCGGGGATTCGCGGAAGGGGCATCCTGCCCCTGCCGCGAACGGCGCACGTCCATGTGCGCCGCCCCTTCGGGGTTTTTCCCCGCGATGGCCGCCGCTGCGGAAGGGAACCCGGTAAGTCAAAAGCCGAAGCAACAGCAACAGCAAAGACCGGAGCGACTGCCGCTGCAGCGCATGTCCGCGTCATTGCAGCGCCCGCCAGCGAATGCGCTGCGCGTGGCGTACAGATAGTCGTGGACGGCGAGCGTCAAGATGTTATGTGATGCGGGCGGTGTTTCTCGTAACCCGGTGGACCCAGCGTAGGAGCGGCTTCAGTCGGGACAGGTTTTACCGTGGAAACCTCTATCGCGCCTGATGGCCCGAGGCGATGCGTAACGCCTCTCGCCGGGGCTTGCGATAAGTCGGCTGGGTGCACTGTGGGAGGGACTTCAGTCCCGACGCCTTACAAGGTTGGCTACACAGCAGGTGCCCTTTCTCGCGCTTGCATGACTGTTGACTCCTGCATTCCCGCTGGGGAATGCAGCGATGCATTCCTGCCCCACGCCTAACGGTCGCATGCCCTTGCGCAAGCTGCCACAGGCGGCGCAAGAGGCAGGCATGCCGGGTGCGCTTGACATCAACCACACTTGAGGTTGTGCAGTAGGCGCTCATCATCGAGGAGCCCGCGATGCGCATTACCCATGTCCGCCTGCCTTGCACCGACGTCGCGGCCGGTCTGGCCTTCTATGGCGAGGTGCTGCAGTTGCCGGTCGGCGCCGAGCATGTGCCGATCGGCTGGAGCCGTCTGCAACTGACGCCGGCGGCCGAGGTTGGCAGCGTGCACCTGGCGTTCAACCTGCCGCCTGCCCGTTTCGATGCCGCCTGCGACTGGCTGTCGCAACGCGCGGCGTTCTTGCCCGATGCGCAAGGCACCACGCGCTTCGCACTCGGTGGCGCATGGCAATCGCAGTCGGTGTATTTCGCCGGCCCCGATGGCGCGGTGCTGGAGTTGATCGCCCGCGCACCGCTGCCGACGCAGCCGGCGTCCGAGGGCGCGTTCTCGGCGCGCGAACTGCTGTGCATCAGCGAGGTCGGCTTGCCCAGCGCGCAGGTGCCAACCGTGGTCGCGGCGGCGCAGCAAGGTCTTGGCTTGCGTCCATTGCAGCCGCCGTCGGCCGAGTTCGCTGCGCTCGGCGACCACACCGGCTTGCTGATCGTGGTGGACGCACAGCGGCGCTGGTTTCCGCAGCAACGGCAGGTGCCGTTTGCGCATGGTGTGGAGGTGATCGTGGACGGTGTGCATCCAGGCCAGGTGCTGCGCGATGAAGCGGGATGGGCGGTGCGCTCCGCGTGATCAGCGCTGCAGGCAGACGCGTCGTAGGAGCGGCTTCAGCCGCGACAGGCTTTCCCTGGAAGGCCCTCGCGGCTGAAGCCGCTCCTACGCATGCACTGTCGGGGGATGAGAGGTGCCCTGAAGGCGCTTCCACATCACTGCATCGGGGAATCGCGCAATTGCGTCGCCACTACCCGCGCCTGCCCGCCGCATGCCCCTGCGCCAGTTGCCACAGATGGCGCACGACCGGCATCGTCTGCACGGTGGCCGGCAGGGCGGCCAGCGCCAGCCGCGCCATCGGCACACGGCCTTCGATATCCAGGTAGCGCACGCCGGGCAGCTGCACCTGCGCGGTGGAGGCGGGGACCACCGAGACGCCCAGTTCGGCGGCGACCAGGTTGACGATGGAGGACATCTGCGGCGCTTCCTGTTCGATCTTCAACTCGAAGCCGGCCTGGCGGCAGGCATCGAGGATCTCGTCGTACAGGCTGGTGCCGAAGCTGCGCGGGAACAGGATGAACGGTTCGCCGGCCAGCGCCGACAGCGGCGCGCGGCGCCGCCTGGCCAGGCGATGCGCCGCCGGCACCGCGATCTTCATCGGCTCGTCGGGCAGCTTGAGCAACTGCAGTTCCGAGGGCGTGGCCACGCTGTAGCGTATGAAGGCCGCATCCAGGCGCCCCTGCAGGAGTGCGGCGAGCAGGCCGGCGGTGTTGGTTTCCTCCAGCGCCAGCGTCACCGCCGGCCAGCCGCGGCGGAAACCGCGCACCAGGGTCGGCACGATCGGGTTGAACGCGGCCGAGGCGGTGAAGCCGAGCCGCAGCACGCCGCTCTCGCCACGTGCGGCGCGGCGTGCGGCATCGCCGGCGCGCTCCAGGTCGGCCAGCACACGCCGGGCTTCGGTGCGGAAGGCGCGGCCGGCCTCGGTGAGCTCGGCGCCGCGCGGCGTGCGCACGAACAGCGGCGTGCCCAGTTCCTCTTCCAGTGCACGGATCTGCTGGCTCAGCGGCGGTTGCTGGATGCCCAGTTGCGCCGCAGCCCGGGTGAAATGCCCGGCCTCGGCCACGGCCAGGAAATAGCGCAGGTGGCGCAGCTCCATGTCATATCTAGAACATATGGAAGATGGGTAGATCATATATTGGACGCCGGGTTCCGGCAGGCGAATACTGAGCCTCCGTTTCCCGCCGCGACCCACACCGTGAACGCCTCCAGCCAATGCCCGCCGGTGCACGCCGTGGACGATGCGCCGCTGTTGCGCATCCGCCTGGCGCTGTTCCTGGCCGGTTTCGCCACCTTCTCGCTGCTGTACAGCGTGCAGCCGCTGCTGCCCGAGTTCGCACGCGAGTTCGGGGTCAGCGCCGCGACCAGTTCGCTGCCGCTGTCGCTGGCCCCCGGTGGCCTGGCGATCGCGATCTTCTGCGCTGGCGCGGTGTCGGAAACGCTGGGCCGGCGCGGGCTGATGTTCGTGTCGATCGCGCTGGCGGCGCTGCTCAACCTGCTGGCGTCCTGCCTGCCGCACTGGGGTTCCCTGGTGGTGGTGCGCGCGTTGTCCGGCATCGCCCTGGGCGGGGTGCCGGCGGTGGCGATGGTGTACCTGGCCGAGGAACTGCCGGCGAGCCGGCTCGGCGCGGCGACCGGGCTGTACGTGGCCGGCAACGCCTTCGGCGGCATGGTCGGCCGTATCGGCATGAGCATGCTCACCGACCACTTCGACTGGCGCATCGCGCTGGCCACGCTGAGCACGGTCGATCTGCTGGTCGCGGTCGGCTTCGTGCTGCTGCTGCCGCCGTCGCGGCACTTCGTGCGCCGCCAGGGGGTGAACCTGCGCTTCCACCTGCGTGCCTGGGGCGGGCATCTGCGCGATCGCCATCTGCCGTGGCTGTTCGCGATCCCGTTCCTGGCGATGGGCGTGTTCGTCAGCGTCTACAACTACGCCGGCTTCCGCCTGGGCGGGCCGGAGTTCGGGCTGAGCCAGAGCCAGCTCGGCATGATCTTCAGCGCCTACATATTCGGCATCGTCTCCTCGTCGGTGGCCGGCGCGGCGTCGGATCGCTTCGGCCGCGGCCCGGTGGTGCTGGCCGGCATCGCCACCGCGGCGCTGGGCGTGGCGCTGACCCTGGCGCATGCGCTGGTGCCGATCATCGCCGGCATCGTGCTGCTGACCATCGGCTTCTTCGTCGCGCACTCGGCGGCCAGCGCCTGGGTCGGGCGCCTGGGCGGGCAGAACAAGGGCCATGCCGCCTCGCTGTACCTGCTGGCCTACTACGCCGGTGCCAGCCTGATCGGCTCGCTCAGCGGCGCGGCCTGGCAGCATGGCGGCTGGAACGCGCTGGTCGCCTGCTGCCTGCTGTTGCTGGGCATCGGCCTGGTCGCCGCGCAGGTGCTGCGCCGCGGCGCCGACGACAGCCGCCCCTACGGCCGCTTCGGGCCGCATCCGCCGCGCGGCGAGTGAGCCGCGCCGCCGTCCGCCAACGCCGGTTCCGCAATGCAGATCGACCACCTCGACCATCTGGTCCTGACCGTTGCCGACATCGAGGCCACGTGCGCGTTCTATGCGCGGGTGCTGGGCATGCGCGTGGTGAGCTTCGGCGAAGGCCGCAAGGCGCTGGCGTTCGGCGAGCAGAAGATCAATCTGCATCGGCATGGCCGTGAGTTCGAGCCCAAGGCGCGGATGCCCACGCCGGGTTCGGCCGATCTGTGCTTCCTCACCGCCACGCCGCTGGCGCAGGTGGCCGAGGAACTGCACGCTGCCGCGGTGCCGATCGAGGATGGGCCGGTGCAACGCACCGGTGCCCGCGGACCGATCCTGTCGCTGTACTTCCGCGATCCGGACGGCAACCTGATCGAGGTCGCCAACCCGTTGTGAACGCGGGCGCCGCCGTGGCGGCGCCCGCGTCGTTCGGTCACTCCGTGTAGCTCACCGACAGGGTCACGTTGGCGTAGCCGCCGCTGCCGCCGACCAGGCGGAAGAAATAGCTGCCGGTTGCCGGCACCGCCATCTGCACGTTCTGCGTGGTGCCGTTGCGCACCGAGCTGTAGTCGGCATCGCTGCCGTCGGCGCTGGGTGCGCGCACCGCGCGGACGTACAGTCGTAGCTGGCCGCTGCCGCCCAGGGTACGCAACTGCAGGTTGCGCGCGTTGGCCGGGATGTCCAGGCGGTACAGCGGTCCCTGGCCGGCGGCGGCGGACAGCCTGCTCTGCGTGCCGCGCGTGATCGGCGTGGCGGTGGCTTCCTCGCCGCCGCCGCTGGCGCCGGCGGCGCGCGCGACCGCCTTGCCGGCATTGAGGATGCCGGCGCCGATGCGCAGCGTCGGCTTCACCGGGAACACGTTGGAGGTCTGGGTCAGGATGTCGCGCATCTGCGCGGTCGTCGGTACCGGCCGGCCAGCGTTGATTGCCGCGCTGATCGCCAGGGCGACCACGCCGGCCACGTGCGGTGAAGCCATGGACGTTCCGGCGTAGCCGGCGTAGACCGGTTGGTCCGGGCCGTGGGTGCCGTTGTTGAGGGTGGACCAGACCAGCCCGGTGCGCACCGATCCCGCGCCGCTGGACGCATCGTTGGCGTACACGCCGCCGCCAGGTGCGGACAGGGTGATGGTGTTGCCGAAGTTGGAGTAGTAGGCACGGCCGCCGGTGATGCCGGTGGCCGCGACGTTGATGACGCCCGGGCAACTGGCCGGCGAATAGGCCGCGGCGTCGGCGTTGTCGTTGCCGGCGGCCACCACCACCACGCTGCCGCGCGCGATGGCGCTGGCGATGGCGTTGGCGGTCACCGAGTCCTGCGCGCAGGCACCGCCGCCGCCCAGGCTCATGTTGATCACCTCGGCCGGGTTGGTGTTGTCGGGCACGCCGTCGACATGGCCGCCGGACGCCCACACGATGGCATCGGCGATGTCGGCGGTGGTGCCGCCGCAGTGGCCGAGCGCGCGGATCGGCAGGATCTTCGCGTCCGGCGCGATCCCGGCCATGCCGATGCCGTTGTTGGTGCGCATGGCGATGGTGCCGGCGACGTGGGTGCCGTGCCAGGAGCTGTCGGTCTGTTCCTGCGGTTGCGCGCAGCCGCCGTTGGTGACCAGGTACTTGTCGTCGGTGGTCCAGTCGCCGGTGTCCCAGCCGCCGGCCACGCGCCCGTCGCTGACGCGGCCGGACATCAGCGCATCGCTGATGAAGTCGTAGCCGGCGCCGGCGAGCGAGGTATCCAGGTCCGGGTGCGCGGTGATGCCGGTGTCGATCACCGCCACCACCACGCCCTGGCCGGTGCCGTATTGCCAGGCCGGCAGCAGGTCGATGCCGCCGCGGTTGGGATAGCCGGTGGTCTCCGGCGCCAGCGTTTCCAGGTGACCGTCGGGCGTGCGCAGGTGCCACTGCACCACGTAGCCGGGATCGTTGGGTGCGGTGGCGGCGCTGGTTGTGGCCTGCGCGGTGCTGCGCACCGGCTTGAGGATCAGGTTGGGTTCGACGTGCGCCACCGCCGGATCGGCGCGCAGGCTGGCCATCAGCGTTTCCAGCTGCGAGGGGCTCAGTGCGCGGCTGGGACGCACCAGGTCGGCGCCGATGGCGAGGCGGCGCACGCGGCGCAGCGCCGGGGCGCTCTGCTTGTAGGTGGTGGTCCAGGCGCTGGCGGTGCTGCGCGCGGCCATGATCTGGTTGAGCGTGCTCGCGGCGGCGCCGACATCGCGGCGCGCGCTGCTGCCATCGCGGTAGGTCACGATCAGGCCGTCGTAGACCGTGGAGTGTCCCGGGCTGCCCTGGGCCAGGGCCGAGAAGCGCGGGGCGGACTGCGCCTGCGCGGCGCCGGCGAGCGCCAGGCCCAGCGACAGGGCGAGCAGGTTGCGGGAGAACGGTGCGGTGGGCGTCATGGCGGTGTCTCTGCAGAAGCGTGGGGAGGCGGATTGGAAGGGACCAATGGAGGCGCGGCGGACGTCACCAGCTGAAGCCGGCGCCGGCGGAGACGCTCTTCTCGCTGCCGGAGAAGGCGCCGCCGAGCGAGACGCTGGCGCGGTTGCCGATCGCGCGCTGGTAGCCCACCGCCAGCGCGCTTTCGCCGCCCTGCGAGCCGACGCCGACGCCGATGCGGTTGGCCCCGGCCAGGCCGGAGGTGTTGACCGCCATGCCGGCATAGGCGGCGCTGACCGCCCCCATCCGGTCGATGCGTCGGTCCAGGTGCTGGAAGCGCTGGTCGGTGTCGGTGCGCAGCTTGGTCAGGTTGTCGTCCCACCCGGCCATGCGGCTGTCGGTGTAGGCGTTGGCGCTGCTCAGCGTGGCGCTGTCGCCGGCCTGCATCTGCGCGACGTTGACCGCGTCGGTGGCGGCGCTGCCGGCGGCGACATTGCTGATCTGGCGTTCGTTGCCGGCGCTGCCCACCGAGACGGTGTTGGCGCGGGTCGCGGAGGAGCCGCGGCCGATCGCCACCGCGTTGTTCGCCGAGACCGAGGCGCCCTGGCCCAGCGCGGTGCCGGAGGCGGCGGTGACCGTGGCGCTTTCGCCCACCGCCACGGCATTGGTCGCGGTCGCACTGATGCTGGCGTTGGCGCCGACCGCGGTGCTGCCGTCGGCGTTGACCTTCGCGTTGCCGCCCAGTGCCGTGTCATTGGGGCCGTAGGCCAGCGCATTGGACCCGATCGCAGTGCCGTTCTGGCCGTTGGCGGTGGCCTGCGCGCCGACCGCCACCGCATTGGTGCCGGCGCCGACGCTGGGGCCGCCATCGGCACCGCTGCCCACCGCCACACCGCCGCCGCCGCTCTGCACCAGGGTGCCGACGCGGCTGTCCAGCGACGACAGCGCGCCGTCCAGCGCCGACAGCGCCGAGCCGACCGTGCCGTAGCTGCGGCCCTGGATCAGGTAGCTGCCGCCATTGAAGCTGCCGTCGCCGCCGACCGCGCTGCCGGCGCCGAGCGCGCTGGCGATGCTGCGCAACTGCAGCACGTTGACCGCGTCGGTGTCGGCGGTGCCGGCGGCGACGTAGGTGAGCTGGCGCAGCGCGCCGTCGTTGCCGAAGGCGACCGCGTTGTCGCGGTCGGCCATCGAACCGGCGCCGATCGCCACGCTGTTGGCGCCGGTGGCGGCGCTGTTGTAGCCCAGTGCGACGCTGCCGGCGGTCAACGCGGTGGCGCCGCTGCCGAGCGCGGTGGCGCCGGCGGCATTGGCGCTGGCGATGGCACCGAAGGCGCTGGCGTCCTGCCCGTCGGCGAAGGAGTTGGCACCCACCGCCAGCGCATTGGTGCTGGTCGCCAGCGCCGAGGCACCCAGCGCCATGCTGTAGTCCGCGTCGGCATGGCTGTCGAAACCCAGCGCGGTCCCGTAGTCGGACAGGGCCCAGGCGCCGGCGCCGACGGTGACCGCGCCCAGTCCGTTGGATTGCGCCGGCACGCCTGCATTGCTGGCGCCGATCGCCACGCTCTGCTGGCCGGCTGCCGAGGCGTTGTCGCCGATCGCGATGCCGCCGTCGCCGCTGGCGGTGGCGCTGTAGCCCATGGCCACGCCGAAGAAGCCGGAGGCGACGCTGTAGCCGCCATTGGCGACGGCGCCGGTGCCGCTGGCATTGGCGGCGTAGCCGAACGCGCTGGCCTGCTCGGCGCTGGCGCTGGCCGAGGAGCCGCTGGCGGTGGCGTAGTCGGCGCTGGCCGAGGCGGTGGCACCCACTGCGGTGGCGCCGGCACCACTGGCGCTGGTGTTCCAGCCCAGCGCGCTGGCGCTGGCCGCGCTCGCGGTGGCGGCGGTGCCCAGGGCCAGGGAGCCGAAGCCGGTGCTCTGCGCGCCAGCCGCGTCGCCGTAGGTACTGCCGAAGAAGCTGCCGCCGATCGCGATCGCCGAGGTGCCGCTGGCGACCGCGCCGTCGCCCATGGCGATGGCGGCGCTGTCGGAGGCGACGGTGTGGTGGCCGATGGCGATGGCGAAGGCGCCGGAGGCATCGGCGCGCGCGCCCATCGCCACCGCACGCAGGCCGGCGGCGCTGGCGTAGTCGCTGCCGTCGTTCAAGCCTTCGGCCAGGAAGTAGCGGGTGGTGTTCTGGGTCCCCGGCTGCACGTCCTGGGCGGTGACGTCCTGCGGCGTGGCGTCGGCGGCGTCGGCGCTGTCGGTCTTGGCCTTGGTGGCCGCGGCAGCGGCATCGGCGTGCGGCGCCTGCGCCGCGGGCGGCTGGGTCGCCGCGGTCGGCGCCGTGGCCGCGAAGGCGCTCGCGGGCAGGCTCAGCGCGAGCAGCAACGCGGCGGTCAACAGACCGTCAGACGCCTGCGGCAGGATGGACGAGGACGACAGCGGGCGCACAGCGGCGCGCAGGGCGTTGGGCAGAAGAGGCATGGTCGATTCCGGGCTGGGGCCGGGAGCGTCGTCCCGACAACGAGTCAGGCCCGATTAAGGCCGCAAGCCGTGCACCCCTTCAATGCACGCAGATTCACGTCTTCCTCACGGTAGACTCACCGCCATGGGAGTCCTGGTGAGATGGGGTGCGCACTCTGCGCCGGTCGCGCTCGTCGCGCGGTGGTGGCGGCGCTTCTCGCTGTGGCTGCGCCGGGTGCCGATCGCCGACCCGCTCGACCGGCGCAACGCGCCGGCGCTGCAGGTGCTGTTCGTGTTCCTGGGCAGCGAGATTCCGCTCAACAAGCTCTATCACCTGCTGACCGCACCGCGCATCGAGATGAGCACGGTGCAATTGGCGGTGGACGTCGGCACCGATGCGGCGATCGCCGCCGCCGCCTGGGCCGGGATCTGGATGATCCGCCGTGGCCTGCTGAAACAGGCCGCGGCCGCATTCATCGCGGTGGTGCTGTGCTCGGCGGTCGCCGCCAACCTGGCGTTTGGCTACCAGCTGCAGGCCTTCGATCCGTACCCGATGATGATGCTGACCCTGGCCGCGCTGGTGATCGGGCGCCGCGCGCTGTGGCTGGTGTACCTGTGCATCCCGCTGATCTTCTGGCTGGGCATGGAAAGCCCCTGGGGCCAGGACCCGCGCGGCACCCGCAGCCCGTTCCAGAACCTGCCGTCGCTGGCGCTGAGCTACCTGATGATCACCCTGGTGCTGGACCGCACGGTCGCCGCGCTGCGCGAGAGCCTGTGGCGTGCGCGCCGCAGCGCCGCGCGCCTGCGCGTGGAGATGCACGAGCGCGCCCAGGCGCAGCAGCGCCTGCTGCATCTGCAGAAGATCGAGCTGGTGGAGCAACTGGCCAGCGGCGTGTCGCACGACTTCAACAACATCCTCAGTGCGATCCTCGGCTATACCGAGCAACGCCATTGCGTGCACGAACTGGACTATCACCCGCCGCGCGATGCGCTGGTGCTGGCCGAGGCGCTGGAGGGCGTGGCCCTGGCCGCGCAGCGCGGCGTGGCGGTCAGCCGCAAGCTGCTCAGCTTCAGTCGCCGCGAGGCGAGCGTGCCCGAGCGCTTCGACGCCGGCGAAGCGCTGCGCAGCCTGCAGCCGATGCTGCGGCAACTGTTCGGCCCCGCGGTGCAGGTGCGGCTGGACCTGGCCGCCGAACCGGCGCCGGTGTTCCTGGACCGCAGCCGCTTCGACCTGGCACTGCTCAACCTCGCCGCCAACGCGCGCGATGCGATGCCCAGCGGCGGCTGTTTTTCGCTGCAGTCGCGCCACGACGGCGAGGCCATCGCCATCGCCATCGCCGATACCGGCGTGGGCATGAGCGAGGCCGTGCAACGGCAGATCTTCGAGCCGTTCTTCACCACCAAGCCGGCCGGGCAGGGCACCGGGCTGGGCCTGGCGGTGGCGTTCGAGATGGCGCAACAGGCGCAGGGCAGCCTGCAGGTGCACAGCGCGCCCGGCGCCGGCGCCTGCTTCGTGCTGCGCCTGCCGCTGGCCGGGCTCAGCGCTCCTGCGGCATGAGCAGATAGCCTTCGCCGCGCACCGCGCGCAACGGCAGCGCGCTGCCGGTGCGCTCCTGTACCTTCTGCCGCAGCCGATGCAGCAGCGCGTCCAGCCGGTGCGGATCGATCTCCAGCCCGGCGTTGCCGCCGAGCATGCCGATCAGCGCATCGCGGCTGACCAGGCGCCCGCGCGCCTGCCACAGGCTCTGCAGCACCTTGCGCTCGGATGCGGTCAACGGCACCGCCTGCCCGTCCGGCGCGAACAGGCACCAGCCGTCGTCCTGCAACTGCCACTCCTCGCTGGCCGGCGCGCTCGGCCGCAGCATGCGTCGGGCCACGCTGAACAAGGTGGCGGCGAGGATCTCGATCTGCACCGGCTTGATCAGGTACGCATCGGCGCCCTGAACCAGCCCGCGCACCAGATCCGGCTGCTCGCCGCGGCCGCTGAGGATGACGATGCCCATGCCGGGGCGACGTTCCTGCAACTGCTGGGTCAAGGTGAAGCCGTCGCTGTCGGGCAGGCCGATGTCGAGCACGATCAGGTCGAAACGCTGCGCCTCCAGCGCCGCCCACAGCGCCTGCGCGGTGCGCAGCGGCGTGGCCGCGAAGCCATGCCGCAGCAATCCCGGCAGCAGCACCCGGTCGCGCAGCACATCGTCGTCCTCCAGCAACGCCACCCGCAGCGGGGTGTTGGCGGCAGCGGCGAACGGGGGCGGGGTGGGATCGGGAACGCGGCTCACGAGGCGGAATCGGCGAAGGGACGGCATTCCTCACGGAGGCAGCGTGCGGCGTCGAGGAGGCCGTGACCGCTGAGCATCCTGCCGCGTTTCGGACAGTAGCCAGTTTCCAGCGGGCTTTCAATGCGCGCGACAACGCTTCAGCGGCCACGGCGGCCCGGACTTGCGTTGCCGCCGCGCGCGCCCAAGATAGGAAGGCGTCGCGCCTCCACCACGTCCGGGACTCCACGATGTCGCAGTTGCTGCAGGATCACGCCGCGTCCGCGCAGGCCGCGTCTTCCGCGCTGGAAGCGTTCGTCGCGCGCCATCGGCGCCTGTTCGTGCTGACCGGTGCCGGCTGCAGCACCGACTCGGGCATTCCCGACTACCGCGATGCCGCCGGCGACTGGAAGCGTGCGCAGCCGGTGACCTACCAGGCCTTCATGGGCGAGCCGGCGACCCGGCAGCGCTACTGGGCGCGCAGCCTGCTCGGCTGGCCGCGCTTCGGACATGCGCGGCCCAATGCCACCCACGCCGCGCTGGCGCAACTGGAAGCGCGCGGCCAGGTCGAACTGCTGCTGACCCAGAACGTGGACGGCCTGCACCAGGCCGCGGGCAGCCGCGTCACCATCGACCTGCACGGGCGCCTGGACGTGGTGCGCTGCATGGGCTGCGAGCGGCGCATGCCGCGCGAGGCGTTCCAGCAGCACTTGCTGCAGCACAACCCGCGGTGGGCGACGCTGCAGGCCGCACCGGCGCCCGACGGCGACGCGGACCTGGACGGCGAGGACTTCGCCAGCTTCGTGGTGCCGGCCTGCGCGCACTGCGGCGGCGTGCTGAAGCCGGACGTGGTGTTCTTCGGCGAGAACGTGCCGCGCGAGCGCGTGGCCAGCGCCTTCGCGCATTTGCAGCGCGCCGACGCAGTGCTGGTGGTGGGTTCGTCGCTGATGGTCTATTCCGGCTTCCGTTTCGTGCAGGCCGCGGCCAAGGCCGGCCTGTCGATCGCCGCGGTCAACCTGGGCCGCACCCGTGGCGACGACCTGCTGCGCCTGAAGGTGGAGCAGCCGTGCGCGCAGGCGTTGGCCTTCCTGCTGCCGGCGGCGGGGCGCGTTCCGAATCCCGGCACGAACTGATCCACCGGCAGTGGTTGATCGCGCTGCGCGGCAGGAGTGCAATGGCTTCCTCCCGCGCCGCGCGCGGCGTTTCCACGGATCCGCATCGTGACTCACCTGTTTTCGCCCCTCGCACTGGGGCCGCTGTCGTTGTCCAACCGCATCGTGATCGCGCCGATGTGCCAGTACTCCGCCGAGGACGGCCGTGCCAGCGACTGGCATGCGCAGCACCTGGGCCAGTTGGCGCAGTCCGGCGCCGGGCTGCTGATCCTGGAGGCGACGGCGGTCGAGCCGCGCGGGCGCATCAGCTACGCCGACCTGGGCCTGTGGGACGACGCCACCGAAGCGGCGCTGGACACGGTGCTGCGTGCGGTGCGGCGCTGGTCGCCGATGCCGCTGGGCATCCAGCTCGCGCACGCCGGGCGCAAGGCGTCCACGCGCAAGCCCTGGGACGGCGGCGGCGCGATCGCGCCCGACCAGCCGAACGGCTGGCCGACCGTGGCGCCGTCGGCACAGGCATTCGCCGACGATGGCGTGCCACCGCAGGCGCTGGACCTGGCCGGCATCGACGCCATCGTCGAAGCGTTCGCGGCGTCGGCGCGGCGCGCCGAGCGCCTCGGCGTCCAGCTGATCGAACTGCATGCCGCGCACGGCTACCTGCTGCACCAGTTCCTGTCGCCGCTGAGCAACCAGCGCGCCGATGCCTACGGCGGCAGCCTGGAGAACCGCATGCGCCTGCTGCTGCGCGTGCATGCGGCGGTCCGCGCCGCCGTGGCGCCGACCATCGCGGTGGGCGTGCGCATCTCCGCCACCGACTGGGTCGACGGCGGTTGGGACCTGGCGCAGAGCGAGGCGCTGGCGCGGGCATTGCAGGCGCAGGGCTGCGACTATCTGCACGTGTCCAGCGGTGGGCTGGACCGGCGCCAGCGCATTCCGGTGGCGCCCTGCTACCAGGTGCCGCTGGCCGAGACCCTGCACCGCGCGGTGCGCATGCCGGTGATCGCGGTCGGCCTGATCACCGAGCCGCAGCAGGCCGAAGCGATCCTCGCCGAGGACCGCGCCGACGCCATCGCGCTGGCCCGCGGCATCCTCTACGATCCGCGCTGGCCGTGGCACGCGGCCGCCGCGCTGGGCGCGCGGTTGCGCCCGTCGCCGCAATACCTGCGCTGCGAGCCGCATGCGGCGCGTGGCGTGTTCGACGCCTGACCCGACGTGCCGCGTGCGCGGTTGACGGCCTCCATTTCGATTCCTCCAGGGAGCATGCAATGACGACGATTGGATTTCTCGGCCTGGGCACGATGGGCCAGCCGATCGCGCTCAACCTGCTGCGCGCCGGTCATGCGTTGACGGTGTGGAACCGCAGCGCCGCCGCGGCGCAGCCGCTGACCGAGGCCGGTGCGCAACTGGCCGCGCAAGCGGCCGATGCGGTGCGCGGGCCGGTGCTGTTCTCGATGTTGGCCGACGACACCGCGGTGCGCGAGACCCTGCTCGAGCGCGGCGCGCTGGATGCGCTCACCGCCGGCAGCGTGCACGTCAACATGGCCACGATCTCGGTGGCGCTGGCGCGCGAGCTGCACGCGCTGCATGCCGAGCGCGGCGTGGCCTACCTGGCGATGCCGGTGCTGGGGCGGGTCGAGGTGGCCGCGGCCGGCCAGCTCAACCTGCTCGCCGCCGGCGACGCCGCGGCGCTGGCGCGGGTGCAGCCCTTGCTCGAGGTCATCGGGCGCAAGACCTGGTACTTCGGCGCCGCGCCGGAACAGGCCAACGCGGTCAAGCTCGCCGCCAACCTGTGCCTGGCCAGCGCCATCGGCACCATGGCCGAGGCGTCGGCGCTGGTGCGCGGGCACGGCGTGCAGGCGGCCGACTTCCTCGACATGCTCACCAGCACCGTGTTCGCCGCACCGGCCTACCAGACCTACGGGGGCATGATCGCCGAGCAGCGCTACAGCCCGGCCGGCTTCAAGGCCACCCTGGGCCTGAAGGACGTGCGCCTGGCGCTGAACGCTGGCGAGACCCGGCACGTGCCGATGCCGCTGGCGGCGGTGCTGCGCGATGCCTTCATCGAGGCGATCGCGCACGGCGACGGCGATCTGGACTGGGCGGCGCTGGCCAAGGTTGCCGCGCGCCGTGCCGGCCAGGCCTGAGCGGCACCGCGCGATCTTCAGCGGACCTTGGCGGCGCATGCCGCACACTGCGTGCCCGCTTGAGCCTGGCGTGCGCTTGCCGCTAAGGTGCGGCGATTTGCTGGCGCATCACAGGAGGATGCCATGAGTCCGAATTCGTCCGATCCCGGCGACAGAGCGCCGATCCAGCCGCCGCGCGCGGTGCTGCGCGAGGCCGTGCCCGGGCCCGATCATCCGGACCATCCCGACCACCTGCTGTACGCGCAGATCCGCGAGGGCGTGCATGCGCTGGACGCCGCCTGCGGTCGCGCGCCGGATGCGATCAGCGAGCGCATGGTGGCGCGGCTGCTGCCGCTGGCCAAGGAGTACGGCTTCGACCAGGTCGACCACGTGGTGCTCAGCCGCGAGATCGGCGAAATGGAGCACGGCGAGAACGTGTTCCTGGTACGCGGCGACCTGGACGATCCGGCGCACCTGCGCGCGCACATCACCACCCACGAAGCGGTCGGCATGTCGGTGGAGGACTCGCTGGCGCGCCTGGAAAAGGTCAACCGCCGCCTGGCATTGCGCCTGCGTCCGGAGTGAGCGCAGGCGAGTGAGCAATATCCTGGGTGCGACGTCAGCCGCGACGCGCCTTCAGTCCAGGGATGGCCGAGCCCCTCTCCCTCGGGGAGCGGGGTTGGGGTGAGGGTACGGGCGCGCAGCGCGCGCGGTGTGTTTCGACTGCACTAGGCTGCGCCCGCACCCTCATCCGCCCCTTCGGGGCACCTTCTCCCGAGGGGAGAAGGAGAAGCCGGTTCCGGCTGGATGGCCGAGCCCCTCTCCCCCCGGGAGAGGGGTTGGGGTGAGGGTACGGGTCCCCTATCATCGGCGGATGCGCCCCGACTCCATCCTGACCCTGTCCTGCCCGGACCGTACCGGCATCGTCTTCCGCGTCAGCGGCCTGCTGTTCGAGCACGGCTGCAACATCCTCGATGCGCAGCAGTTCGGCGACGAGGAAAGCGGCCGCTTCTTCCTGCGCGTGCATTTCGACGCGCCGACCGCCGACACCGCCGCAGCGGTGCAGGCGCAGTTGGCGCCGCTGGCCGCCGACTACGCGATGGACTGGCAACTACACGACGCGCGCCGGCGTGCGCGCCTGCTGGTGCTGGTCAGCAAGCAGGGCCACTGCCTCAACGACCTGCTGTTCCGCGCGCACAGCCGGCAGTTGCGGGTGGACATCGCCGCGGTGGCCTCCAACCATCCCGACTTCGCCGCACTGGCCGGTTCCTACGGCGTGCCGTTCCACCACCTGCCGGTGAACGCCGCCAATCGCGTCGAGCAGGAAGCGCAGCTGCTGGCGCTGGTCGAACGCGAACGCATCGACCTGGTGGTGCTGGCCCGCTACATGCAGATCCTGTCGCCGACGCTGTGCGCGGCGCTGGCCGGACGCGCGATCAACATCCACCACAGCTTCCTGCCCAGCTTCAAGGGCGCGCAGCCGTATCACCAGGCGCACGCCCGCGGGGTCAAGATCATCGGCGCCACCGCGCACTACGTCACCGGCGACCTGGACGAAGGCCCGATCATCGAACAGGACGTGGCCCGCGTGGACCACGCCATGACCCCGCGCGAGCTGGTGCGCCTGGGCAGCGACACCGAGTCGCAGGTGCTGGCGCGCGCGGTGCGCCGCCATGTCGAGCATCGCATCCTGCTCAACGGGCATCGGACGGTGGTGTTTCGGTGAAGCGGGAATGGTGAATCGGGAATCGGGAATGGGAAAATCAAAAGCGCGCGCGCGATTCTGGCTCCGCACGCTTCCGACGCGCAATTCGAATTGAAACTGGGAACGCGATAAACAGAATAGGGCGGGGAATCAGAAGCGACGCGCTGCTTCCGCTTTACCTATTCCCCCTTCCCGATTCCCCATTCCCAGCCTTCAAGCCAATCACGGCTCGAAGCGATACCCCGCCCCATAGACCGACCGCACCCAATCCGCGACGCCGGCGTCGGCGAGCTTGCGGCGCAGATTCTTGACGTGGCTGTCGACGGTGCGGTCGGTGACGATGCGGTGGTCGACGTAGAGCCGGTCCATCAGTTGCTCGCGCGAGTACACGCGCCCCGGCGCGGCGGCAAGAGTGCGCAACAGGCGGAACTCGACCTGGGTCAGGTCCAGGTCGCGGCCGTGCACGCTGGCGCGGCAGGCGTCCTCGTCGATCCGCAGGCCCGGCGCCGGTGCGCCGTTGGGGTCGTGACGATGGCGGCGCAGCACCGCCTGCACCCGCGCCACCACCTCGCGCGGGCTGAACGGCTTGCAGATGTAGTCGTCAGCGCCGATCTCCAGGCCCAGCAGGCGGTCGATCTCCTCCACCCGCGCGGTGACCATGATCACCGGCACTGCGCTCTCCCTGCGCAGGTCGCGGCAGATCTCCAGGCCGTCGCGGTTGGGCAGCATCAGGTCCAGCAGCACCAGGTCCGGCTGCTGCGCGCGGAACGCGCCCAGCGCCTGCGCGCCATCGGCGATCCAGTCGTGGGAATAGCCGGCGGCATGCAGGTATTCGCGCATCACCGCGGCCAGGCGCGGTTCGTCCTCGACGATCAGCACGTGCCCGATCGGATCCAGGCTGCTCATGCCGAGAGCGCCGGTAAACGCAACACCACGCGCAATCCGCCCAGCGTGGAGCCCTCGGCGTCGATCGCACCGCCATGGGCCTCGGCGATGTTGCGGCAGATCGCCAGGCCCAGGCCGCTGCCGCCGCTGGCGCGGTTGCGCGAGGCCTCGGCGCGATAGAAGCGTTCGAACAGGCGCGCGCGCTTGTCCGCTTCCACGCCTGGTGCGCTGTCCTCCACCACCAGTTCCAGCATGGCGTCGTGGCGCCTGCAGCGCACCTGCACCGTGCCGCCGGCGTCGGTGTAGCGCAGGGTGTTCTCCAGCAGGTTGCCGAGCAGTTGCTGCAGGCGGCGTTCGTCGCCGTGCACCGGCAGCGGGCCGGCCTGGATCTGCTCCTGCATGTGGAGCTGCGCGGCGACGAAGCGCGCGCGCATGCTGTCCAGCACGGTGACCAGGATCACCGCCAAGTCGACAGGCGCGCGTCGGTAGGCGAGCGCGCCGACGTCGGTCAGCGACACGTCGTACCGAGCCTCGCTCAACTTGCCGAGCTGGCCGACCTGATGGTGCAGCGAGCCCAGCGAGTGCCGCGTCATCGGCCGGATGCCGTCCTGCAGGGCTTCCATTTCCGCACGCAGCACCGCCAGTGGCGTGCGCAGCTCGTGCGAGATATCGGCCATGAAGTCGCGCCGCGCGCGCTCGTTGTGCTCCAGCGCCTGCGCCAGCAGATTGAAGTCGCGCGCCAACTGGCCGAGTTCGTCGCGCGCGTCGGCGTCGATGCGGGTGGCGTAGTCGCCGGCGGCCAGGCGGTGGGTGGCGCGGGTGAGACCGCGCATGCGCCGCAGCAAGGCCCGCGACAGGAGCCAGCCGAGCAACGCGGCGACCACCAGCGAGGCGCTGCCGATCGTCCACCATGCGTGCTGTTGCGCTGCGTAGAAACGCGCGTCTGCCGCCGCCAGCGCTTTCTGGAACGGCAGCATCGCCATCCAGCCGACTGTCCGGCCGTCGACCACCACCGGGCGCAGGATGTCGTCGCGACCGACATCGGGATTGCCGATCACCGAGGTGTAGTCCTGGTCGAGCAGCGCGAAGCGAAACACCGCGCCGGTCTGGTCGGAAATCGGCGGCCGCAGCGGCAGGGTGGGGCGGGGCTCCGGACGCATCATCCCGAACCAGGCGTCGGGATTGTCGCGCACGAAATCCCAGTTGCCATGCCGCGCGTACTCGGCCCTGACCCGTGGCAGCGCCTCCAGCATGCGCTCCACGCCCTGTTCGTTGAGGTAGTCCAGGAACTGGCGTTTGACGAAGGCCTGCACGGTCAGGCCGTTGATCAGCAGCACCGTCACGCATGCGGCGAGGATGGCGAGGAACAGCTTGGCGGTGAGGCCCAGTTTCATCGGAGAAGGAACGCGCGGCGCGGAAACGGCAATTGCCTTGTATTAGCCGCGCCAAAGCAGGGGAAATCAAGCGAATCCGCGCCATGGCCGGCAATCTCCAAATTTGCTGCACATTCGCGCACTAGCGTGGCCACCTTCGGAAATCCCGTGAGTTCGCCGCATGCCGTCCGTCGCCTGTCGTCTTCCCGTCGCGTCCTCGCGCTGGCTGCTGCTTGCCGCCATCGCCACAGCAGTGGCCGCGTGTTCCTCCAAGCAGCCGCCGCAGATGTCGCAGATGCAGGTCGGCGTGCAGACGATGAAAGTGCAGCGCCTGGCCCTGGACCAGACCCTGTCCGGCCGTACCGTGGCCTACATGAGCTCGGACGTGCGCCCGCAGGTCGGCGGCATCCTGCGCAAGCGGCTGTTCGCCGAAGGCCAGGACGTTCAAGCCGGGCAGGTGTTGTACGAGATCGATCCGGCCATCTACCAGGCCGCGTACGACACCGCCAAGGGCGATCTGGCGCAGGCCGAGGCGGCCGTGCTGTCCGCCAGGCCCAAGGCGCAGCGCTACCAGACCCTGGTCGGCCTGGATGCGGTCAGCAAGCAGGACGGCGACGATGCGCTGGCCACGTTGCGCGCGAACGAGGCGGCGGTGGTCGCGGCCAAGGCCGCACTGCAGACCGCGCGCATCAATCTCGACTACACCCGCATCACCGCGCCGATCTCCGGCCGCATCGGTACCTCCAGCTACACGCCGGGCGCGCTGGTCAGCGCCGGCCAGAGCGAGGTGTTGGCCACCATCAACCAGCTCGATCCGATGTACGTGGATGTGACCCAGTCCAGCGCGCAGCTGCTGCAGCTGCGCCGCCAGCTCGACGCCGGGAAGCTCAAGGCGGTGGACGGCAAGGCCGAAGTGACGCTGCAGCTGGAGGATGGCAGCACCTACGTGCGCAGCGGCACGCTGGAAGTGGTGGATGCCGCGGTCGATACTGCCACCGGCACGGTCAAGTTGCGCGCGGTGGTGCCCAATCCCGATCGTCTTTTGCTGCCGGGCATGTATGTCAAGGCGATATTGCCGATGGCGGTGGACGAGCAGGCCATCCTGGTAGCGCAGCAGGCGATCAGCCGCAACAGCAAGGGCGAGGCGGTGGCGATGGTGGTCGGCAGCGACAACAAGGTCGCGCAGCGCGTGCTGACCACCGGCGATGCGATCGGCGACAAATGGGTGGTGCGCGACGGGCTGCAGGCCGGCGACAAGGTCATCGTGCAGGGCTTGCAGAAGGTCGCGGTCGGCGACCAGGTCAAGGCAGTGGAAGTGACCTCGACGTCAACGGCGCCCACTGCCGCCAAAGGCGCCACTGCGGCAGCGCCGAAGGCCGACTGAGGAACCGCCATGGCCCGTTTTTTCATCGACCGTCCGATCTTCGCCTGGGTCATCGCGATCGTCATCACCCTGGCGGGTGCGATCTCGATCCTGTCGCTGCCGCTGGAGCAGTATCCGGACATCGCCCCGCCGTCGATCACCGTCAGCGCCACCTACACCGGCGCCTCCGCCGAGACCGTGCAGAACTCGGTGACGCAGATCCTCGAGCAGCAGATGACCGGCCTGGACCACCTGCTGTACATGTCCTCCAGCAGCAGTTCCGCCGGCAGCGCCTCGATCACCCTGACCTTCGATTCGGGCACCGACCCGGACACCGCTCAGGTGCAGGTGCAGAACAAGGTCTCGCAAGGCGAAGCGATGCTGCCGGAGGCGGTGCAGAGCAATGGCGTGACCGTCACCAAGTCCATGGGCAGCAGCATGTTCATGGTGCTGGCCTTCACCTCCGAAGACGGCAGCATGGACAGCACCGACATCGGCGACTACATGGTGTCCACGCTGCAGGACCCGATCAGCCGGCTCGACGGCATCGGCGGGGTCAACGTGTTCGGCTCCGAATATTCGATGCGGGTGTGGCTGGATCCGGAAAAGCTGCGCAGCTACGCGCTGATGCCCTCGGACGTGAGCAACGCGATCTCGGCGCAGAACGCCGACGTCTCCTCCGGCGCGCTGGGCGCGTTGCCGGCGGTGCAGGGCCAGCAGCTCAACGCCACGGTCACCTCGCGCAGCAAGCTCAAGACCCCGGCGCAGTTCGAGGCCATCGTGCTGAAGTCGCAGGCCGGCGGCGCCACCGTGTACCTGCGCGACGTAGCGCGGGTGGAGCTGGGTTCCAAGTCGTATACGTCCAGTTCCAAGTACAACGGCAAGGCGGCCTCGGGCATGGGCTTGCAGCTGGCCACCGGCGCCAATGCGCTGGATGCGGCGAAGGCGGTCCAGGCCAAGCTGGAGCAACTCAAGCTGTATTTCCCGACCGGGCTCACCTACGAAGTCGCTTACGACACCACGCCGTTCGTGCGCATCTCCATCGAGGAAGTGGTCAAGACCCTGCTCGAGGCGATCGTGCTGGTGGTGCTGGTGATGTACCTGTTCCTGCAGAACTGGCGCGCCATGCTGGTGCCGGTGATCGCGGTACCGGTGGTGCTGCTGGGCACCTTCGGCGTGCTGGCGTTGCTCGGCTATTCGATCAATACGCTGACCATGTTCGCGATGGTACTGGCGATCGGCCTGCTGGTCGACGATGCCATCGTGGTGGTGGAGAACGTCGAGCGCCTGATGAGCGAGCAAGGCATGTCGCCGCGGCAAGCGACCTACACCTCGATGGGGCAGATCTCCGGCGCGCTGATCGGCATCGCGCTGGTGCTGACCGCGGTGTTCCTGCCGATGGCGTTCTTCGGCGGCGCCACCGGCGAGATCTACCGTCAGTTCTCGGTGACCATCGCCGCAGCGATGCTGCTGTCGCTGCTGGTGGCGCTGACCCTGAGTCCGGCGCTGTGCGCCAGCCTGCTCAAGCCGATCGAGCAGGGCGGCCACGTGTCGCGCAAGGGCCTGCTCGGGCGCTTCTTCGGCTGGTTCAACGCGCGCTTCGACCATGGCGCCGATGGCTACGGCCGCGGCGTGGGCGCGCTGATCGGCCACCGCAAGCTCGGCGGGCTGGTCTATCTGGCGTTGCTCGCGGTGATGGCGCTGTTGTTCTGGCGCCTGCCCAGTTCGTTTCTGCCCGAAGAGGACCAGGGCATGCTGATGGTGATGTTCACCACGCCGGCCGGTGCAACCCAGCAGCGCACGCAGCAGTCGATCGATCAGGCCACCGGCTTCATCCTCAAGCAGCCGGAAGTGGCGGGGATGATGACCATCTCCGGCTTCAGTTTCGCCGGCAGCAGCCAGAACTCGGGCATGGGCTTCATCAAGCTCAAGGATTGGGGCGAGCGCGATGCCTCCGCGCAGGAGATCGCCAACCGCATCACCGGCGCGATGATGGGTGCTCTGCCGGACGCACAGGTGTTCGCATTGTCGCCGCCGGCGATCAACGGGTTGGGCACAAATTCCGGGTTCACCCTGGAGTTGCAGGACGTGGCCGGCAAGGGCCACGACGCCCTGGTCGCCGCGCGCCAGCAGCTGCTGCAGCTGGCCAACGCCGACAAAAACCTGAGCGCGGTGCGCTTCAACGGGCTGGAGGACGCGCCGACCTACCGGGTGCAGATCGACGACGTCAAGGCCGGCGCGCTGGGTCTGAGCGCGTCGGACATCAACGCCACGCTGGCCACGGTGATGGGCGGCAGCTATGTCAACGATTTCCTCAACAACAACCGAGTCAAGCGCGTCTACGTGCAGGGCGAGCCGGCCGCCCGCATGCTGCCCGCCGACATCGGTCGCTGGTACGTGCGCAACAGCAGTTCGCAGATGGTGCCGTTCTCGGCCTTCTCCAGCAGCGCGTGGGCGTATGCGCCGCAGGTGCTGAACCGCTTCAACGGCGTGGAGTCGATGGAGATCACCGGCAGCGCCGCCAGTGGCATCAGTTCCGGCGAGGCGATGAACGGCATCGCCGCGCTGGTGGGCAGGATCGGCAAGGACGTGGGCTACGCCTGGTCGGGTATGTCCTACCAGGAGCAGGCCGCCGGCGCGCAGACCTGGATGCTGTACGCGGTGTCGCTGGCGTTCGTGTTCCTGTGCCTGGCCGCGCTGTACGAGAGCTGGTCGATTCCGATCTCGGTGATGCTGGTGGTGCCGGTGGGTATCGTCGGCGCGCTGCTGGCGACTTGGTTGCGCGGGTTGTCCAACGACATCTACTTCCAGGTCGGCCTGCTGGCGACGATGGGCCTGGCGGCCAAGAACGGCATCCTGATCGTGGAGTTCGCCAAGGAACTGGAAGAGAAGGGCCAGCCGCTGATCGACGCCACCGTTCACGCGGCACGCATGCGCCTGCGTCCGATCCTGATGACCTCGCTGGCGTTCCTGCTCGGCGTGCTGCCGATGGTGGTCAGCAGCGGCGCCGGCTCCGGCGGGCGCCATTCGCTGGGCACCGGCGTACTCGGCGGCACCCTGGTCTCGACGGTGCTCGGCGTCTTCTTCGTACCGCTGTTCTATGTGATCGTGCGCAGTCTGTTCCCCGGCAAGCGTGCCGCACCGGAACCGCTGCGCACCGGGGAGGCAACGCTGTGATCCATGTGTCCCTGGCCCGTACGGCGCTGGCGCTGGCCTGCGCCTGCATCCTCGCCGGCTGTGCCAGCTTGGCGCCGAGCTATACCCGTCCCGACGCGCCGGTGCCGGCCACCTTCGCCGACAGCGGCACCAGCACCGATGGCGATGTCGCCGACGTGGCGACCCTGGACTGGCGTCAGGTGTTCCTTGATCCGCGCCTGCAGCGGGTGATCGCGCAGGCGTTGGACAACAACCGCGACCTGCGCGTGGCGGTGCTCAACATCGACAAGGCGCGCGCGCAGTACCGCATCCAGCGCGCGGACCTGTTCCCGTCGGTGAGCGTGAGCGGCAGCGAGAGCGCCTCGCGCAGCAGCGCCTCCACCAGCGTCAGCGGACGCTCCGAGGTGGCGCGCACGTATGCGGCCGACGTGGGTATCAGTAGTTGGGAGCTGGACCTGTTCGGGCGCATCCGCAGCCTCAAGGACGAAGCCCTGCAGACCTATCTGGCCACCGCGCAGACCCAGCGCGGCACGCGCCTGAGCCTGGTCGCCGAGGTCGCGGCCGATTGGCTGACCGTGGCTGCCGACCAGCAACGCCTGGCGCTGGCGCAGCAGACCCTGGAGAGCCAGCGGCGGACGCTGGCACTCACCGAGGCGCGGCATCGCGAAGGCATCGCCTCCGGGCTGGACCTGGCGCAGGTGCAGACCAGCGTGGAAAGCGCACGTGCCGACGTGGCCAGCTACACCACGCAACTGGCGACCTCGCGCAACGCCCTGGATCTGGTGGTCGGTGCGCCGGTGGCGGCCGATGCCCTGCCGCCGGTCACCGCGCTCGAGGGTGGCGTGACGCTGGCGCCGTTGCCGGCACCGCTGGAGTCGCGCGTGCTGTTGCAGCGCCCGGACGTGCTGTACGCCGAGTACACGCTGAAGTCGGCCAACGCCGACATCGGCGCGGCGCGCGCAGCGTTCTTCCCGACCATCTCGCTGACCGCCTCCACCGGGCGCAGCAGCTCCGCGCTGTCCAGCCTGATCGATGCCGGCAACCGCACCTGGTCGTTCGTGCCCAGCATCAGTGTGCCGATCTTCCGCGCCGGCGCGCTCAAGGCCGAACTGGACGTGGCCCGCATCACCCGCGACGTCAACGTCGCCACGTATGAGAAGGCCATCCAGAGCGCCTTCAGCGAAGTGGCCGACGCATTGGCCACGCGCGCGCAGCTGGACGAACGCATAGATGCGCAACGCGCCCTGGTCGCGGTCACCCAGCGCAGTTACGACCTGGCCGAGGCCCGCTATCGCAATGGCGTGGACAGCTATCTGGATGCGCTGGATTCGCAGCGCTCGCTGTACTCCGCGCAGCAGGACCTGATCACCCTTCGTCTGACCGAGGCCAGTAACCGCGTCACCCTGTACAAGGTGCTCGGCGGCGGCGCTGATGCGCAGAGCGACACGCCGGTGGCCGAGGTGGGACACTAGCGCCTCCACCACGGCTGTAGCAGCGGCTTCCGCCGCGACGGGCGTGACCGGGAATGCCTGTCGCGGCGGAAGCCGCTCCTACACAGAGCGGCATCCAGATCGAAACTGCAGCAGCCCGCAGCATCGGCGCTGCACCGGGCCTACACGCCCGGTGCAGCGGCTTTTGCCAACCCCCAATCCGGGCCGCTCAACGCGCCGCGTTGGCGTTCATGGTCGCGTTGCGGCTGGCGTCCAGGTACTGCGCCGGATCGCGCATGCCGGTGGTGTGGCACTGGCCGGTGGTGTGGCCGCGGTTGACGCCGCCGGGCAGTTGGCCGTTGACCTGCTCCACGGTGCCGTCCTCCGGGTCGCTCAGCACCAGGTCCGAGGCCGCATTGCAGTAGTCGTTGGTGTACCAGTTGGTCTTGGCGAAGGAGGTGGTGTAGTAGTTCACCAGCGCCCGCGCCGAGTTGGGGATGCCGGCCAGCCAGGCCTTGGCGCCGTCGTAGGTCAGGTCGTTGTTGGTGCCGCAGCCCACGCCGAACCACGAGCCCACCGCGGCCAGGATGCCGGCCAGGTTGGTGCCCTGGTACGGGGTGCCCACCGACTGCATCACCCGCCCGCCGCTGGCGTTGTCCAGGCCGCTCCAGTAGTACACGTACAGATGCAGCGCGGCCATGCCGCCCTGGCTGTGCGCCACCGTGCCGAACGAGTTCCACTGGCTGCCGAACTGCGCCAGGCGCTGCGCGAACTGGTCGTTGCTGCGGTTCTGGTTGACGTCCAGGAACGCGGAGGCATTGCTGAACTGCGCCACCGGCCACACCCCGCCCGAGCAGTAGCCGTGCACCAGCACCAGGCGCTTGCCGGTGGCCTGCGCCTGCATGTCGGCGGCGGCGCTCAGCTGCGCCGGGCGCTCGCCCATGCGCATGCTCTCGTCGATCGCGCCGCTGCTGCGCGCCACGCTGCTGCGGCGCAGCGCCGGCAGGGTCAGCGGCAGCGTCGCGCGCGTGGCCAGCGGCACGAAGTTGTCCGGATCCTCCACGCGCAGGTTGCGCAGGGTGAACGGCGCGCGCGCGCCGGCGCGGGCGATCCAGCGTTCGTCCACGCTCAGCGGCAGGCGTCCGTCCTGCGGCGCGAGCATGCCGCCGAGCCAGGCCACCGGCACCGCGCTGCCGTCGCGGCCGGTGCCCCACAGTTCGCCGAGTACGCGGTAGTGCGCCGGCGCCTGGCCGCCGCCGATGCGCACCGGAATCGGCAGGGTCAGGCGGGTGCCGGGCTGGGCGCTGGCGGCGACCGCATCGGCGTTGATGCGCAAGCTGGTGTCCAGCACCGGCAGCACGTGCTCGCTGGTGCGCACGAAGGCCTGGCCGCCGGCGTCATGGCCGTGCACCACCACCTGCGCGATATAGGTGCCGGTGGCGGTCGCCGGGAAGTCGCCGGCATACACGCCGTCGCCCGCGGCACCGTCGCCATGGCGGCCGTCGTCGGCCATCGGCCATTGGCTGACGGAGCCGTCCGGCGCGATCACGCGCAGCTGCGCGGTGTCGATGCGGCCGCTGCCGGCGCTGCGCGCCAGCGACACGCGGCCCTGCGCATCGATGCCGCCGAGCAGGGCGGTCAGGC
>JBEVKG010000301.1:0-7732 GCA_040509765.1 Xanthomonas sp.
TCTCGGCCAAGGACAAGAAGACCAACAAGGAACAGAAGGTCGAGATCAAGGCCGGTTCCGGCCTGTCGGACGACGAGATCCAGCGGATGGTCGCCGACGCGGAAGCCAACCGCGAGGAAGACAAGAAGTTCCATGAGCTGGTGCAGGCGCGCAACCAGGCCGACGGCCTGATCCACGCCACCCGCAGCGCGATCACCGAGCATGGCAGCAAGGTCGGCGGCGACGTGATCGGCAAGGTCGAGTCGGCGCTGGCGGACCTGGAAACCGCGATGAAGGGCGACGACAAGGGCCAGATCGAGGCCAAGACCAAGGCGCTGGAAGAGGCCGGTCAGTCGCTGTACGCGGCCGCGGCGGCGGGCGAGCAGCAGCCGGGCGGCAACGCCGGCGGCGCGCATGCGTCCTCGGCCCAGTCCGACGACGTGGTGGACGCCGAGTTCACCGAGGTCAAGGACGACAAGAAGGCGTGATCCAGCCTTAGGGAATCGGTTTTCGAAGGAGCGGTGCTCAGGCTCCGCTCCTTCGCCGTTTTAAGGTTCCCGGTTTCATCGCCGCTATGACTGATCGCCACAGGATGCCCGTTTTGAACCATTCCCCATTCCCCATCGCCCATTTCCAGCCATGAGCAAACGCGACTATTACGAAGTGCTGGGTGTGGCCCGCACCGCCAGCGACGAAGAGCTGAAGAAGGCCTATCGCCGTTGCGCGATGAAGTACCACCCGGACCGCAATCCCGGCGACCAAGCCGCCGAGGCCGCGTTCAAGGAATGCAAGGAAGCCTATGAGGTGCTGTCCGACGGCAACCGCCGGCGCATGTACGACGCGCACGGCCACGCCGCGTTCGAGCACGGGATGGGCGGGATGGGCGGCGGCGCCGGCGGCCCGGACATGGGCGACATCTTCGGCGACATCTTCGGCAACATCTTCGGCGGCGCCGGCGGTGGCGGGCGTGCGCCGCGGCGTGGCGCCGACATCGGCTACGTGCTGGAGCTGGACCTGGAGGAAGCGGTGGCCGGGATCGAGCGCCGCATCGAGATCCCGACCCTGAGCGAATGCGAGCACTGCCATGGCAGCGGCTCGGAAGACGGCAAGGTCGAGACCTGCGGCACCTGCCACGGGCGCGGCCAGGTGCGCATCCAGCGCGGCATCTTCGCCATGCAGCAGACCTGCCCGCATTGCGCCGGCCGCGGCCAGACCGTGCAGAACCCGTGCGGCGTCTGCCATGGCGCCGGGCGCGTGGAAGAGACCAAGGTGCTGTCGGTGAAGATTCCCGCCGGCGTCGACAACGGCGACCGCATCCGCCTGTCGGCCGAGGGCGAAGCCGGTCCGGCCGGCACCCCGCCGGGCGATCTGTACGTGGAAGTGCGGGTGCGCGAGCATCCGATCTTCCAGCGCGACGGCGACGACCTGCACTGCGAAGTGCCGATCCGCATCTCGCAGGCGGCGCTGGGCGACACCGTGCGCGTGGCCACGTTGGGCGGCGAGGCGGAGATCCGCATTCCGGCCGAGACCCAGACCGGCAAGCTGTTCCGCCTGCGCGGCAAGGGCGTGCGCTCGGTGCGCAGTCGCAGCGAAGGCGATCTGTACTGCCGTGTGGTGGTGGAGACGCCGATCAACCTCACCGCCGACCAGCGCAAGCTGCTGGAGCAGTTCGAATCCACCTTCACCGGCGAGGACGCGCGCAAGCATTCGCCGAAGTCGGCGCCCTTCATCGATGGGGTCAAGGGTTTCTGGGATCGGATGACGTCGTAGGGCCGGAATTCGGGATTGGGGATTCGGGATGACCAGCCCGCGGCGGTTGACAGCCGGGATGCGGGATTTCCCCAGCCTTTCTGGCCGCTGCAACGCGTTTTGTGGGAGGGGCTTCCGCCCCCACGCGGTGACACAGGAGCGTCGGGGGGGTAGCCCCTCCCCCAAGGGTAAGCGTCGCCCGCTGAGCGGAGCGGAGCAGAGAACTAGAATTTTTGATTCTGGATGCGTGTGCGTTCCCCCGCATCCCGCACCCCGTTGCAGGAGCGGCTTCAGCCGCGACGCTTTCTCGTCGGAGCGCCGCAGCTGAGGCCGTTGTTGCTGAAAGCCCCCGCAACACCGCGCATGCGCGCGCCTCTGGGCATCCTCGCGCGGGCGCTACACTACGGCGATGAACGCTTCCGCCGACAGCTCCGCCGCACGTCATCTCATCCATGGCCGCCGCCAGCGGCCCGACGGGCCGGTGCCGGTCGACGTCATTTCCGTGCAGTCGCAACTGGTCTACGGCCATGCCGGCAACAGCGCGGCGGTGCCGCCGTTGCGCGCGCTGGGCCTGCGCGTGGCGGAGATCCCGACCACGCTGCTGAGCAATGCGCCGTTCTACGCGACCTTGCGCGGCAAGGTGCTGCCGTCGGACTGGTTCGCCGACCTGTTGCTCGGCGCCAGCGAACGCGGCCTGCCGCAACGCGCGCGCATGCTGGTGTCCGGCTATTTCGGCAGCGTCGGCAACGGCGCGGCGTTCGCCGACTGGCTCGACGCCACGCTGCCGCAGTGCCCAACGCTGCGCTACTGCCTGGATCCGGTGATCGGCGACACGCATACCGGTCCCTACGTGGAACCGGGCCTGGAAGCGATCTTCGCCGAGCGCCTGTTGCCGCATGCGTGGCTGGTGACGCCGAACGCGTTCGAACTCGGCCGCCTGACCGGCATGCCGGCGCTGGCCCAGGACGAGGCGATCGCCGCGGCGCGCGTGCTGCTGGCGCGCGGCCCGCAATGGGTGCTCGCCCACAGCGTGGTCGGCGATGCCGGGCAACTGGTGACGCTGGCGGTGAGCCGCGAGGCGGTCTACCGCTGGTGCTCGCCATTGCTGCCGGTGGACGTGGCCGGCACCGGCGATGTGCTGATGGCGCTGCTGGTGGCCTTCCTGCTGCGCGGCGACAGCATCGAGGCGGCGATCGGCCGCGCCATCGCCGGCGTGCATGCGGCGCTGGAGGCGACCCTGGCCGCGGACGTGGAAGAACTGGACGTGCTGGCGGCCGCGCCGGCCGCGCTGGCCACGCCGCTGCGCTTCGTCGCCGAGCGCCTGGCGTGAGCCTGCGCCCGGTCGTCGGCATCGTCGGCAGCGCCGGCGCCTATGGCCGCTGGCTGAGCCGCTTCTTCCGCGAGCGCATGCAACTGGAGGTGATCGGCCACGATCCGGCCGACCCGCAGTCGCTGGCGCCGGAGGCGTTGCTGCAGCAGGCGCAGGTGCTGATCTTCTCGGCCCCGATCCGGCACACGCCGGCGTTGATCGGCGACTATGTGCAGCGTGCCGGCGGCCGCGAGCGCGGCCAGCTGTGGCTGGACGTCACCTCGGTCAAGGCCGAGCCGGTGGCGGCGATGCTGGCCTCGCAGGCGGAAGTGGCCGGGCTGCATCCGATGACCGCGCCGCCGAAGTCGCCCACGCTCAAGGGCCGGGTGCTGGTGGTCTGCGAAGCGCGGGTGGTGCAGTGGCAGCCCTGGCTGCAGCGGATGTGCGCGGCGCTGGAAGGCGAGTGCGTGCGCACCACGCCCGAGCACCACGACCGGGTGATGGCGCTGGTGCAGGCCATGGTCCACGCCACGCACCTGGCCCAGGCCGGTGTGCTGCGCGAGCATGCGCCGGCGCTGGGACCGTTGCAGGCCTTGCTGCCGTACCGCTCGGCCTCGTTCGAACTGGATACCGCGATCATCGCGCGCATCCTGGCCCTGAATCCGGCCATCTACGAAGACATCCAGTTCGGCAATCCGCACGTCGGCAGCGTGCTCGATGGACTGATCGCGCAGCTGGCGCGGCTGCGCACGCAGGTCGGCCGCGGCGACGATGCGGCGCGCGCGCAGTTCCGCGCCGAGTTCCTCGACGCCAACCGGCAGGCGCTGGGCGAGGCGGCGATCGCCCAGGGCAACTACAGCTACGAGCGGGTGGGGTACCTGCTGGCCGATCTGACCGAGCAGTCCACGCTCAGCGTGTACCTGCCGGAAGACCGCGCCGGCTCGCTGCGCGCGCTGTTGCACGTGTTCGAGCGCCATGGCGTCAACCTGGCCTCGATCCATTCCTCGCGCACGCAGGCAGGCGAACTGCATTTCCGCCTCGGCTTCGATCCGGCCAGCGACGCCGCGTCGGTGCGCACGGCTGCGGCGGAGATCGATGCCAGTGGGATCGGGCGGGTGCTGGCGGGCTGAGTGGCGCGGCGCTTGCCGATGGCGCGATGTTCCGGATTGGCGTGATCGCGGCTGAAGCCGCTCCTGCGACAGCCCCTGCGCTTCCGCTTTCGTAGGAGCGGTTTCAGCCGCGACCGTTCCCCCGACACGCAGGGCATGGCACAACGCACGCCGCGCCGATTCATCCACAGCCCATGTGGATGGCCACTGCGCAAACATGTGGATAACCGTCGGCGCGCCTTGCGTGGCGGGCCTGTCAAGTGGCATGGCGAAAATTTGACCAACCCGCCGCCAGCGCCCCGAACGCCAGCCGCGATGACGGGATGCGGCGGCTGTCCGCGGTGCTAGACGGCGGTCAGGGTCAGTTCGCCGCCGGTGGTGACGAACTGCTGGCCGCGACGGATCAGCTTGCGGCCGTCGGCCAGTTCGTAGCGCAGACCGCTGTCGGCGTGCGGGTCGTGCTGCGCCTGCTGCTGGCGCGGCGCATCGTCCTGGAATTCGGTGATCAGATAGGCCTCGCCGTCGGGACCGAGGGCGGGCAATTGACGAAAGGACATCGGGAGCCTCCTGTCGAACGCTGCATCGCATGTGGGACGCCGGCGGCGGTCGCGACAGGCGCGGACCGCGGCAGACGCGATCCGACCGTAGTCCCGCCATCGTTAGCGCGGCGTGCTCAGTCGATGAACTGCAGGCGAGCGAGTTCGGCGTACAGCCCGTCCTGCGCCAGCAGCTCGGCGTGGGTGCCCTGGGCGACGATGCGGCCGTGGTCCATCACCACGATGCGGTCGGCCTTGAGCACGGTGGCCAGGCGGTGCGCGATCACCAGGGTGGTACGCCCGGCCATCAGCCGCTCCAGCGCCTGCTGCACAGCGTTCTCGCTCTGCGCGTCGAGGGCGCTGGTGGCTTCGTCCAGCAGCAGGATCGGCGCGTCCTTGAGCAGCGCGCGGGCGATGGCGATGCGCTGCTGCTGGCCGCCGGACAGGCGCGCGCCGCGTTCGCCCAGTTCGCTGGCATAGCCGTCGGGCAACTGCCGCAGGAACGCATCGGCTTCGGCCGCGCGCGCCGCGGCCTCGACCTCGGCGTCGCTGGCCTCGAGCCGGCCGTAACGGATGTTGTCGGCGGCACTGGCGGCGAACAGGGTCGGGTGCTGCGGCACCAGTCCGATCGCCTCGCGCAGGCGCGGCGGGTCCAGCGCGCGCAGGTCGAGGCCGTCCACCTGCACGCTGCCGGACTGCGGATCGTGGAAGCGCATCAGCAGCGCCAGCACCGTGCTCTTGCCGGCGCCGGAGGGGCCGACCAGGGCCACGCTCTCGCCGGGCCGCACGTGCAGGTCGAAGCCATCCAGCGCCGGGTGATCGGGGCGCTGCGGATAGCGGAAGCTGACGTTGTCGAAACGCACCTCGCCGCGCAGCGGCTGCGGCAGCGCAAGCGGCTGCGCCGGCGCGACGACTTCGGGGTGTTCCTGGAACAGTTCGGCGATGCGGCCCATGCCGCCGGCCGCGCGCTGCAGGTCGTTCCAGACCTCGGCCAGCGAGGCCACCGAGCCGCCACCGAACATGGCATACAGCACGAACTGTCCGAGTGCGCCGGCGCTGAGTTCGTGGGCGGCGACCTCGTGCGCGCCCAACCACAGCACCAGCACGATGGCGCCGAAGATCAGCACGATCGCCGCGGCGGTGATCAGCGCCTGCGCGCCGACCCGACGCCGCGCCACCGCCACGCTCTGCGCCAGCGTCTCGGCGAAGCGGCCGCGCTCATAGCCTTCGCGCGCATACGCCTGCACGGTGCGCACCGCGCCCAGGGTCTCGGCGGCCAGGGTGTTGGCGTCGGCGACGCGATCCTGGCTGGCGCGCGAGATCTTCTGCAGGCGCCGCGCGCCGAGCACGATCGGCAACACCGCCAATGGGATGCCGAGCAGGGTGTAGGCGGCCAGATGCGGGCTGGTCACGCACAGCATCACCACGCTGCCGATGGCCGTGACCGTGCTGCGCAGCGCCACCGACATGGTGCTGCCGATGACCCCGCGCAGCAGTTCGCTGTCGGCGGACAGGCGCGAGACCAGTTCGCCGCTGCGGTTGCGGTCGTGGAAGCCGGCATGCAGGCCGATCAGATGCGTGTACAGGCGCTCGCGCAGGTCGGCGACCACTTTCTCGCCGAGCAGCGACACGAAGTAGAAGCGCGTGGCGGTGGCCGCCGCCAGCACCACCGCGACCGCGAACAGCAGGGCGAACGACTGATTGATGCGGCTGCTGTCGCTGAAGCCGTGATCGATCATCTGCCGCACCGCCACCGGCAGGCTCAGCGTGGCGCTGGAGGAGATCGCCAGCGCCACCAGCCAGGCGACGAGCAGGCCACGCCGGCGACGCACGAACGGCCACAGGGTGCGCAGGCTGCCGAGTCTGCGCAGCGACTTGGCCTGGTCGGCCGACGGGGTGTTCATGCGGGGGCGGGTTCCGAACAGCGGACTCGATTGCGAGTGGCGTCGCGCAGGCGCGTTTTCAAGGCGTCCACGCGCTCGTTGGGCAGGCGCAGGCGCAGTTCGGCGCCGCCGGCATCGAAGCGTTCATCGAGTTTCTCCGCGGCGCAGGCGCTCAGCGCGGCATGTACCGCGCCCAGGTCGTCGAAGCCGCAGTGCAGGGTGAGCAGGCTCAAGGCCAGCAGCGGTTGCCGCGGCGCCAGGCGCAGGCATTCGGCGGCGGTGCCGCCGTAGGCACGGACCAGGCCGCCGGCGCCGAGCTTGATGCCGCCGTACCAGCGCGTGACCACCACCACCACGCGGTCGAAGCCCTGGCCGTCGATCGCCGCCAGGATCGGCCGGCCGGCGGTACCGGCGGGCTCGCCGTCGTCGCTGGAGCGGTACTCGTCGCCGTGGCGGTAGGCCCAGCAATTGTGGGTGGCGTCGGCCACCGTCACCTGCTGCACGAACGCGAGGGCCGCACCGGCGTCGGCGATCGGCGCGGCGTGGGCCAGGAAGCGGCTGTGCTTGATCTCCACGCTGTGGCTGACGGGGTGCGGGAGCGTGTCGGGCATCGGCGGCATTGTAGACCAGGCGCGACGTCGGCCTGCTGCGCCGGCGCCGGCGCGCGCGGCTCAGTCCGGCAGCAGCGTGCGCAGGTCTGCGGGCACCGCGCGGTGCGGGTGCGTGCGCTGGAAGCGCAGCAGGCTGGCGCGGGCGGCTTCCACGTCGCCGCGGTCGCGGCGCTCGCGGATCCGCTGAAGCCAGCGTCGTGGCGACAGCTGCGCGTCGGCTTCCACTGCGGCCTCCACGGCGGCCAAGGCGCCGGCGGAGGGCAGGGGCGGCGGCGATGCGGTGGCGGGGGCGGCAGGCGGGGTCGAAGAGGGCAGCAAGCGCGCATCCGCCGACTCGGCCGCAGCGGCTTGCGCGCGCGCGGAGGCCGTCGGTTTGGCCTGGCGGACGTTGTCGGTGGGTGCGCTGCGCGCCCAGGTGTCCTGCGCCGTCGCCGCGCGCGCCGGTGCGCGCAAGGCCATCGCGGCCGGGGCGGCCTGCTGGTCGGCGGCCGATGCGGGGGACGGCTCGCTGCTCTCCGCCGCGATGGCCGGCGCCGGCGGCGCCGCAGCCGGCGGC
>JBEVKG010000302.1:0-6848 GCA_040509765.1 Xanthomonas sp.
CGGTGGTGGTGACCAACTACCCCGAGCACATCAAGGCCTTCTACATGCGCCTGAACGACGACGGCAAGACCGTCGCGGCGATGGACGTGCTGGCGCCGGGCATCGGCGAGATCATCGGCGGCAGCCAGCGCGAGGAGCGCCTGGACGTGCTCGACGCGCGCATGCAGCAGTTCGGCCTGGATCCGCAGCACTACGGGTGGTACCGCGACTTCCGCCGCTACGGCACGGTGCCGCACGCCGGCTTCGGCCTGGGCTTCGAGCGCCTGGTGGTGTACGTGTGCGGGCTGAGCAACATCCGCGACGCCATCCCCTACCCGCGCGCGCCGGGCAGCGCCGAGTTCTGAGCGGCCGCGAGGAGCGCACGCCATGATCCTGTTCTTCGCGCTGTGCTTCGTCGGCGTGGCGATCGCCGGGGCCAGCGCGTTCCTGATCTTCTGGCCGCTGACCCTGGTGCACATCCGCGACCGCCATCCGCCGCTGGTGGCGGCGTTCGGGCCGGGCGCCTTCCTCAAGCCGGCCGCACTCGGCTGGCTGCTGGCGCGGCGCTACCGTCCGCTCGGCGACCGCGGCCTGTCCGGGCTGGCGACGCCGGCCTGGCTGTCGCTGATGACCATCTTCTTCGGCCTGGGCATGGCTGCCCTGCTCTGGCTGCTTTCCCTGGTGATTCCATGACTTCAGATTCCCCCGCCCACGATCAGTGGTACCTGGCCAGTCTCGGCCGCCTGCTGGTGTGGGCGCGCCTGCGCGTGCGCGACGCCGGCACCGCCGAGGTGCTGGACAGCGACGGCAACACGCTCAGCTACGACAGCGAGGACACCGCCCGCGCGGCGCTGTTCGACGCCGAATTCGTCGCCTTCGACGGCCTCGACGAGGACGATGCGCGGGCGCGCGGCTTCTCGTTGGATGAGGTGTCGCCGCCGCAGGCCGACGACGACGCCGGCCTGCGCGGGCGCATGACCCAGAGTCTGGGCGCACGGGCCTGATCCGGCGATGCACGTCCCGCTGGCTTTCGCCGAACACGACCTGGGCGCGCTGGACGCACTGATCGCGGACCACCAGTTCGCCACCCTGGTCACCGTCGCCGACGGCCTGCCCTGCGCCACGCCGTTGCCGGTGCTGTACCGGCGCGACGGCGAACGCATCCTGGTCGAAGGCCATTGGTCGCGCGCCAACCCGCAGGCGCGGCACGCCGGGCCGGCCTTGCTGATCGTGCACGGCCCGCACGCCTACGTCTCGCCGGGCTGGTATCCGGACAAGCAGGCGATGGCGCGGGTGCCGACCTGGAACTACGCCACGGCGCAGCTGCACGGACGGCTGCAGCCCAGCGACGACGAAGCGATGCTGGCCGACGTGGTGGCGCGGCTGAGCGAACGCCATGAGCAGGCCATCGGCAGCGACTGGCGCTACGAGCCGGACAACGACGCGCACCGGCGCCAGTTGCGCGGCATCGTCGGCTTCCGGCTCGAGGTCGAGCGGGTCGAATTGAAGTTCAAGCTCAGCCAGAACCATCCGCCGGCCAACCAGGCTGCGGTGCGCGAGGCGCTGCAGGCCCAGGCCGACGCCGGTGCGCAGGCCGTCGCGGCGCTGATGCGCGCGCGACGCCCGGACTGAACCACGCCGCCACGCGGCGGCCGCTGTTGGGACCTCGCCCCATCGCCACGCGGCGGCGCCGCCGTGGCGTTCGCCGCCTCACCCGCAGCGGCTGGCCGGCTCCTGCCGGTCGTGCTCGGCACGGCGCGCGCTGGCCCGGCCTCCCTCCAGCGGCGACAGGCCTTCGCGGATCGCATAGCGCGTCAATTGCGCGATGCTCTGCATGCCCAGCTTGAGCATGATGTGCTCGCGATGGGTGCCGATGGTCTTGACGCTGATATGCAGGCGCGCGGCGATCTCCTTGGTCGACAGCCCCTCGGACAGCAACTGCACGATCTCGCGTTCGCGCGAGGTCAGCAGGGTGTAGGCCGAGACGGCGTCGCCGGGCGGGCAGCGGTATTCGCTGACCAGCGACTGCGACAGTTGCGGGCTGATGTACAACTGGTCGTTGCCGACCTGCTGGATCGCGCGCAGCAATTCGTGGAAGGTGCTGTTGCGCGCCAGGTAGCCCTTGGCGCCGGCATCGATGACCGCGCGCACGTTGGCCGCGGCATCGGAGGCGGCGATGCAGATCGCCTTGCTGCGCGGGCTGCGCTGCAACAGCCGGCGGGTGGCCTCGATGCCGTTGAGGCCCGGCAGCATCACGTCCATCAGCACGACGTCCGGCTGCCGTCGGGTCACCAGTTGCACGCACTCCAGTCCGTCGACCGCGTGGCCGACCACGTCGATGTGCGGCGTGTTGTTGAGCAGGGCCACCATGCCCTCGAGCACGATGCTGCGTTCGGCGGCAATCACGATACGTGTGTTCATTCTCTACCTGTGTCCGGCAATTGGATCTCCCAACGCGCGACCGCGCGGCAACCCGCGTCCCCTGCAGCGCGACGCGCCCCTTTTTTCAACCGATGCGACAGCGCTGAACCTGCGCTTGCGTTACGTCCTCAGCTTGTCACGCTGCGCTATGGCGGCCATCGGCTTCAGGCTGATATGGGTGGCGGCGGCGGCTGAACTTGTGCGGATTGCCGCATTCGTCTCGCTTTGTAGACAGAATCCCGTGCTAGGGCGCACGCGCTGTGACGCAGAACGAAGTTCTGCGCCGGAGAACGATGCTTCAGACGCCGGCGATGCGCCGGCAGGCTCATTGCGCCGCGGGAGATGGCGGCGGTGGCGGCGGCGGCAACCGGGCCGCTTCCACCTGCAGCATCGCGCGGGCGAAGTCGGCGAGCCGCTGCTGGATCGCCGCCGGCGGCGTGCCGGCCTCGATCGACTGCTGCAAGGCCATCAACTGCGCGGCCAGCTCACCCTGCCAGCGCATGCGCTCGGTGTCGTTGCTGGCGCGCTGCACTTCCAGCGACGCCTGTGCCTGCGCCGAGGTGTCGCCGCGCACCAGCGTCTCCATCAAATCGACCAGGCGCTGCAGCAGCCGGTACACCGCGGTGGCGGAGAAGCCGCCCAGCATCGCCAGGGTCGGCTTGCCGAAACTGCGCATGCTGCCGCTTTCGAACAGATCCGGCGGCAGCACTTCGACCAGGATCAGCCCGGCGATCAGGCCCAGGATCATGCGCGCGCCATAGGACGCGTCGTACTTGGGGTCGTAGCTGGCGTCGGCGACGTAGCGGTGCACCTGGAACAGCGAGGAGAACGAGGCGCCCAGCCCGGCGCAGAACAGCAGGAACAGCGCATTCCACAGCAGCACGCTGCCGGAGGAATCCAGGAAGCCCAGGCGCACGTTGTCCGCACTGACCTTGCTGGACAGGGCCGTCGCCACCACCGCGAACAGGAACAACAGCGAGGTCGCAGTCAGCGCGCGCACCAGCGGCAGCGGGCCGAGCAGGGTCGCCCAGTGCGGGCGCCGACGTTCGGCGTCGAGCAGGAACACCGCCTGCGGCGTCGCCGGGCGGATCAGTTGCGCCAGTCGCCGGTGGGTCACCGCCAGTTCGTGCGCATGCGGCTCGATCTCGCCGGGTTCGCCATCGGCCGGACCGGCGCACAACAGCGCCGACAGGCGCGCGACCAGCTCCGGCGGCACCGCCATGCCGTGTTCCAGCGCATAGCGCGCCATCGCTTCGCACTCGGCGCGCAACTGCGGCAGGATGCCAGGTGGCGGCAGCCGCAGCCCGGCCCGCCGGGCCGTGATCAGCCGGCGCCACACGGCGGCGACCAGCGCCTTGATCCAGACGAGGTTCATCGCACGACTCCTGGACGTAAACGAAGGCCGGCGCGTCTGCGCGACAGATTACGGGTTGGCGGGCGCGCGCTCCAGCAGCGCGCTTTCCCGACGCGTCCCGGCGCGGTCCACGGTCTGCAGTTCGAGCTTGCCATCCTGCTTGGCGCGCAGAGTCAGTTGACCATCGCTCAGCAGATCGCAATAGCCTCCATTGGCTACGTCCAGCGCGTACAGCGCCGTTCCCTCACGCGTGGCGAGGTAGCGTGCCGGCAGCCTGCACTGGCGCGGCGCGCCATAGCTCAGTTGCACGGTGGCGCTACCGGGCGCCTGCGGCGTCGCGGCGACGCTCAGTTGCACACTCACGACCATATTGCCGCGTTCGGTGTGGATCAGTCCGCGCCACATGCCCTGCAGCGGACTGGGCTGCCCCGGATCGGTATGCAGCACCACCGGCAGGTCCGTGCCGTCGACATTGAGCCGCAGGTCGTCGCCGCTGCGCTGCACGCGCAGCGACTTGCCCATGAGCTTGTCGCAGTAGGCACCGCCGTTGATCGAGTCCAGCGTGAAGCCGTTGCCCGGTTGCGGCCTGACCAGCAGCGTGCAGTTCAACGGCGCGCCGAACAGCAGCCTGGCCTTGCCGTCGCGCTGGACCAGGCGCACCGCCGCCAGGCGCTGCGCATCCAGCGCCAGGGCGCCGCTCCATTCGCCCGGCGGCAGTGCCTCTGCGCCGGGCGCTGCGGCAGGCGCGGCAGGCGTAGATGCCTGCGGTGAGGCGCCGGCGGCGGCCGGCACGGCCAGGCACAGCGCCAGCCAGAGGGGAAAACGCGCAACACCACGCGAACGGATACGCATGCGACTCTCCTGTTGGATACGAAGGGAAAACGACGGGAGCGGTCAGGACAACCCGAACCAGATCAGCGCCAGGACCGCCGCCACGAGGCACAGTACGGCAAGCAGCCACAGCGCCCGGCGGCGGCGCCGGCGCAGCCGCTGCGCGCGGGCCAGCGAGCGCAGGTCGATATGCAGTTCTCGGCACCACAGGTCGGTGTCGTGCCGGGACAGGATGAAGCCGTGTCTACGCATGTGCGGTCTCCTGGGCGGGATCGGGCGCGGCGGGCGCGTCGGACAGGGGCCACACCTTCAGCCGCTGACCGTCGAACAGCACCTCGCCGACCGGGGTGTGGGTGCCGCGGAACAGGATCTGCAAACGGTGGCCGGGCCGTCGTGGCCGTCGCGGCTGCACCTGCAGCAGCAGGCGTGGCGCCTCGTCCGGCACCTCCACCACGTCCAGTTCGACGTCGAAGGCCAGGGTCAGTTCGCCGATCTGCGGCAACTGCCATGCGCGCAGTTCCCACAAGGGGATCTGCAGCGATGGCGACTCGGCTGCGTCCGTCTCCACCTGCAGGGTCGGGCCTGCGCCGAAACAGGCACGCAATGCCTGTGCGTGGCGCGCGCGGCAGCGCCGCTGCGCATCCAGCAAGGCCGCCGACAGCCCCTGCAGGAACAGGTCGAACTCGCAGGGCAGCCTGGCCATCAGTCGTCCTTCAGCCAGCCGGGCTTGCGCGGGAAGCCGACGTGGTAACACAGCCACTGCATCACCACCTGGTGCTCGCCGATCTGCAGCACGGCGAAATTCTTCTCGGTGCCGATGATCGCGCCCTTCGGCGAATCGCTCAGGCAGCGGTTGAGCAAGGCCCGCGCCGCCTCGATCTGCTCGGGCGATTGCATCTGCGTCGGGTTGTCGCTGCCGACCACGACCCGCTTGACGAACTTGACTTCAGTAAGGTCGAACATCGTTGACGAGTCCCCCGACGAGATGGTTCAACGGACCGCTATGGACTTACGCGGGCACCGGTTCCGGCTTGCCGATCTTGCGCGGCGCCACCGAGGTCTGCAGGATGTCCAGCACCCGCGCCAGACCTTCCGGCGGGCCCTTGTCCGCGGCATGCACCGAGACGTGGTACTTGGCCGAGTTGTCCGAGCTGCGCGTGTTCTCCTTGCTGGTGGAGACCGAGCCCTGGATGTGCACCTTGGCCTTGAACAGGCCGAAGCCGTATTCCACGTCCGCCGACATCGACGCCGACGCATCGGTCTTTTCCTTGGAGGAGAAGGACGACTTCACTTCCATGTCGAAGGTGATGTCCACGGTCTGGATGCTCAGGCTGGGCACGTTGACGATGGCCAGCAGCGGCACTTCCAGTTCGACGTCCTCCTCGGCGATGCCACCGGCCTTGTCCGGATCGTCGACCGGCCGCTTGAAGCGGAAGCTGGCGGTACGGGTGGCGCCGGTTGCCTGCGGATTCTTCGGGTCCGGGTTGTCCGGCGGCAGGAAACCGATGACGCGGATGAAATCGGCGGTGGCGCGGGCCAGCTTGACCTGCGCGTCGCAGGCCGCATCCAGCGGGCCGCCGATCAGGTCGCCCATCGGCAGACCCTTGAATTGACTTGACATATTGACGAGTTCGTCAGCCATTGCAGTGACTCCTTAGTTGGTGGGATTGGTTACATCGTCCGTGCCCGCGACGTCCGGCTTGTCGGCCATGACCGTCTTGAACACGCCCTGCGTCTGCGCCAGATGGTTGAGCAATCTGGCCGCTCCGTCAGTCGGTTCGGTCCCCTCCACGCGCAGCACGACGTGGACGGCACTCTGACGCTGGCTCCGCGCGCTGGCGCTGGTATCCACGCGCACGCTGGAACGGGTGGCGGTGCGCTTGGCCTGCCAGGCACCGCGCGGGCCGGGCGACTCCGGCGCGAAGAAGCCGTCGGCCGACTGCAGGCCGCCGAGATCGCCGAGCTGCGCATCGAAGCTGATCTCCACGTCCTTGATCCGCAGCACGTTGGTCGAGACCAGCGGCAGCAGCGGTGCGCGGTAGTAGTCCTCGTCGCCTTCGGCGGCCTGCGGATGCTGCGACGGCAGGCGGATGATCACGCTCTTGGGCCGGTGGAACTCGTCGAAGTAGTCGCCGAGATTGGCCATCTGATGCTGCTCGATGCGGTCCTGCGCCTCGATCACGGCGCCGGCCAGCGCTTCGATCAGGTCGTTCAATGCGGTCGGTCCAGCCATGGTCGCTCCTGGGGAAAGAAGGCCGCCGTC
>JBEVKG010000303.1:0-14970 GCA_040509765.1 Xanthomonas sp.
GCCCTGGCCGGAGGTGGCGCCGAACACCAGTTCGGCAGCGATCAGTGTGCGCCAGGCGAACGCCCAGGCGATCTTCAGGCCGGACAGGATCGCCGGCAGCGCCGCCGGCACCAGGATCGCGACCACGTAGCGCAGGCCGTGCAGACCGTAGTTGCGCGCGGCCATGCGCAGCGTCTCCGGCACGCCCTGGAAGCCGGCGTAGGTGTTCAGCGCCAGCGGCCACAGCACCGCGTGCACCAGCACGAACACCAGGCTGCCGTTGCCCAGGCCGAACCACAGCAGGGCCAGCGGCAGCAGGGCGATCGCCGGCAACGGATTGAACATCGCCGTCAGCGTGCCCAGCAGGTCGCGGCCGATCCGGGTCGAGACCGCCAGCGCGGTCAGGCCGAAGGCCAATGCCACACCGAGCGCATAGCCTTGCGCGAGCATGCGCAGCGAGGCGCCGACCCGGCCCAGCAATTCGCCCGTCCATATCCCGTCGACGAAGGCATGCGCGGTCTGCAGGAAGCTCGGCAGCAACAGGTCGTCGTCGAGCCAGCGCGCCGCCGCTTCCCACAGTGCCGCCAGCGCGACCAGCACCAGCGCCTGGCGCAGCCAGTCCGGGACCTGCCGCCGCCGCGCCACGGCCGCCGGTACGGTAGCGGTGTAGGGAACGACCGGGCTTTCGTACTCGGCGCGGATCGGCGGCCGCAGCGGTGCGGCGGCGCTCACGGCGCGGCCTCGCGCACGCCGGCGCGCCGACGCAATGGCGCCACGTTGCTGGCGGCCGTCGCTGTCCCCTCGGTGTCGTCACCGACGCCGGCGTCGCCCGGCGGATCGAACAGCAGCCGATGGATGCGCTGCGCGGCGTGCTGGAACGCCGGGCTGCCGACGCTGGCCGGGCCGAAGCCGTGGCTGTTGAGTTCGGCGCGCACCTGGCCCGGATGCGCCGACAGCAGCACGATGCGGCTGCCGACCAGCAAGGCCTCCTCGATCGAGTGGGTCACGAACACCAGGGTGAAGCGGGCCTCGTCCCACAACTCCAGTACCTCCGTCTGCATGCGCTGGCGGGTCAGCGCGTCGAGCGCGGCGAACGGCTCGTCCATCAGCAGCACGCGCGGTTGCATGGCCAGCGCTCGCGCGATCGCCACGCGCTGTTTCATGCCGCCAGACAAGGTATGTGGGTAGGCATCGGCGAACGCCGACAGCCCGACCTTGTGCAGGAAATGATCCGCGCGCTCGCCCGCTTCGTGCCGCCCCAGTTTTCGGGCCGCGCGCAAGCCGAAGGCCACGTTCTGGCGGACCGTCTTCCACGGCGCCAACTGGTCGAATTCCTGAAACACCACCACCCGGTCCGGTCCCGGTGCGCGCAGCACCTGCCCATCCAGGCGGATCTGTCCTTCGCTGGGCGCGACGAAACCGGCGATGGCCTTGAGCAGGGTCGACTTGCCGCAGCCTGACGGGCCGAGCAGCACCAGCCGGTCGGCGGCGTACACGTCGAAGCTGACCTGGTGCGTGGCGCGGACCACGCGCGACCCGCTGGCGTAGTCCAGGCTGACCCGCTCGAGCTGCAGCAACGGCGCCGGCGTCAAGGCGAAGGGATTCATCTCAACTGCCTCCGGCGACTTGCGCGCTGTCGAAGAAATAATCCTTGACCGAGGCCGGCGCCTGCCTGATCGCGCCGATCCGGGACAGGAACTGGCCGAGCTTGAGCGTGTTCTGCGGTGCGGTCTTGAACTGCACCTTCGGGTCCTTGAGGATGCGCAGCACCAGCGCGCGGTCGATCTTGCCGCCATTGCGGCGCACGAACAGGTCCGCCGCCTGTTCCGGCTGGCGCTGCACGAAGACCGCCGCCTCGGCCAGCGCGGCGACGAAGGCCTGGTAGGTCTTGGGGTTGTCGCGGCGGAACTTCTCGGTGGCGTACAGCACCGTGGCCGAGGTCGGGCCGCCTTCGATCGCGTACGAATCGAGCACGATGTGCGCCTTCGGGTTGCGCGCCAGTTCCTGTTCCTGGAACGGCGGGCTGGCGAAGTGCGCGGTGATCTCGGTGCCGCCGCGGATGATCGCCGCGGCCGCGTCGGGATGCGGCAAGGCCACCTGCTGCGCGTCCAGTCGGTTGTAGGCGCGCTCGCCCCAGCGCTGCGCCGAGGCATGCTGCAGCAAGCGCGACTGCACCGACACGCCGACCGCCGGCACCGCGATGCGGTCGCGCGGGCCGAAGTCGTCCAGGGTCTTAATCCGCGGATCGTTGCTGATCAGGTAGTACGGGAAGTTGCCCAGCGAGGCCACGCCCCGCACGTTCTGGCGGCCGCGCGTGCGGTCCCACAGGGTGAACAGCGGGCCGACGCCGGCGCCGGCCACGTCGATCGACCCGGACAGCAGCGCATCGTTGGCGGCCGCGCCGCCGGACAACTGCACGGTCTCCACCGCGATGTCGATGCCGGCAGCCTTGCCGTGCTTCTCGATCAGCTTCTGCTCCTGCGCCACATCCAGCAGCAGGTAGACGATGCCGTACTGCTTGGCGATGCGCAGCCGGCCTTCGGCCTGCGCAGGCTGGGTGTGCAACAGCGCGACGGCGAGCAGTGCGGTGGCGAACCAACGCAGTCGCCGCGGCGCGGCGGGGGGCGGCGCGGTGGGCAGGAGAGCGAGCGAATCGGAAGCGGTCATGTGTCGTTCCAGTGGGGGAGGGGACTGCGCTGTCGGACAGCGGCGGATGCGCCGCGTGCAGGGGCCCGGCTCAGAACGGCACGTCGCCCTCGATGGTGGTGCGGTGCAGGCGTCGGCGCAGGTGATCCGGAGTGCCGCCCGCCAGGTGGGTGACCGAGCGGTTGTCCCAGAACACCATGTCGTGCGGCTGCCATCGGTGCCGGTAGACCAGCGCATCGGCGCTGCTGTGCGCGAACAGCGCCTGCAGCAGCGCGTCGCTTTCGTCCTGCGGCAGGCCGACGATGCGGGTGGTGAAGTGTTCGCTGACGAACAGCGCGCGGCGCCCGGTCTCCGGATGGGTGCGCACGATCGGATGGCGCACCGGCGGCACCTCGTCGATCTGCGCCTGGGTCAGCGGCGGCCGCCACGGACTGCGCTTGCGCAGGTCCTCGTACTTGGCCAGGTAGCTGTGCTCGGCCAGGCGTCCGTCGACCGCGCGCTGCAGCTCAAGCGGCAGCGTGTCCCAGGCCAGGTGCTGGTTGGCGAACAAGGTGTCGCCGCCCTCGGCCGGCAACTCCTGCGCCAGCAGCATCGAGCCCAGGCTCGGGGTCGGCTTGTACGACAGATCCGAATGCCAGTAGTGGCCGGCATCGCCCAGCCCGATCGGCTGGCCATGCTCCTTGATGTTGGACACCACCAGCACTTCCGGGTGATCGCGCAGCTGGAACTGGCGCAGCACATGGATCTGCAGCGGGCCGAAGCGGCGGCTGAAGGCGACCTGCTGCGCCGGGGTGATGCGCTGGTCGCGGAACACCAGCACGTGGTAGTGCAGGTGTGCGCGATGCAGCAATGCGAACGTGCTGGCGTCCAGCGGCTGCGTCAGGTCCAGCCCAAGCACCTGCGCGCCCAGCGGCGCGGCGAACGGTTCGATGCGGACCGTCGGCGCCGCGGCGGCGACCGGCCGTGTTGCGATGGATGCGCGTGCCATGCGGCGGCCTCGTCTGCGAAGGATGCGACGCCGCGGCTCCGGCATGCGGCGTCCATGCCCACTCTAGGCCGCGTCCGGCGCGCGCCGAAGCAACGATTCGGATGGTGCTTATACGCAACCGGCATGTGCGTGGTGCCGGGATTGGGGATTGGGGATTGGGGATTGGGGATTGGGGATTGGGGATTCGTCGTGGTTCGCCGATCGCCGTCGGCGGTGCGCGCCGCCGGCGGTTTCAAGCATGCGTGGGCGACGCCCGCGTCCTGCAGCGGTGCGGTGTGCCGGGTCGCCGTGGGCTCAGTTCTCGCGCAAGGCCAGCACCGGCGGCGTGCACAGGATGCGGCGGGTTCGGACTCGGTGAAGATCCCAGTCGGCCTCCCGAAGATCAGGGAGCCGTAACCTGCATTTGCCCGGACGCCGCCAGCGCTTGTGGCGTCGCGATCGGCGACGCGTCGTCCGTGGCAGCGGATATCACCTGTTGGATCCATGGCAGATAGCGGGACACGCGCACGGCGTGCACAATCTGGCCGTAAAGGCCCTGCACGAACGAACCATTCGCGGTCCAGGTCTTCCAGAACGGATGGTCCGCCGGATAGTTGCCCCACGATGCCAGTCCGATCAGTTGCCGCGCGTCGCCCTCTCCAATCAGCAAGGGGCCGCCACTGTCGCCGCTGCCGGTGATGCCTTCCAGCGGCAGGGCGGCGGGCGGCGCGTCGAAGCGATACGCGAGGTAGCGCGGGTCGGCGCCGACGATGGTGTTGAAGGCATGGCGCAGCACGCCGCGGTGCGCGCCGTGGGGATCCTGGCCGGTGCGGCCGTCGCCGGTGGCACCCTTGCCGATCAGCTCGGCGGTCATGCCCACCTCCTCGTCGCCGCGGTACAGCGCGACCGGTGCCACCCCCGGCACCGGCGCAGCCAACTCGATCAGCGCGATATCGTCGGCCGCGCCGAGCGCCGCATAGAGTTTGGAGAAGTCGTGTGTCGCCAGTGCCTCCTGCACCAGCGCGTCGGGCAGCTTGTGGTAGCCGGGATGGAGCACGACGCGCTTGATCCTGTATGCCACGCCGCCGATGGACAGGTCCTGGGCCATGCCCGGCATCTGCATCGGCGCCGCGTGCGCGGCGGTGACCACCCACCGCGGCGCGATCAGCACGCCGTGGCCCTCGCCGGGCAGGTCGGCCAGCGCCGGGAACGCCGTCGCCGGAATCCGGTAGCGCGCTTCCTCCACGTCCGCCCTGACCACCACGGCACCGGCCGCGTTGGCCATGGTCAGCAGGCAACAGGCGACAATCCATTTCATGCGTTTCTCCTTTCGATGTGCCGCGATCTTACCCAAGGCGGAACAGGCATCGCCGCCGTCGTCGCCACAGACCGCCGCCGAGCGCCGATGGCGTCACGTCCGTGCAGCCTGCGGCACTCTTCCCAATCCCCACTCCCGACTCCCACTCCCGGCTCCCCTCAGGGCTCGCGCAGCGCCAGCGCCGGTGGGGTGCGCAGGATGCGCCGCGTGCCCGACCAGCCGGCGAGCAGACTCAGCGCCACGCCGCCGAGGCCGCCGAGCAGCAGGGCCGGCCATGATGGCGACAGCGCGAGGTCGAAGGCCTGCTTGGCGACCACCACGCCGATGATCGCCGCTGCGCCCACGGCGAGCAGCGCGGCGAGCAGGCCGAGCGCGCCGAACTCCACCAGCACCGCGCCGCGCAATTGCCCGCGCCGCGCGCCCAGCGTGCGCAGCACCGCACTGTCGTAGCGGCGCTCGCCGGCGGTGGCCTGCAAGGCCGCCAGCAGGACCAGCGCGCCGGCCAGCAGGCTGAAGCCCATCACCAGTTGCACCGCCTGGGCGACGCGGTCGATGACCTCGCGCACGCGCTGCAGGATCGCGTCGATGTCCAGCAGCGACACGTTCGGATAGGCGCGGCTGAGTCCGCTCAGCTGCGCGGCCGAGGCGCGCGGCAGATGGAACGCGGAGATCAGGTTGTACGGCGCATCCTGCACCGCGCCGGCGTTGAGCAGCAGGAAGAAATTGACCCGGAACGAATCCCAGTCGGCCTTGCGCACGCTGGTCACGGTGAAGCTGCGCTGCTGGTCGCCGAGCAGCAGGGTGATGCGGTCGCCGAGCTTGAGTCCGTAGCGCTGCGCCCAGCCTTCCTCCACCGAGGCCTCGGCGGCGGTGCTGTCGGCGGCCCAGAAGCGTCCGGACAGCAGCCGGTTGGCGGCGGGGAACTGGTGCCGCCAGGAAAAGTTGATCGGCCGGTCGCTGCCGTCGCCATCGTCGTCCGGCCCCTGCTCGCGGCGCTGCGGCGGCTTGCCGTTGATCGCCACCAGCTTGCCGGTACTGAACGGCTCCACCGCCGCATCGGCGACGCCGAGCGTGCGCAGGGTGGCGAGCACCTGGTCGGCCTGGTCGGGCTGGATGTTCATCAGGAAGTAGTTCGGCGTGTCCGCCGGCAGCCGGTCGCGCCATTGCCCGAGCAGGCCGGGGCCGATCACCGCCAGCAACAGCAGGGCGCACAGCGACAGCGACAGGCCCACCAGTTGCACCACGCTCAGCGCGCGGCGCCGGGTCAGTGCCGCCAGGCCCAGTTTCCATGGCCCGCGCAGCCGTCCCTGCAATCGCCGCAACACCGCCAGCAGCACCCCGCCGACCGCCGCGGCCAGCGCCGCCAGCAGGGTCAGGCCGCCCAGCACCCAGGCCGCCAGCACGCCGTCGCCGGTGGCGTAGACCGCCAGCACCACGGTGGCGACCAGGGCCGCGGCGTAGACCAGCAGCGAGGTCGGCGGCAGCGCGGCGAAGCTGCGGTTGAGCACGCGCATCGGCGGCACGTCGCGCAGGCGCAGCAGCGGCGGCAGGCCGAAGCCGAGCAGCAGCAACAGGCCGATGCTGGCGCCGGCCAGCGCCGGCGTCGCCTGCGGCAGCGGCAGGCGGTCGGGAATGAGGCTGCCCAGCGCCTCGACCAGGCCGACCTGGGCCAGCATGCCCAGGCCCACGCCAAGCGCACAGGCAGGGATCGCCAGCAGCAGCAACTGCACCGCCAGCGCGCCGAGGATGTCGCGCTGGCGCGCGCCCAGGCAGCGCAGTACCGCGACCTGATCGATACGGCGCAGGGCGAAGCGGTTGGCGGCCAGCGCGGTGGCGACGCCGGCCAGCAGCACCGCCAGCAACGCGGCCAGGGCCAGGAAGCGCCCGGCGCGGTCGAAGGCGCCGCGCACGCCGCGCTGGGTGTCCTCGATGCCGACCAGGCGGTACGCCTTGGCGCGCGGCGCCAGCCATTCGCGCAGGGCGGCGATCTCGCCGGGCGCGCCGGCGAACATCAGCCGGTAGGAGGCGCGGCTGCCGGGGCCGAGCAGGCCGGCGGCATCGACGTCGGCGCGGTTGACCAGCAGCGGCGGCGACAACTGCATCAGTTCGCCGGAGGCATCCGGTTCGGCGCGCAGCACCCGGGTCACGCGCAGCGTGCCGGCACCGAACTCCAGCGCGTCGCCGAGCTTCAGGCCCAGGGCCTCGAGCAGGCGCGGGTCGGCATAGGCCTGGCCGCGCGGCGGCGGCCCGGCGCGTTCGCTGCCGGCGCCGACGGTATCGCGCGCGACCAGCAACTCGCCGCGCAGCGGGTAGCCTGCGCCCACCGCCTTGATGTTGGCCATCTGGCTGGCGTCGCCGTGGAACAGCACGCTGGGGAAACTGACCAGGCGCGTGCTGCGCAGCCCGCGCCGCTGCGCTTCCTCGGCGAAGGCGGCGGGGATGTCCTGGCGCCCGCTGACGCCGAGGTCGCCGCCGATCACCTCGGCGGCGCTGCCGGTCAGCGCCAGGGTCACCCGGTCGACCAGGGTGCCGACCGCGGTCATCACCGCCACGCCCAGCACCAGCGCGGCGAACACGGTCAGCAGATCGCCGGCGAACAGTTCGCGGCGCAGCGCGCGCGCGGCGTGGCGCAGGACGTTCATGCCTCGGCCGCCGCGTCGGCGGCGCGCAGGCGGCCGCCGTCGAGCCGGTAGCGGTATTCGCAACGCTGCGCCAGGCGCATGTCGTGGGTGACCAGCACCAGGGTGGTGTCGCTGCCTTCGTTGAGTGCGAACAGCAGGTCGCTGATCTGTTGCCCGGTGGCCTGGTCGAGGCTGCCGGTGGGTTCGTCGGCGAACAGGATCCGCGGCCGCGCCACGAACGCGCGCGCCAGCGCCACGCGCTGCTGCTCGCCGCCGGACAGTTGCCGCGGATAGTGCCGCGCCCGCGTGCTCAGCCCGACCGCCTCCAGCACCTCGCGCACCCGCGCCGGATCCTCGCGTCCAGCCAGCTCCAGCGGCAGCGCGACGTTCTCGGCCGCGGTCAGCGACGGCAGCAGGTGGAAGCTCTGGAACACGAAGCCGACCTCGCGCGCGCGCAGCGCGGCACGGGCTTCCTCGTCCAGCGTGTTGAGCGACTGCCCGGCCAGCACGATCTCGCCGCGCGTGGGCAGGTCGAGGCCGGCCAGCAACCCGAGCAGGGTGGTCTTGCCGGACCCGGAGGCCCCGACGATGGCGACGCTGTCGCCTTCACCGATGGTCAATCCCACCTTGTCGAGAATGTGGACCGTGCCCTCCGGTCCGCTGACGGATTTGCCGACATCGCGCACGTCGATGGCGATGCCGGCGCGAAGAGTGGGGGCCTGACTGTCGATGAGGAAATCTCCGGATGCGTGGCGACGAGACGAGAAGCAAGCGGGCCTGGTTGCGGCGCGCCTGGCTGTTGCTGGCATGGTCGGTGCTGCTGCCCGCCATCGCCTGTGCCAAAGGTGCGACGGGGCCGGTGCTGGTGCTCGGCGACAGCCTCAGCGCGGCGCACAACATCCCGGTGCAGTCCGGCTGGGTGGCCTTGCTGGACAAGCGCCTGCAGCAACAGATGCGGGCGCCGCCGGCGGTGGTCAATGCCAGCATCAGCGGCGAGACCTCCTCCGGCGCGCTGACCCGCCTGCCGGCGCTGCTGCAGAAGCACAGGCCCTCGGTGGTGGTCATCGAACTGGGCGGCAACGACGCATTGCGCGGGCTGAGCCCGGCCGAACTGCGCGGCAACCTGGAGAAGATGATCGTGCTCAGCCGTGACGCCGGCGCGAAGGTGCTGCTGCTGGGCATCGACGTGCCGCCGAACTACGGACCGGGCTACCGGCAGCGCCTGCGTGCGGTCTACGCAGACCTGGCCAGGCAGTACCGGACCGGCCTGCTGCCGTTCCTGCTGGAGGGCGTGGCGCTGAACCCGGCGCTGATGCAGGGCGACGGCCTGCACCCCACCGCCGCGGCCCAGCCCAAGGTGCTGGACAACGTGTGGCCGCAGCTCAAACCATTGATTGAAAAGTAATTTTTTATTGACTCAGGCACATGAAGCGGTCTTCACGCCGCCACCACTGCCCATCCGGCATGTTTCACAAAGCTGAAGACTGAGGAAGCGTTATGCGTCAGACCAAGGAAACATCCGGACTCGTGCTGGTCGTGGAGGACAACCGCAATATCTCCGAGATGATCGGCGAGTATCTGGAAGGCCGCGGGTTCGAAGTGGATTACGCCTGCGATGGCCTGGACGGCTACCGCCTGGCGGCAGAGAACAGCTACGACGTGGTGGTGCTGGACCTGATGCTGCCGCGCCTGGACGGCATCGAAGTGTGCCGCCGCCTGCGCAACGACGCGCGCAAGTCCACCCCGGTGCTGATGCTGACCGCGCGCGACACGCTCGACGACAAGCTCACCGGCCTGGGCTTCGGCGCCGACGACTACCTGACCAAGCCGTTCGCGATCCAGGAACTGGAAGCGCGCCTGCGCGCGCTGATCCGCCGCGAGCGCCGCCAGGTCGGCTCGGAAGTGCTGAAGGTGGCCGACCTGGTGCTGGATCCGGTGAGCATGCGCGCCACCCGCGCCGGCACCGAACTGCAGTTGTCGCCGATCGGCCTGCGCCTGCTGACCATCCTGATGCGCGAATCGCCGCGCGTGGTCACCCGCCAGGAGATCGAGCGCGAGATCTGGGGCAACGGCCTGCCGGACTCGGACACCCTGCGCAGCCATCTCTACAACCTGCGCAAGATCATCGACAAGCCGTTCGACCGCCCGCTGCTGCACACCGTGCAGAGCGCCGGCTATCGCATCGCCGACATCGCCCAGCCGATGAGCTGAGGCGGCGCCCGATCGTGCACAGCGCAGCGGCTCCGGTGAACGGGGCCGCTTGCACGAAAGGCTCACGATCGGCCTTCCTATAATCGCGGCAACGCTCACGGATTCCGTATGCCGCACGGGTTGCCGCGCAAACTTCGCCTCGCCCTGATCGCCCGCATCGTGTTTGCGGGCTGTGCGGTGACGCTCGCCAGTTATCTGGCGGTGGCGATCGTGCAGCACTCGCTGGTCGGCTCGATCCTGAAGCAGGAGGCGCGCTACTACTGGCGCCTGCACGCGCAACTGCCGCAGCAGCCGCCACCCAACAGCCACAGCTTGCGCGGCTATCTGGTGGCGCCCGGCCAATCCGATGCCGCGGTGCCCGCCGACCTGCGCGGGCTGGCACCGGGCCTGCACGAGGACCGCCCCGGCGGCGAGATGGTGCTGGTCGAGCAGACCCAGGCCGGACGCCTGTATCTGGTGTTCCTGCGCGCCCCGGCGCAGCGGCTGGCGTTCTGGTTCGGCGTGGTGCCGACCCTGCTGACCCTGGTCGCGGTGCTGGTGGTGGCGTGGCTGACCTGGCGGGTGTCGCGGCGGTTGCTGTCGCCGATGAACTGGCTGGCACGGCGGGTCTCGCGCTGGGATCCTCGGCACCCGGCTGCCGCCGAACTGGCGCCGGAGAACCTGCCGGCCGACGTGCAGGGCGAGGCGCGACAACTGGCCGCGGCCCTGCATGCGCTGGCCCTGCGCGTCACCGACCACGTCGCCCGCGAGCGCAACTTCACCCGCGATGCCAGCCACGAACTGCGCACGCCGCTGACGGTGATCCGCGTCGCCACCGACATCGCGATGACCGAGCAGGAATTGCCGCCGCGGCTGCAACGCAGCCTGCAGCGGATCCAGCGCGCCGGCCGCGACATGGAGGCGGTGATCGACGCCTTCCTGATCCTGGCGCGGGAAGCGGACGTGGTGCCGCAGAGCGAAACCATCGATGTCGCCGAGCTGGTGGAATACGAGGCCGAGAACGCGCGCGAGCTGCTGACCGGAAAACCGGTGACCCTGGGCGTGCGCGTGCTGGCGCCGGCCACGCTGCACGCGCCGCCGCGGGTGCTGCACGTGGTGGTCAGCAATCTGTTGCGCAACGCCTGCAGCTATACCGACGCCGGGCGTATCGAGGTGGAGGTCGAGGCCGACCGCATCCGCATCCGCGATACCGGCATCGGCATGTCCGAGGAGGCCTTGCGGCACGCCTTCGAGCCGTTCTTCCGCGCCGAACCCGAGCGCCCGCAGGGCACCGGGCTGGGCTTGTCGATCGTGCGCCGGCTGTGCGATCGCTTCGGCTGGCAGGTCGCCCTGGAAAGCGCCGAGGGCGGCGGCATCTTCGCCACGGTGCGGTTCGTTCCGGCAACGTGAGCGCCGGGCGGGCGGCGTCCTGCGCAGGCAGGCGTCCGGGCGATCGCCGTTGCCGGCCAGCCGCCCGCGCGTCGCCGGCTGTTTCCAGCGGCGCCTCGACGCCGCTGCGCGGGGATCACGCCTTGGCGTGTCCGCCTTCGGCCTTCGGCGCGCTGATGCGCACCTTGTCGCCATCGGCCAGGCCGTCCGGCGGACTCTCGATCAGGCGATCGCCGGCGGCCACGCCGGACCCCAGTTCCACGGTCTTGCCGAAGTCGCGCGCGATGGTGACCGGCTTGAAGGCGACCGTGTCGTGCGCGTCGACCACCGCCACGCGCAGGCCCTTGTCGTCGAACACCAGGGCGCTGGCCGGTACCCGCAGCCGCGCCGCGTCGGCCGGAAGATCGAAGCGGACGCTGGCGTAGCCGCCGGGCATCAGCTTGCCGTCCCGATTGTCCACGGCGACCTGGACCAGCGTGGTACCGGAGGCGGCATTGACCGCCCCCGAGGCGCTGTCGACGACGCCGCTGAAGGTCTGCCCGGGGTATTCCGGCACTGTCAGCGTCACCCGGCTGCCCGTGTGCACCGCCGGCGCGTCGCTCTGCGGCACGTTCACGTACATGCGCAGCTTGCGCGTGTCCGACACCACGAACAGTTCCTGGCCGCCGCCGGCGTTGATCAGCGCGCCGACGTCGGTCTGGCGCGCGGTGACGGTGCCGTCGAACGGCGCCACCAGTCTGGCGAAGCCCTTCAGCGCTTGCAGGCGTTCGAGATTGGCCTGTGCCGATTGGGCGAGGGCGCGCTTGGCGTCGTAGTCGCCGGTCTTCTCGTCCACCGCCTGCTTGGACACGACCTCGGTCTGGCCCATGGCCTGCCAGCGCCTGGCGGTGGTCTGGGCCAGCGCGGCGTTGACGTGCGCGTTGGCGAGGTCGGCCTTGGCCTGGAGCAACTGCTGATCCAGGTCGGGCGTCTCGATCTCGGCGAGCACGTCGCCGGCTTTCACCTTGGCGCCGATGTCGGTCTTCCACCATTTCAGGTAGCCGCTGGTGCGGGCGAAGATCGGCGCGCGGGCATACGCCTCCAGGCGGCCGGGGAGGTTGAGGACCCCGCTGCCCTGGTCGGTGTCCGGCGCCACCACGGCCACCGTCGGCACCGCCTGGTCCGCGGTCCACGCGCGCAACCGGCGCGCGTCGCCGGCGCGCGTGGCGACCCCGGCGACGACGATGGCCAGGACCACGATCGAGGCGATGAGCGCGGCCAGGCGGAGCCGGCGCGGCGGGACGGGGATGGACTGATCAGGCGACATGCGGGGACGCTCCAGGGGCGTGCGCCGTCGGGGAGGACGGCTGCGAAACACGGCGGTGGATGAGGCTGAAGACGATCGGCACGAAGAACAGCGTGCTGATGGTGGCGAAGATCAAGCCGCCGATGACGGCGCGGCCCAGCGGTGCGTTCTGTTCGCCGCCTTCGCCCATGCCCAGGGCCATCGGCGCCATGCCGATGATCATCGCCAGCGCGGTCATCAGCACCGGGCGGAAGCGGACGAAGCCGCCTTCCAGCGCCGCCTTCGCCGCGTCGCCATGCGCGGCCAGGCGCTCGCGGCAGAAGCTCACCACCAGGATCGAGTTGGCGGTGGCCACGCCCATGCACATGATGGCCCCGGTCAGCGCGGGAACCGACAGGCTGGTATGCGTGGCGAACAGCATCCAGACGATGCCGGCGATCGCCGCGGGCAATGCGCTCACGATCACGAACGGATCGCTCCACGACTGGAAGTTCACCACGATCAACAGGTAGATCAGCACGATCGCGCCGAGCAGGCCGAAGATCAGGCCGGAGAACGCCTTGTTCATCGTCTGCACCTGGCCGAGCAGGACCGTGCTGGATCCCTTGGGCAGGAACTTCTGGTCGGCGTCGACGATCTTCTGGATGTCGGCGGCGACCGCGCCGAGGTCGCGGTCCTGCGGGGAGGCGAAGATTTCCACCATCGAATTGATGTTGTACTGGCTGACCACCGCATCGCTGGCGGTCCGCGACAGCGTCGCCAGCCCGCCCAGACTCTGCGCGCCGCCCTGGCCCGAACTCGGGCTGATCGGCACGTTCTGCAGGTCCGGCAGGTTGTCGAGGCTGTACTGCGGCGTCTGCATCACGATGGGATAGGACACCCCGTTCTGCGGATTCAGCCAGAATGTCGGGGCGATCTGGCTGGAGCCGGCGAGGTTCACGCCCAGGCTGCTGGAGACGTCGCGCTCGGTGATGCCCACCTGTTGCGCGAGGCTGCGGTCCACGTTCACCGCGAAGCCGGGGCTGGCCTGCGACTGCTGGATGCGCGCGTCGGCCACGCCGGGGATGCGGCGGATCTCGCGCAGCAGGCGGTTGGCGTAGGCGAAGTTGGCGGTGAGGTTCGGGCCGCGGATCTGCAGGTCCACCGGCGCCGGCGCGCCGAAGTTCAGGATCTGGCTGATGATGTCGGCCGGCGGGAACGAGAACACGACGGAAGGAAATTGCCGCGGCAGGGTCTGGCGCAGCGTGCGCACGTAGTCGGCGGTGGGCGCGTGGCCTTCGCTCAGCGCGATCTGGATGTCGCCGTCCTGCGAGCCGATGGTGCCGGTGTTGTTGTAGGCGTTGTTGATGCCCGAGGACGACAGGCCGATGTTGTCGACCACGCCGGCCAGATCGCGCGGCGGAATGAGCCTGCGCACGGCGCCGGTGACGTCGGCGAACAGGTGAGCGGTCTCCTCCACGCGGGTGCCGACCGGCGCGCGCACGTGCATCAGGATCTGGCCCGAGTCCACCGACGGGAAGAAGTTGCGGCCGAGCATCGGCAGCAGCAGGAACGACAGCGCCACGCACAGCAGGAAGCCGGGCACGAACGTCCTGCGCCGCAGCAGCGCGGTCTCGAGCAGGGCGTAGTAGCCGGCGCGCAGCCGCTCGAAGCGCTTTTCGAAACCGCGCTGGAAGCGCACCAGCGGATTGCGCGAGGGCGGCTGGCCATGGCCGTCGCCGTGCATGTCGGTATGCGGCGCATGCGGATGCAGCAGGTACTTGGCCATGGTCGGCACCAGCGTGCGCGACAGCAGGAAGGACGCGATCATCGCGAACATCACCGCTTCGGCCATCGGCACGAACAGGAAGCGCGCCACGCCTTCCAGGAAGAACATCGGCACGAACACGATGCAGATGCACAGCAGCGAGACGAAGGCGGGCGTGACGATCTGCGAGGCGCCGTCCATGATCGCCGTCTCCACCGACTTGCCCTGCTCCAGGTGCCAGTTGATGTTCTCGATGGTCACCGTGGCATCGTCCACCAGGATGCCCACGGCGAGCGCCAGGCCGCCCAGGGTCATGATGTTCAGGGTCTCGCCGATCGCCGACAGTGCGGCGATCGAGCAGAGGATCGCCAGCGGGATCGAGATGGCGATGATCAGCGTCGAGCGCCAACTGCCGAGGAACAGCAGGATCATCAGGCTGGTGAGCGCCGCGGCGATCACGCCTTCGCGCGCCACGCCCTCGATCGCGCCGCTCACGAACAGCGACTGGTCGCCGATGGGGACGATCCGCAGCTCCGGCGGCAGGGCGTCCTTCATCGCCGCCACTCTGTCCTTGATGCCGGCGATGATCGCCAGCGTCGAGGCCGAGCCGTTCTTCATCACCGTCATCAGCACCGAGCGGTCGCCGTTGACGTGCACGATGTTGGTCTGCGGCGGGGCGCCGTCGCGCACGTGGGCCACGTCGCGAACGAACACGGTCGCGCCGTTGACGCTCTTGATCGGAAGGTTCCCGAGCTCGTTGATATCGGACGGGGCGTTGTTCAACTGCAGTGTGTATTCGTACCGCCCGATCTTCTGCGTACCGACCGG
>JBEVKG010000304.1:0-14266 GCA_040509765.1 Xanthomonas sp.
GCCGACGTCGACCTGTCGATGGAAGGCGGTCCGCAGTTGTCGCAGATCCGCCTGAAGGTCAAGGCCGTGGTGCCGAACATCGACGCCGCGCGCTTCCGCGAACTGGCCGACGACGCCAAGCAGAACTGCCCGGTGTCCAAGGCGCTGAGCGCGGTGCCGATCAGCCTGGAAGCCGAACTGGGCTGAGTGCGACGCGCGGCCCGGCAGCACGCCGGGCCGCGGGCGCGTGCGGCGCACCGGCAGGGTGCCGCCACGCGGCGGCCCGGTGGAGATCGCCGCCGCAACGACCCGCGCTGCAGGAGCGCCCGATAGCTGTCGCGCCACTAAATGTGCGCGCCACGGCGGTCCCTATTCAGTCTGGTTTCACCGCGTCGGATCGAGCATGCAATCGCGCGATCCACGCGCTTGGAACCATCGCCATGAACAAGCTCTCGACCCGTCTGTTGACCGCTGCGCTCGCTGTCGGCGTCATCGGCTCCGCCGCCGCGCAGGATTACGGTTATACCCGTTACGACGACTACCGCGACCGCGGCTACGCGTCCGGCACCTACGAATATGCGCGCGTGGTGCGCGCCGATCCGATCATGGTGCAGGTCAACGGCCCGCGCGAGACCACCGAGCGCTGTTACGACCGTCCCGCGTCCGGCAGCTATGTCAGCGACTACGGCTACCGCGGCACCGATGGCGGTCGCACCGCCTCGTCGGTGGTCGGCGGCATCGCTGGCGCCGTGCTGGGCAGCCGCGTGGGCGGCGGCAGTGGCCGCTTCGTCGGCACCGCGGTCGGCACCATGCTCGGCAGCCTGGCCGGCCGCTCGATCTACGACACCAATGCGCGCTCCTACGGCGGCGGCTACGGTGGCGGCGTGGTCCGCGAATGCGACCCGGTGTCCTACCGGACCGAGCGCTACGACCGCGTCGACGGCTACGACGTGACCTACGAATACGGCGGCCGCTACTACCACACCCGCACCGCCTCGCCTCCGGGCGATCGCATCCGCGTCCGCGTCGACGTGCTGCCCGACTGACCTTCAGGGCGCCTCCTTGCGAGGCGCCCTTTGTTTTAGGCGTCCATCCGCTCGTGCGGCGCAGGATGCGCGCCGCAGGCGATCAGGGCCAGTCGATGCGGCCTTCGATCACCGTCTGCACCTGCCCACCCGACCACACCTCGCCGGCGGCGTCCACGCGCAGCGTCAGCAGCGCGTCGTGGCCGACCTCGCGGCCCTGGCTGGCGACGTAGCCGCCGCCGTGGCCGGGCAGGGCGGCGCTGTGATCCAGCCACGCCGCCAGCACCGCATTGGCCGCGCCGGAGGCGGCGTCCTCGAAGCGCCGGCCATTGCCGACGAAGGCGCGCACCGCCAGCGCATAGCCTTGCCCGCTGGCGCGCGCGTAGGCGAATACGCCCATGCTCGCGGTGCTTTCGGCCAGGGCGGCGATCGCGTCCCAGTCCGGTGCCAGCGCGCGCAGCGCGGCTTCGTCGGCGACTTCGACCAGCCACCAGCAACGGCCGCCGTCCATGCGCACCGGCGGCAGCGCGCCCAGGGGCCAGCCGCGCAGCGCCGCCTGCAGGCGCGGATCGGCGGCATCGGCGATCTCCGCCACCTGTGCGCGCGGCGTGCGAATGGCGATGCTGCGCACCCCGGCGTCCACGTCGACCCGCAACGGCAGCAGGCCCGCGATGCCATCCTGGGTCAGCACGCCGTCCCGCGGCGTGGCGATGCCCGCTTCCAGCGCGACGTGCGCGGTGCCGACGCTGGGGTGGCCGGCGAACGGCACTTCCTTCTGCGGGCTGAACATGCGCAGGCCGTAGCTGGCATCCGGCCGCGTCGGCGCGAACACGAAGGTGGTTTCCGGCAGGCGCGTCCAGCGCGCGATGGCCTGCATCGTGGTGGCGTCCAAGCCGTCGGCGTCGAGGACGACCGCCAGTGGATTGCCGTTGCCGGCGCGGGCGGAAAAGACATCGACCTGGAAGAAACGGCGTGCGGCCATGGCGGGGAACTCCGGACGGCGGTGGGGGAGGCCGGAGCTTACCAAGCTATCTTGCCAGCGATCACCGCTTGCACCAGGCCGCCGATCCACACGTCCTCCGCGTCCACCAGAATCTCGACGCGGCCGTCGCGCCCGAGTTCGCGCCCCTGGCTGGCGACGTAACCGCCACCATGCCCCGGCAACCGGCCCTGTGCGGCCAGCGCGGCGCCGATCAGCGCGTTGGCGCTGCCGGTGACCGGGTCCTCGGCGACGCCGACGCCGGGGGCGAAGGCACGCACCACCACCTGGTGTTCGGCGGCATCGCTGAAGGCGAACGCGGCCAGCTTGCCGGCAGACGGCAGTGCGGCGATGGCCGACAGCGGCGGCGTCAGCGTGCGCAGTGCGGTTTCGTCGGCCAGCTCCAGCAGCCACCAGTCCGGGCCGTTGTTCCACAGTTGCGCGGCGCAGCCGGGCGCGACGCAGGTGGCCAGCGCGGGCGGCAGCGGCGGCGACGCCACATCGCGGCGCTGCGCGCGCGGACTGCGGACGCGGATGCGGCGACCCTCGGCGCCGGCCTCGATCCGCACCGGCAGCAGGCCGGCCGCGCACTGCTGGACCAGCACGCCGTCGCGGGGCGTGGCCAGGCCCAGTTGCGCCGCCGCCCAGGCCGCGCCGACGCTGGGGTGGCCGGCGAACGGCAGCTCGCCCTTGGGGGTGAAGATGCGGATGCGGTAGTCCGCGCCCGCCGCCGGCGGCAGGAAGAACACGGTCTCCGACAGGTTCAGCCAGGCCGCCAGCTGCTGCATCCGCGGTGCGTCCAGATCGGCGGCATCGAGCACCACGCCCAGCGGATTGCCCCGCCCGGGGCTGGCGGAAAACACGTCCAGTTGCAGGTAGCGACGCTCGCTCATCGGCACTCGGTTGGCAGTAGAATCGGGGGTTCCGCCCGCGCATGCCGGCGTTTTCCCCACATTCTAGACACCCCACTCCATGTCAGCTTCCTCTCCTGCCGATCGTTGGATCGTCCTCAAGTTCGGCGGCACTTCGGTGTCGCGTCGTCATCGCTGGGACACGATTGGAACGCTGGCGAAAAAACGCGCGGACGAGACCGGCGCGCGGGTGCTGGTGGTGGTGTCGGCCTTGTCCGGGGTCACCAACGAGCTGACCGCGATCGCCGACGGCAGCGCCGACAGCGCGCAACGCGTGGCCGCGCTGGAGCAGCGCCACCGCGACTTCCTGGCCGAGCTGGAGCTGGACGCCGAGGCGGTGCTGGGCGAACGCCTGGCGGCGCTGCGCGGCCTGCTCGACGATCCGCGCGCAGGCGAGCGCACGCTGGACTGGCAGGCCGAGGTGCTGGGGCAGGGCGAACTGCTGTCCTCCACGCTCGGCGCGGCCTATCTGCGCGCCAACGGCCTGGACATGGGCTGGATGGATGCGCGGCAGTGGCTGGACGCGCTGCCGCCGCAGCCCAATCAGAGCGAATGGTCCAAGCGCCTGTCGGTGTCGTGCCAGTGGCAGTCCGATCCGCAGTGGCGCGCGCGCTTCGTCGCCCAGCCCACGCGCATGCTGATCACCCAGGGCTTCATCGCCCGGCATGAGGACGGCGGCACCGCCATCCTCGGCCGCGGCGGCTCGGATACCTCGGCGGCGTACTTCGGCGCGCTGCTCGGCGCCAGCCGGGTGGAGATCTGGACCGACGTGCCGGGCATGTTCAGCGCCAACCCGCGCGAGGTGCCGGATGCGGGCCTGCTGACCCGCCTGGACTACTACGAGGCGCAGGAAATCGCCACCACCGGCGCCAAGGTGCTGCACCCGCGCTCGATCAAGCCGTGCCGCGACGGCGGCGTGCCGATGGCGATCCTGGACACCGAGCGCCCGCAGCTGCCCGGCACCAGCATCGACGGCAATGCCCGCACCGTGCCCGGGGTCAAGGCGATCAGCCGCCGCAACGGCATCGTGCTGGTGTCGATGGAAGGCATCGGCATGTGGCAGCAGGTCGGCTTCCTGGCCGACGTGTTCGCGCTGTTCAAGAAGCACGGGCTGTCGGTGGACCTGATCGGCTCGGCCGAGACCAACGTCACCGTGTCGCTGGACCCGAGCGAGAACCTGGTCAACACCGACGTGCTGGCGGCGCTGTCGGCCGACCTGGCGGAGATCTGCCGGGTCAAGATCATCGTGCCGTGTGCGGCGATCACCCTGGTCGGGCGCGGCATGCGCTCGCTGTTGCACAAGCTCTCGGACGTGTGGGCCACGTTCGGCAAGGAGCGCGGGCACATGATCTCGCAGTCGTCCAACGACCTGAACCTGACCTTCGTCATCGACGAGACCGACGCCGACGGGCTGCTGCCGATCCTGCACGCCGAGCTGATCGACAGCGGCGCGATGCCGGTGGAGGAGACCGAGGTGTTCGGCCCGCGCTGGCGCGAGATCGCCGGCAGCGTGCGGCCGCGGCCGGTGCCGTGGTGGCATGGCGAGCGCGCGCATCTGCTGCGCCTGGCCGAGGCCGGCACGCCGCGCTACCTCTATCACCTGCCGACCCTGCGCGAACGCGCGCGTGCGCTCAAGGCGATCGCCGCGGTGGACCAGCGCTACTACGCGATCAAGGCCAACGCGCATCCGGCGATCCTGCAGACCCTGGTCGAGGAAGGCTTCGGCCTGGAGTGCGTCTCGCATGGCGAGCTGCGCCGGGTGTTCGAGAGCGTGCCGGAACTGTCGCCGCGGCGGGTGCTGTTCACCCCCAGCTTCGCGCCCAGGGCCGAGTACGAAGCCGCCTTCGCGCTGGGCGTGACCGTGACCGTGGACAACGTCGAGGCGCTGCAGCGCTGGCCGGAGCTGTTCCGCGGCCGCAGCCTGTGGCTGCGCATCGACCTGGGCCATGGCGACGGCCACCACGAGAAGGTCAACACCGGCGGCAAGGCTTCCAAGTTCGGCCTCTCGGCGACCCGCGTCGACGAGTTCGTCGAGGCCGCGCGCGCGCTGGACATCCGCATCGTCGGCCTGCATGCGCATCTGGGCAGCGGCGTGGAGACGGCGCAGCACTGGCGGCGCATGTGCGACGAACTGGCCGGCTTCGCCCGGCGCATCGGCAGCGTCGAGGTCATCGACATCGGCGGTGGCCTGCCGATCCCCTACAGCGCCGACGACGAACCGTTCGACCTGGACACCTTCGCGCAGGGCCTGGCCGAGGCCAAGGCAGTGCATCCGGCATTCCGCCTGGCGATCGAGCCGGGCCGCTATCTGGTCGCCGAATGCGGCGTGCTGCTGGCGCGCGCCACCCAGGTGATCGAGAAGGACGGCATCCGCCGGGTCGGCCTGGATGCCGGCATGAACGCGCTGATCCGCCCGGCGCTGTACGACGCCTGGCACGACGTGGCGAACCTGAGCCGCTTCGAGCAGCCGGCCGACACCGTGTTCGACGTGGTCGGGCCGATCTGCGAGTCCAGCGACGTGTTCGGCAAGCGCCGGCGCCTGCCGGCGGGCACCGCCGCCGACGACGTGATGCTGATCGCCGACGCCGGCGCCTACGGCTACAGCATGGCCAGCACCTACAACCAGCGCGAGTTGCCCCGCGAGGAGGCGATCGATGGGCGCACAGGCTGAGTTCGTCGCGTGCAGCGCCGCGGCCGGCGCCGTGGCGATGGCGGCCGCCACCGCGCTGGACCAGGCCGGCACACCGCTGCCGTGGGCCGACAGCCTCAAGTGGGTGCCGCCGGCGCTGGCTGCGGCTGCCGCCGGCGCCTGGCTGGCGTTGCGCTGGCCGCGCCGCGGGCGCAGTGCGAGCGCCGGCACGCTGGCCCTGCGCACCCTGCTGCTGACCGCGGTTGCCTATGTGCCGGTGCTGGCGCTGTATGTCGGGGCGATCTTCCTGGTGTCGGCGGCGGCGCTGCCGGCCGGCCTGCCATGGCCGTTGCTGCTGATGGTCTACGGCCTGGGCTACCTGCCGCTGCTGTGGGCCGCCTTGCCGTTCTCGATGATCGAATTCCTTTTGTGCCGCCGCTATCTGCGGCACACCCGTGTACTTGCAGGACGTCCATGACCGCTTTCGACAAACAGCAGATCGCCACCTTCCGCTTCGTGCGCTGCGGCTTCGATGCCGACAGCGGCGTGGCGCGCCTGGTCTATGCGTTCGACGACGGCCCGGAGCTGGTGGAGACCATCACCGTGCCCGGCGCGCCGTTCGCGCTCGACCCGGCGCGCGCGCAGGCGGCGCAGCGCGCCCTGCGCCTGCTGCACCTGATCGCCGGCGTCAGCTACTACAAGGCGGCGGTGCCGCCGCGCATCGTCATCGACGACTACGCCATCGATGCCGAGACCGCCGCGCTGCTGGACAGCGTGTACCTGCATGGCCTGGGCGAGTTCGCCTATCGCAACGGCCTGGATCTGCGCGGGCGCATCCGCTTCCCGGCCGCGGACGCCGGCGCAGCCGACGCGGCGGCGCTGGGGCTGCGCGAGCAGGCGCTGGTGGCGATCGGCGGCGGCAAGGATTCGCTGGTCAGCATCGAAGCGCTGCGCGCGGCCGGCGTGGCGCAGACCGTGACCTGGATCGGCGGCTCGCAGCTGATCCGCGCCTGCGCCGAGCGCACCGGGCTGCCGACCTTGAACATTGGCCGCACGTTGGCGCCGGAGCTGTTCGAGCTGAACCGCCAGGGCGCGTGGAACGGGCATATCCCGGTGACGGCGGTGAACTCGGCGATCCTGGTGTTCGCCGCGGTGCTGCACGACGCCGGCCAGGTGGTGTTCTCCAACGAGCACTCGGCCAGCTACGGTAGCCAGATCGCCGGCACCGGCGAGGTCAATCACCAGTGGTCCAAGGGCTGGGCCTTCGAGCAGGCGTTCGCCACCCAGGTGCAGCGCTACGTGGCCGCGGACCTGCGCTACTACTCGCTGCTGCGCCCGCTGTCGGAGCTGGCGGTGGCGCGGCAGTTCGCCAAGAGCGATCACTACGACGCGCATTTCTCCAGCTGCAACCGCAATTTCCACATCCTCGGCGAGCGTCCGGCGCACCGCTGGTGCGGGGTCTGCCCGAAATGCCATTTCGTGTTCCTGGCGCTGGCGCCGTTCATGCCGAAGACGCGGCTGGTGCGGATCTTCGGCCGCAACCTGCTCGACGATGCCGGCCAGGCCGGCGGCTTCGATGCGTTGCTGGAGTTCCAGGACCACAAGCCGTTCGAGTGCGTCGGCGAAGGCCGTGAGTCGCGCGCGGCGATGGCGGCGCTGGCGGCGCGCGCGGAATGGAAGGAGGACGCGCTGGTGGCGCGGTTCATCCGCGAGATCCAGCCGCAGCTCGACCCCGCCGAGCTGCGCGTGGAGCCGCTGCTGGAACTGGACGCGCAGCACCGCATCCCGGCCGACCTGTGGGAACGCGTGCGTGCGAATTTCGCAGCTTGAGTCGCAGCGCGTCGCGCTGTGGGGCTGGGGCCGCGAGGGCCGTGCGGCGTATGCGGCGGTGCGCGCGCGGGAATCGGGAGGCGCGCTGCCGCTGACGGTGTTCTGTTCGGCTGACGAAGCGGCGGAGATCGCCGCATTGCGCGATCCCGGCCTGCAAGTGGAAACCGAGGCCAGTGCCGAGCGCCTGGCCGCGTTCGATGTGGTGATCAAGTCGCCCGGGATCAGTCCGTACCGGCCCGAGGCGCAGGCCGCCGCGGCGCGCGGCACGCGTTTCGTCGGCGGGACCGCGCTGTGGTTCGCCGAACACGCCGGCGCCGACGGCGTGGTGTCCGGCAGCATCTGCGTCACCGGCACCAAGGGCAAGAGCACCACCACCGCGCTGCTGGCGCACCTGCTGCGGGCCGGCGGCCATCGCACCGGCCTGGTCGGCAACATCGGCGTGCCGCTGCTGGAAGTGCTGGCGCCGACGCCGGCGCCGCAGTACTGGACGATCGAACTGTCCAGCTACCAGACCGGCGATGTCGCCCGCAGCGGCGCGCGACCGCAGCTGGCGCTGGTGCTGAACCTGTTTCCCGAGCATCTGGACTGGCACGGCAGCCAGGCGCGCTACATCGCCGACAAGCTCGAGCTGGTGACCCATGCGCGGCCGCGCATCGCCCTGCTCAATGCCGCCGATCCGCAGCTGGCTGCGCTGCAGCTGCCCGACAGCGAAGTGCGCTGGTTCAATCGCGAGGATGGCTGGCACATGCGCGGCGAGGTGGTCTACCGAGGCGACACCGCGGTGTACGACAGCGCCCAGGCGCCGCTGCCGGGCCGGCACAATCGCGGCAACCTGTGCGCGGTGCTGGCTGCGATCGAGGCGCTGGGCCTGGATGCGGCGGCGCTGGCGCCGGCGGCCGATCGCTTCCGGCCGCTGCCGAACCGGCTGCAGACCCTGGGCACGCGCGACGGCGTGACCTATGTGAACGACTCGATCAGCACCACCCCGCACGCCAGCCTTGCGGCGCTGGAGTGCTTTCGCGGGCGGCGGATCGCGCTGCTGGTCGGCGGCCACGACCGCGGCCTGGACTGGCAGGACTTCGCCGAGCAGATGCGCCGCGGCGCGCCGCTGGAGATCGTCACCATGGGCGCCAACGGCCCGCGCATCCACGCGCTGCTGGCGCCGCTGGCCGCCGACGCCGGCTTCGGCCTGCATGCGGCGGCCGACCTGGCCGAGGCGATGGCGCTGGCGCGCGCTGCGCTGGGCGCGCAGGGCGGCGTGGTGCTGTTATCGCCCGGCGCGCCCAGCTTCGGCGCCTACCGCGACTACGTGGCGCGCGGCCGCCATTTCGCCGCGCTGGCCGGGTTCGACCCGGACGCGATCAGCGCCATTCCGGGGTTGGGCATCGCCTGAGCCGTAGCGCCTTGGCGCACACATCGCGCTTGCGGCGCCTTGCGTACACTCCCGCGCTGGTTCCCACGGGAGAAGGGCGATGCGCACACGTTCGATGATGCGGTGGACCGGTCTGCTCGGCCTGGCCTTGGCGCTGCCGCTGCAGGCTTGGGCGGCGATGCAGGCCAAGCCGGTGGAATGGCAGGTCGGCAAGGACACGTTCAACGGCGTGCTGGTCTACGACGATGCCGACCACGACAAGCGCCCCGGCCTGGTGATGGTGCCGAACTGGCGTGGCGTCAACGACTCGGCCGTGGACAAGGCCAAGCGCCTGGCCGGCGACGACTACGTGGTGCTGGTGGCCGACGTCTACGGCAAGGGCAAGCGACCGGCCAACGATACCGAGGCCGGTCAGTTCGCCGGCGCGTTGAAGAAGGATCCGGCCACGCTGCGCGCGCGGGCATTGGCGGCGGTGGCGGCGCTGAAGGCGCAGGCCGGCAAGGCGCCGCTGGACCCGGCCCGAATCGGCGCGGTCGGCTTCTGCTTCGGCGGCACCACGGTGCTGGATCTGGTCCGCGCCGGTGCGCCACTGGCTGGCGTGGTGAGCCTGCACGGCGGCCTGGCCACCGCCGCGCCGGCGGCCGCGGGCAGTGCCAAGGCGCCGGTCCTGGTGCTCAATGGCGCCGACGACAAGAGCGTGAGCCGCGACGACATCGCCGCCTTCGAGCAGGAGATGAACCGCGCCGGCGCGGACTGGCAGTTCGTCAACTTCAGCGGCGCGGTGCACTGCTTCGCCGAGGCCGATGCCAACAGCCCGCCGGGCTGCCAGTACAACCCGCGCGCGGCCAAGCGCGCCTACCGCATGCTCGAGGATTTCTTCGAGGAGCGGTTCGGGCGGGATTAGGGAGGTGCCGTGCCCTGCGCGCTTGGCGGGATGGGGGATTGGCAAAGGCGATAGTCGCGCTTTGCCAATTTCGCTGTCGTTCCAGAAGTAACGCGTGTGCGGCGCTGACTTGGTCGGATGAGTCAGCAACGCGCCAGGCGTCGGTCAAGCCGCTTTTGCGAATCCCCAATCCCCAATCCCCAATCCCATCCGGCGCGTCCAGCGCGCCGGGATTCGGGCGGTGCCGCGCGCTGCGCGCTTGGCGGGATGGGGGTTGGCAACAGCGGCCTGTCGGCTGCCGGTCTGACTGACCGGTTGGTGTGGCGAGTCCGCAACACCCCGGCGTCAGCCAACCCGCTTCAACGAATCCCCAATCCCGACGCCCCAATCCCCTCCGGCGCGCGCAGCGCGCCGGATCAATGCTTGCGCGAGACCGCGTAGCGGGCCAGACCGCGCAGTGCGGCGACGGCCTCGTTCTCCGGCAGACCATCCAGGGCGCGCTCGGCGCCGGCGGCGTAGTCGGCGGCGCGGCGGCGGCTGTAGTCGATGCCGCCGCTGGCCTCGATCGCCGTCAGCACCTCCGGCATCGCGCTGGCGTCGCCCTGTTCGACGATCTGGCGCAGGCGCGCGCGCGTGGTGGCATCGGCATGCGCCATTGCGTGGATCAGCGGCAGCGTGGCCTTGCCCTCGGCCAGGTCGTCGCCCAGGTTCTTGCCCAGGTCGGCGGCGTCGGCGGTGTAGTCGAGCACGTCGTCGGCGATCTGGAACGCATAGCCCAGCTGCATGCCGTAGTCGTACAGGCGCGCCTGGACCGCCTCGCTGGCGCCCGAGGCCAGCGCGCCCAGGCGGGTGCCTGCGGCGAACAGGACCGCGGTCTTGCGTTCGATCACCCGCAGGTAGGCGGCTTCGTCGGTGTCCGGGTTGTGCACGTGCAGCAGTTGCAGCACCTCGCCTTCGGCGATGCGGTTGGTGGTGTCGGCCAGCAGGCGCATCACCGCCATGCTGTCCAGCTCCACCATCAGCTGGAAGCTGCGCGAATACAGGAAATCGCCGACCAGCACGCTGGGCGCGTTGCCCCACAGCGCGTTGGCGGTGCTGCGGCCACGGCGCAGGTCCGACTCGTCGACCACGTCATCGTGCAGCAGGGTCGAGGTGTGGATGAATTCGATGATCGCCGCCAACTGGTGCTGCATCGGGCCGCCGGCGCCGCAGGCGCGGCCGGCCAGCACCACCAGCATCGGCCGCAGCCGCTTGCCGCCGGCGGAGACGATGTGGTCGGCGATCTGGTTGATCAGCACAACGTCCGAGGCCAGGCGGCGGCGGATCAGGGCGTCCACCTCGGCCATGTCCGGCGCGGCGAGCATCTGGATCTGGGGCAGGCCCAGGGCGGGGCTGAGGGATTCGGCGATGCTCATGCGGACAGGACTGGAAACGTGCGCAAAGTATAGGCTGCGCGGCCACATCCGTCCCGTAGTGGGGCGGGGCCGGGGCCGGAAGGCTTGCCACGCCTGGCTTTGGCACGCTCTGCGGGCCGCGCCCCGGCAGGATTCCGACAGGCCAATGCGGCGTTTTCCGGCGCGCCAGCGGGCGCCTGGCGCAGGCCGCCCCAGCCCGGCGATGTTAGGATTGCTCCCCCAAATCTTCTTTACCGCTCTGCGTGCCCCCGGCCGCGGAGACCCCAGACGGAAGCAGCTCATGGCCCGCGGCATCAACAAAGTCATCCTCGTCGGCAACCTCGGCAACGATCCCGACACCAAGTACACCCAGGCCGGCATGGCCATCACCCGGATCAGCCTGGCCACCACCAGCGTGCGCAAGGACAAGGACGGCAACCAGCAGGAACGTACCGAGTGGCACCGGGTGGTGTTTTTCGGAAAGCTCGGCGAAATCGCCGGCGAGTACCTGCGCAAGGGCAGCTCGGTCTACGTCGAAGGCTCGATCCGCTACGACAAGTACACCGGCCAGGACGGCGTGGAGAAGTACTCCACCGACATCGTCGCCGACGAGATGCAGATGCTCGGCGGCCGCGGTGAGGGTGGTGGTGGCGGCATGGGCGGCGGCGACCGTCCGCAGCGCTCGGCGCCGCCGCGCCAGGAACGTTCCGGCATGGGCGGTGGCGGTGGCGGTGGGCAGGATTACGCCCCGCGCCGGCAGCAGCCGGCCCCGCAGCAGTCCGCACCGATGGACGACTTCGCGGACGACGATATTCCCTTTTAATTTGTAGTAGTTCTGTGATGCCAACGTCTCTTCGCGGCGCGGCCTAATTCAAGCGTTGTTGAAGGTCCGCTTCTGGCCGATAGCGGACCTTCAATCCCTAATTTAAGCCAGGCTGTGAAGCAGCGCAGGCTTGAATGAATTGTTAGGCGGCGCCTCGGTTGAGAGCGCCGCGATGACTACTTGCCCTTCTTGTGCTCGTGAGGCTTGAGGGATGGGGTGTTGCCGGGCGTCTCTTTGTTGTCGCGCCGGCGTTGATCAGGCTTGCCAGTTGACTTGGCAGTGGGTTTGGGACTGGGTTTGATTGCCATGATGGCTCTCCTGGTGGTTCCGGAACTGGATCAGCTGTTTCTGTAATGGGTGTTGATCTCACTAGATGAAACTGCTTAACCGCCCAACGCCCTATTTGGCCGCGCCGCGAAGCGGCGTCGGTCATCCTTATTTGTTAAACCTCAACGCCATTCGCTGCGTAGAAGTCTATGAGCGCGTAGATTCGCTCAATGTAGGTGATAACCTGGCCTAGGTTTGCTAGCACAACGCCCGGGTCGAGATCTGGAAAAATCTGAGGGTGCCCCACGCTATTACGCGTGTGCCTGTAGAAATTGAAAGCGCCGTCCAGTAACTGCTCCAGATCTTGAGCAAGTGGGAGCGACGTCCCCCCACCTTTGAGTAGCAGCCAGGCTTGGAGTCCAATTCCCTAACCCAAGGAGATTGGACGTGAAGAAGCGTTTTTCCGAAGAACAGATCATTGGCTTCCTGCGCGAGGCAGAAGCTGGCGTGGCAATCAAGGACCTCTGCCGCCGCCCAGGCTTCAGCGAGGCCTCGTACTACCTGTGGTGTAGCAAGTTCGGTGGGATGAGTGTGCCCGATGCCAAGCGGCTCAAAGATCTGTAGGCGGAGAACGCCCGCCTGAAGAAGTTGCTGGCCGAGCAGTTGTTCGAGAACGACTTGATCAAGGAAGCGCTGCGAAAAAAGTGGTGAGCGCACCGGCGCGTCGTACGCTGGTGCGCGAGTGGATCGGACGCGGCGCCAGCGAGCGTCGCACTCTGGCAATGATCGGTATGAGTGCCAGTGCAATGCGCTATGTCCCGCGCGATGATCGTAATGTCGACCTGCGCCAGCGGATCCTGGCGTTGGCGCATCGGCACAAGCGGTATGACGTTGGCGTGACCTACCTGAAACTGCGCCAGGAAGGGGATATCGTGAACTACAAGCGCGTGGAGCGGCTGTATCAGCAACAGCAGTTGCAGGTCAGGCGCCGCAAGCGCAAGAAGGTGCCCGTGGGCGAGCGCCAGTCGCTGCTGCGGCCAGCACGGGCCAACCAGGTATGGTCGTTCGACTGATCCAACCGGGCAAGCCTAACCAGAACGCCTACGTCGAGTCGCTCAATGGCCGCCTGCGCGATGAGTGCCTCAACGAACATTGGTTCCCGACGCTGCTGCACGCGCGCACCGAGATCGAACGTTGGCGCTGGGAATACAACGAGGCGCGTCCAAAGAAGGCTATCGACGGCATGACGCCCGCCGACTACGCCAAATACCTTGCTGACACCGATATCATCAACCCCGGACTCTAAACCCCGCCGCTACTCAGGGTGGGGGCGTCGAGTTCAACGGATTGTCCTGCGCTTCAACCTTCGGCCTTTTGCAGCATGTAAGCGAACTTCTCTTGAATCAGCGCCTTGCGCGCCTCAAGGAAATCTTCAAATCGGTTGAGTTCCCAGAGTGCCGGCTCACGAGGAATTAGGTGAAGATCCAAGTACTTCTCATGCTCGGCATCGGACTTGAAGCGTGACCTAGCGAACCATTCCTTCGGCGGAATGTCGGTTTTACCCGCTGCGCCGTTTTCGTCTGCGGTCAACAACATGCAATTGGCAATCTGGTCTCGCGCGGCTTGGTGATACTTCATCATGTTTCGACGGCCCGTGTCTGGGTTGATCGTCTTGACAGAGCGAAGCAGGCTTTGCGGGAAGATGTGATCGACTGACGGGATATTGCCGTTGTACGCCGGGTGATAGTTGAAGGCGCGGTACCAGAGGTTGAAGATGAGGTGGATTTCGCGGGAGCCGTAGGCTTGATCGAAGATCACATGAGGTGTGATCTCCAGGCTGCGGCCAGACTCGCGGATGACACCAAACACCTCGTTCAGAACGAACTCGCCGTGCTCCTGGATGCTCTTGACGATTCGGTCGATGAGTGTGTCTGGATTTCCGCCAAACGCCCCCACCACAAGGACTCGTAGGATGTAATCAGGTAACTGGTTGTTGGCTTTGAACAGTTCCGGGTAGTGGTAGCGGTAGTAGATAAGCGGAATCAGCGCCAAGTAGGACGGCATCGCCTTGTCAGATCGGATATAGGTGCCGGTCTGGATGAGGTCGTGAGTTGCGAGGATGGCCTTGGAAAGTTTAGGCCATTTCTCTACGATCTCCTCCTTGGTCTTGCCAT
>JBEVKG010000305.1:0-6090 GCA_040509765.1 Xanthomonas sp.
TGTCCTCGCTGATGCGCAACCAGCGCGAGGTGCGCTATCTGGCCACGCCGGGCAACTTCCTGCTCGGCCTGCCCAAGGCGCTGCGGGGCGACAACCCGATCCAGCGCGCCCCGAAACTGCCGATCGGTACCGATGCCAAGGCCACCCCGCGTGCAGCCGGCAGCCGCCCGCGCCTGCTGGTGATCGTGATGGGCGAAACCGCACGCGCGCAGAACTGGGGCCTCAACGGCTATGCGCGGCAGACCACGCCGGAGCTAGCCAAGCGCGACGTGATCAACTTCCCCGACATGCACTCCTGCGGCACCAGCACCGAGGTCTCGGTGCCGTGCATGTTCTCGCCGTTCGGCCGCCACGACTACAACGAGAGCAACATCCGCAAGCACCAGTCGCTGCTGCACGTGCTCGAACACGCCGGCATCGCCACGCTGTGGCGCGACAACCAGTCCGGCTGCAAGGGCGTGTGCGACGGCCTGCAGATCCAGCACCTGGACGATGCCAAGGATCCGCAGCTGTGCAAGGACGGGCGCTGCATGGACGAGATCCTGCTGCAGGACCTGGCCGCGCAGGTGCGCGCCAAGCCCGGCGACCGCGTGGTCGTGCTGCACCAACTCGGCAGCCACGGCCCCAGCTATTTCGAGCGCTACCCGGCCGCGTTCCGCCGCTTCACCCCGACCTGCGACACCGCCGACCTGGGCAACTGCAGCCGCGAGCTGATCACCAACGCCTACGACAACTCGCTGCTGTATACCGACCACCTGCTGGCGCGCACCATCGACACGCTGCAGGCCATGCCCGACTACGACACGGCGATGATCTACCTCTCCGACCACGGCGAGTCGCTGGGCGAGAAGGGCCTGTACCTGCACGGCGTGCCCTACGCGATCGCGCCGCAGGAGCAGACCCACGTGCCGATGGTGATGTGGTTCTCGCCCGGCTTCGCCAGCGCACGCGGGCTGGACCTGGCCTGCCTGCAGGCGCGGTCGCGCCACTACGCCGACCAGGACAACCTGTTCCCGTCGGTGCTGGGCTTGATGCAGGTCAGGACCGGCGTCTACGACCACGCGCGCGACCTGTTCGCGCAGTGCGCCAAGCCGCAGTGACCGTCCACCCACGCGCGGCCCTGGTGTGACCGAACGCGGCGGCGCGGCCAAGCGCGCGCCGCCCGAACTTGCGGCGATGCGGGCGGGCCACTAGCCTTCCGGGCAATCGCCCTGCAAGGATTCGCCGTGAACCACCGCTCTCCGCTGCTCGCGCTGTGTCTCGGCGCGAGCCTGCTGATGTTGTCCGCCTGCCGCAAGGAACCGGCAGCCGAGACCGCCGCCCCCGCCGCGACCCAGCCCGAGGGCGAGAGCGCCGACCAGTTCGTCGCCCGCATCAACGAGGAGTACCGCGCGCTGCTGCCGGAACTGACCGCGGCGCAATGGCTGTCGGCAACCTACATCAACGGCGACAGCGAGCGGCTGGCGGCCAGGGCCAACGCGCGCTGGCTGACCACGCTCAACGGCTGGATCGCGCAGGCGCGGCGCTACGACGGCAAGCCGATGTCGGCCGACAGCGCCCGCGCGTTGCGCCTGCTGCAGCAGATGACCGCGATGCCGGCGCCACGCGATCCGGCGCGACTGGCCGAACTGGCCGCGCTGGCGACCAAGATGGAAGGCGCCTACGGCGCCGCCTCCTCCTGCACCGGCGAGGGCGATGCGCGCCGCTGCCGGCAGTTGGGCGAACTGGAGGACGTGCTGCGCCGCAGCCGCGACTACGACCAGCAACTGGACGCCTGGCAGGGTTGGCACGCCGCCGTGCAACCGATGCGCAAGGACTACCAGCGCTTCGTCGAACTGGTCAACGAAGGCGCGCGCGACATGGGCTACGCCGACACCGGCGCGCTGTGGCGCAGCGGCTACGACATGCCGCCGGCACAGCTCGCCGCCGAGACCGACCGGCTGTGGAGCCAGGTCAAGCCGCTGTACGAACAACTGCACTGCTACGCGCGCGGCAAGCTCGACGCCGAGTACGGCAAGGACAAGGGCGAACTCGCCGGCGGCCTGCTGCCGGCGCACCTGCTCGGCAACATGTGGCAGCAGGACTGGAGCAACCTGTGGGACCTGCTGCAGCCCTACCCCGGCGCCGGCAGCCTGGACATCACCGACGCGCTGGAGCGGCAGTACCAGGGCAACCTGAGCGGCGCGCTGGCACGGCGCAACGGCGACACCTCGGCGGAGGCGCGATTCATGGCCCAGCGCGAGGCGCAGCGGCTCAGCGCGCGGCAGATGACCGAGCGCGCGCAGGACTTCTACACCTCGCTGGCGATGCCCAAGCTGCCGGACAGCTACTGGACACGCAGCCAGTTCATCAAGCCGCTGGACCGCGACGTGGTCTGCCACGCCAGCGCCTGGGACATGGACATGGCCGGCGACGTGCGCACCAAGATGTGCGTCAAGCCGAACGAAGAAGACTTCACCACCATCTACCACGAGTTGGGCCATGTCTATTACGACCTGGCCTACAACCCGTTGCCGCCGCTGTTCCAGGGCGGCGCCAACGACGGCTTCCACGAAGCCATCGGCGACACCGTGGTGCTGGCGATGACCCCGCAGTACCTGCATTCGATCGGCCTGGTCGACGCACCGCAGGTCGGTCGCGAGGCGCTGATCAACGCACAGATGCGCATGGCCCTGAGCAAGGTCGCGTTCCTGCCGTTCGGGCTGATGATCGACCGCTGGCGCTGGGGCGTGTTCGATGGTTCGATCGCCCCGGACCGCTACAACCAGGCCTGGTGGGAACTGAAGGCCAAGTACCAGGGCGTGGCGCCGGCGACGCCGCGCGGCGAGGCCTTCTTCGACCCCGGCGCCAAGTACCACGTGCCGGCCAACACCCCGTACACCCGCTCCTTCCTCTCGCACATCCTGCAGTTCCAGTTCTACAAGAGCCTGTGCGACGCCGCCGGCTACAAGGGCCCGCTGTACGAGTGCACGTTCTACGGCAACAAGGAAGCCGGGCAGAAGTTCTGGTCGATGCTGCAGCGCGGCGCCAGCCAACCGTGGCAGGCCACGCTCAAGGAACTGACCGGCAGCGAGCGCATCGACGCCGGCCCGCTGCTGGAATACTTCGCACCGATGCAGGAGTGGCTCAAGCAACAGAACCAGGGACGGATGTGCGGGTGGGAGGCTTCGGCGCAGGTCTCGGCGCCCCCTCCCTCGCCCGCGTCCCCTACCCCGGCCCCGACCACGCCACCAGCGCGGCGCTAGCCACTGCCAGGCGGACGCGCCACCGCCGGCTCAGTCGTCGGCCAGCCGCGCCCAGCGCTCGTGGTCGCGCCACACCCCGCCGATGCGCAGGTAGCGCGGCGAATAGCCTTCGCGGCGGAAGCCGGCGCGCTGCGCCAGGGCCAGCGAGCGGGTGTTGTCCGGCTGGATGTTGGCTTCCACCCGGTGCAGGCCCAGTTCGGCGAACGCGTAGCCCACGCACAGGCGCAGCGCATGCGTCATCAGGCCGCGGCCCTCGCAGCCGGCCATGGCGTGATAGCCGAGATAGGCGCTCTGGAAGCAGCCACCGACCACCTGGCTGAAGGTGAACAGGCCGGCGAGCGCGCCGCTGCTGCGTTCGCGCGCCAGCAACGCGATGTTGCTGCCGTCCAGGGTCTGCGCGTACCAGGCTTCGAACCCGGGCACGTCGGTGAACGGATAGCTCCACGGGTGATGCAGGGCGACGCTGGCGCGGTGCGCCTGGACCAGCGCGATGCCGTCGCGGCGCCGCACCCGTGCCAGCGACACCGCCTCCTGCGCAGCCTGGCCGGCGCTCTGGCCCATGGTCTCAGGCCGGCGCCACGGCGCCGCCGTCGTCACGGCGCATGACCTGGGCATGGCGGGCCTTGAACTCCTCGAAGCTCAGGCCCTGCGCCTGCGCATCGGCCTGCGCGGCATCCTTCAGCGCGTCCGAGTACATCAGCCGCACCGGCGTGCCGGCGCGCTCGTGCAGTTCCGCCGCCTGCATGATCAGCGACAGCACCTGCGCGGCGCTCTCGCTCTGGCCGGCGATGCGCCCGTCCATGCCCAGCACCCACTCGCCGTCGCGGCGCACGATGCCGGCCAGCAGCGTGCGCTGCTGGTCGCGCAGTTCCGCATGCGGTTCGATGGGCGCGGCCGGCGCGGCATCCTCGGCGCGGTGGCGCAGACGCTCGGCCAGTTTCTTGCGCAGATCGCGGCGCTGCTTGGACTGGATGGACATGCGGTTTCCTCAACGATGACCCGACGACGATAGCCCAACCGCGGCGATGCTCACAGCGGGTCGGCCGGTTCCAGCCGCGGCACCTGCGCATCCTGCCGCGGCAGGCGCTTGCCGCTGCGCCGCTCCCAGCGCCAGAAGCCCCAGCCGAGCAGGAAGAACGCGCCCGAGCCCAGCGCCAGGTGCAGGGCATGGCCGCTGAGCAGCGGCGACAGCACCCCGGCCACCAGCACGGTGACCATCAACTGGGTGAAGGCCTGCAGCGACGAGGCCAGCCCGCGCTGGCGCGGATACATGTCCAGCACCGCCAGCGCCAGGATCGGGAAGATCAGCGCGGTGCCCAGGCCGGCGAAGAAGATCGGCAGCACCGCCCACGGCAGCGCGATGGCCGGCACCAGCGCGGTGTAGGCGATGTTGCCGACCATCGACAGGCCGCAGCAGACGAAGCCGACGCGCACCTGGCGCATCGGCCCGAGCCGCCCGGCCATGCGCCCGGACAGGAACGCGCCCAGGGTCATGCCGCCGATGGTGGGCAGGAACAGCCAGGCGAAATCGCGCTCGGTCTTGCCCAGCAGCTCGATCATGAACACCGGCGCCGAGGCGATGTACAGGAACACCCCGCCGAAGTTGAACGCACCGGCCGCGGCCAGGCGCTGGAAGCGCGGATTGAGCGCGATGCCGATGTAGTCGCGCAGCAGCGTGCGCGGCGCCAGCGGCGTGCGCGCCTGCGGCGGATGCGTCTCCGGCATCCAGCGCAGGGTCGCCACCAGCAGCAGCGAGGAGAAGCCGACCAGGAACCAGAAGATCGTCGGCCAGCCGCGGCCGCTGCCCAGGATCCAGCCGCCGATGACCGGCGCGATCGCCGGGGCGATGCCGAAGATCATCGACACCTGGCTCATCAGCCGCTGCGCGTCGTCGCCATGGAACAGGTCGCGGATCACCGCGCGGCCGACGATCACCCCGACCCCCGCGGTGACGCCCTGCAGGGCGCGGAACACCAGCAGCGTGGTCATGTCGCGCGACAGCGCACACCCGATCGAGGCGCCGATGAACAGCACCAGCCCGCCGATGATCACCCGCTTGCGGCCGAACGCGTCCGACAGCGGCCCGTGCGCCAGGCTCATCAGACCGTAGAACAGCAGGTAGACACTGATGGTCTGCTGCACCGCGACCTGGTCCACCTGCATGCGTTCGCCCAGCAGCAGGAAGGCCGGGAAAATGGTGTCGATCGAGAACGGACCGAACATCGCCAGGCCTGCGAGCAGCAGGGCCAGGCGGCGGGTCGAAGGTGAGGCGGGCGTCATGCGGGCTTCCGTCAGCGGCCATGCGCACTGCACGGCGGGCGCCTGGCCCGGAACGGGCGGCGCCAGATGAATACGAGGATCCGGTGATCATAGGCCTTTGCCGGCCCCGGCACCATGCCGACAAGGCCATCGACGCAGCTCCGGCGGCCCTCATTCATGTGCCATAAGGCCGTTGCCGGCGGGGACGCTGGGCTATAATCGCCGGGCACCATGGTGGGAGAAGCGGACACCCGCTGCCGAAGGCGCAACGCCCGTAATCGCTCAGGCCCGATACCACCCGCAGCAAAACTCTGGAGAGACCGGCCACTGCCGGCGCCGAAGGGGCACGAAGCACGCAGATGCGCGCTTTTAAACTCTCAGGCAAAAGGACAGAGGGGCACCCAGGAAGACCGCAAGGTCCGGTGGTTCGCGCGCGTCTGCGAAGCACCTCGACCCGGCCGCCTTCCGAACGTGCGTGCCCTCTCTTCCGGATGCCAGCCATGTCCCAGAACACCCCCTCCCTGCGCGAGCTTGAACACAGCCACGCGTTCGTCGAACGCCACATCGGCCCCAACGACGCCGAAAT
>JBEVKG010000306.1:0-12428 GCA_040509765.1 Xanthomonas sp.
ACCATTACGGATCCAGCCACCCCCGCGCTACCGCCGCCTGCACATCCTCCGGCGTGTCCAGATCCAGCGCCAATGCCGGCGCGACGATGCAGCCGAAGCTGTCCGGCGGCAGCGTCGCGAACAGCGCACGCAAGCCCTCGTCGCCGCCCAAGGGCAAATCCCGCCAGCGGTGCTGCGCCACCACCGCCGGCATCCCGCGCACGCCGGCGTAGGCGCTCGCCGCGCAACCGGACGCCGCCCGCGCAGCCGCCGCCAGCAGGTCCTGCAGATGCGCCGCGGCCAGCGCGGGCTGATCGCAGCCCAGCACCAGGCTGCGGGTGATGGTGGCATCGTCGCGTACCGCCGCACGCAGGCAGTCGAGGCTGCCGCCCATGCCGGTGGACCAGTCCGGATTGCGCACGCATTCCACCGGCAACCCTTCCAGCAGCGGGCGCAACGTCTCGGCCTGCGCACCCAGCACCACCACGCAGCGCGCCGGCGCCGTGGACAGCGCCAGCCGCACGACCCTGCGCAGCAGCGGCTCGCCGTCGCTGGTCAGCGTCTGCTTGGCGCGGCCGAGGCGGCGGCTGGCGCCCGCGGCGAGGATCAGCGCTGCATGCGCCTGCGCCATCACGCGCCGCCCTCGGCCAGCCATCGTGGCGCCGCCGCCAGCGCGTCGCCACGCGCGCGTCGCGGCCTGTCGCTCGCCTGCGCGACCGCGCTCAGCCGCGGCGCCGGCGCCCGGCAGGCCTGCAGTTGCGCGGCGATGCTCAGCGCGATCGCCTCCGCGCCGTTGCCGCCCAGGCGCAGCCCGATCGGCGAATGCAGGCGCGGCAGCAACTGTGCGCGTTGCGCCGGGCTCAGCAAGCGGAACAGGTCCTCGCGCCGCCGCACGGGCCCCAGCAGGCCGAGGAACGGGATGGCGCTGCCGGCCAGCGCGTCCAGCGCTTCGCGGTCCAGTTCGAAATGATGGTGCATCACCAGCGCCGCATCGCTGCCGGCGCAGTCGGCCAACGCGCGTGTCGGCGTGCACGCCAGGGCCCGGTCGGCCAGCGTGGCCAACGCGGACCAGCGCGGCCGCTGCTCGACCAGGGTGGTCATCCAGCCCAACTGGCGCAGCAAGGGCAACAGCACGGCGGTTTCCGGGCCGGCGCCGAAGACGCTGACCCGCGGCGGTGCCGGCACCTGCACCTCGCCGGCGCGCCACGACGCCGCCGACACCGTGCGCCAAGGCAAGACCCACCGCACCGCCTGCTCGGCAACGCTGGCGGTGAGGCCGCCGTCGGCATCCAGCGCCAGGGTCAAGCCGCCGCGCCCCTGCAGCCAGGCCTGGGCCAGCGTGTCGAAACCGGGCAAGGCGAGCAGCGGCAACAAGGCCAGGTGCAAGCGCCCCCGGCAACCGGCTGCCGAGCCGGACAGCAGGTCGTCGTCCTCGCGCGTGTCGATCTCCATCCACACCGGCACGCCGGCGTCGGCGGCCTCCGCGGCGCAGCGCGCGATCTCCGGCTCCAGGCAACCGCCGCTGAGCCAGCCCTGCTGCGCACCATCGGCGCCGAACAAGGCCATCGCCCCGGCATGCGCGTAGGTGGAACCTTCGCGGGCCATCGCCACGGCCAGGACCGCGGGGGTGCCGCGGCGGCAGGCGTCGAGCGCATCATGGAGACAGTGTCGGGCAGCGGACATGCGGCGGCACGGGCAGCGTGGGAAACCCGAGCCTAAGCGGCGGCCTGTGGTCGCGAGGTGACCCCAGCCGCGCTTCGCGGGCGTCGCGTTCGCGGCGACGGCAGCAAAAGGAATCGGCAACCGGCACACACCCGCGATCGTCGATGCGCGGCGCGATGCCGGAGGCCGGCGCTCCGCCACGGGCGCCAATGCTGCCGACTTGCGCCGCCCGCAGGCCACGCACGCCGCGACGACGACAGGCCGCTACGGCAGATGGAAACGCTCGAAGCGCTGCAGCGCCGCGTCGATCGTCGCCTGCAGCGCCGGACGCCGCGGTTCCAGCCAGGTCCATTGCTGGATCAGCAGGCGGCCGGCACGACGGTCCATCTTCAGATCGAGCGCGGCGACGATGCGGTCGCCGACCAGCACCGGCAGCGCGAAGTAGCCCAGCACCCGCTGCGGCGCCGGCACGTAGGCCTCGAAGCGGTGGGTGTAGCCGAAGAACTGCTGCAGCCGCTTGCGCTGGATCACCAGCGGATCGAACGGCGACAGCAACTGCGCCCGTGTCGGATCCGGCGGCGGCGGCGCGCTGTCCAGCAGCTCCGGCTCGGCCCACAGGGCGACGCCCTCCTGGCCCTGCAGATGCACCGGCCGCAGGCGCTTGCGCGCCACTGCGGCGGCGATCAACGCGCGCACCGCCGGCTTGGCCGCAGTCTCGCCATAGCAGATGGACTCCACGCCGACGATGCCCTGCGCACGCAGGGCACGCTGCAGCAGGTAACGCGCGTACTGTGCGTCGCTGACCGGACGCGGCCGCTGCCGCCAGCCGAAATGCCGCGTGGCCAGTTCGTAGGTCTTGAGCATGCCGCTGCGCTGGCTGACCACCAGGTCGCCGCTGAAGAAGCCGTACTGCAACGCGGCCCGCGACGGCTTGCGGCTGCCCCACGGATGGGTCTTCTCGACCAGCACCTCGTCGTCGATGTCGCGGATCGACAACGGCCCTTCGCTGCGAATGCGCCGCAGCAGGCGCGCGTAGTCCTGCGCATCCACCGCGCCCCTGGCGTCGGCCTGCGCACGGCGGTGCGCCATCTGCGCAACGTACATGCGGTAGTCGGCGACCGGCACGTAGGCCAAGGCATGCGTCCAATACTCGAACAGCGACTTGTCCTGCGACTGCGCCTGCGCCAGGTCCTGCTCGCGGTACTCGGGAATGCGCGTATACAGCACGTGGTGGTGGCTGCGCGCGATCACGTGGATGGTGTCGATCTGCACATAGCCCAGGTGCGCGGTGGCCTGCCGCACCGCCTCGGCACCATGGCCGAACGGCACCGGCGTGGTCAGGCGCTGCGCGTGCAGCCACAGTGCGCGCGCCCGGGCGGGCGCGAGCGGGACAGAAGCGACGGGAGTGCGCATCGGAACGACCTTCCTGGCAACGCGGCAGCGCCGGTCAGGATAACAACCTGCGGCGCGCAACGCGGACCGCAGGGCAGCGGCGGCGGCGCGTTTGGTCGGCACCCACCGTGCTTCATCCGCCGCGGCCGCCGCCGGTCCGATCGCGCAGGCGCGGCAGCGCCGCGCTGTCGACACTGCGTGCACCGCCACCTTCGCTCACGCCGCCATGCCCTCGATCGCCTCCACGCCACGCCACCTCGGTCCCAGCACGTCCCGCCTGGCGACGCCGCCGCGGCCGCAGGCCGGGCAGCGGTGGGCGCCACGATGGCTGCGCGGTGCCGCGGCGCTGTGGGTGAGCATCGCCATCGCCGGTCAGCTCGCCTTCGCCGCCTACGTTGCCGGCTTCTACGGACGCACCGCGCTGGCCGGCACTCCCGAGCGCTGGAATCAGGTCATGGCACGCGGCCATGTCGCCGGCGACACCGTGTTCAATGCGGTGCTGGCGCTGCACCTGGGCCTGGCCGTGGCGATCGTGCTCGGCGGCGCAACGCAACTGCTGCCGGCGTTGCGGCGCCTCCGCCCGGCCGTGCACCGCTGGAACGGGCGCATCTACCTGGTCTGCGCCGTCGTCCTCAGCCTGGGCGGACTGGCGATGATCTGGATCCGCGGCGGCGTCGCTGGCGATCTGGGGCAGCATCTGGGCACCAGCGCCAATGCGGTGCTGATCCTGCTGTGCGTGGCCATGGCCTGGCGCCACGCCCGCCGCGGCCAGTGGCCGGCGCATCGGCGCTGGGCGCTGCGCCTGTTCCTGGCGGTCAGCGGCGTGTGGTTCTTCCGGATCGGGCTGATGGGCTGGCTGGTCGTCAACCAGGCGCCGGTCGGCTTCGATCCCGACCGCTTCGTCGGCCCGACGCTGACCGCACTGGCGTTCGCGCAGACCTTGCTGCCGCTGGCGGTGCTGGAACTGTATCTACGCGCGCTCGACAGCCGCCGCAGCGGCCCGCAGTGGTTGGCGGCCGGGGTGCTCGCCGCGATGAGCGCAGCGACCCTGGTCGGCACCCTCGCGGCAGTCGCGGGGATGTGGTGGCCGGTGCTGCGGCAGGCCTGAGCGCGGCCGCCGTGCCGAACGCCCGCGCTCCGGTATGCTCGCGGCCATGTCGCATCCGTCCCCGCTCTCCGCACCGCCGCGCATGCCCGCGCTGCTGACCTGGGCGCGCATCCTGCCGGTGTTCCTGGTCTCCGGCACGCTCGGCCTGCTGATGAGCCTGAGCTGGGACACTCCGCTGCCCGTCCTGGTCCGTAGCCTCGTGCTGGGCGCCGCCGCGCTGGGCGCCTACACGCTGTTCGAGCGCTGGCCGCAACGGCTGCCGCGCTGGCTGGCGCGCTGGGCGCTGCAGGTGCTCGGCGTCGCACTGGCGATCCCGGCGACGACCCTGCTGCTCTACCTGGGCGCCACCCGAGCCGGTGCGCCGCCGTTCTGGCACGACCCGGATCGGCTGGCCGGCTTCGCCACGCTGACCATCGTCGGGGTGCTGATCGCGCCCTGGATGGCCCTGGCCGCCCTGGTACGGCAGAAGGACGCACTGGCCCGGCACCAGGCGCTGGCGTTCGCGCTGGAACGCAGCGAACTGGAGCGCGAGGCACTGGACGCGCGCCTGCACCTGTTGCAACGTCAGGTCGCCCCGCATTTTCTGTTCAACACCCTGGCCAACGTGCAGGCGCTGATCGAGGTCGGTTCGCCGCGGGCCGCGGACCTGATGCGCAGCCTGATCGCCTACCTGCACGCCGCGGTGCCGCGCCTGCACGACGCCACCAGCACGCTGGGCGAGGAACTGGCGCTGGCGCGCGCCTACCTGGAGCTGATGCACATGCGCATGCCCGACCGGCTGCACTACGCGATCGACGCCGAGGACGCGGTGCAGGGCGTGCGCTGCCCGACCCTGGCCGTGCTGACCCTGGTCGAGAACGCAGTCAAGCACGGCATCGACCCGACCGAAGACGGTGGCCGCATCGCCATCCGCGCCTGGCGCAGCGGCGAGCGCTGCCATCTGCGGGTGGAGGACAGCGGCGCCGGCGAGGACAGCGGCCGCGTGGGGCTGGGCACCGGCCTGCGCACCTTGCGCGATCGCCTCGCGCTCGGTTTCGGCGACACGGCGCAACTGCAGTTGAGTCCGCGCCTGCCGCACGGCACCTGCGCCGATCTCAGCTTGCCGATGACGGCACCGCCCCGATGATCCCCGCCACTGCGCTGATCGCCGACGACGAACCGCTGCTGCGCGAGGCCTTGCGCCGTCAGCTGGCGCGCCTGTGGCCCGAGTTGCGGATCGTCGCCGAGGCGCGCAACGGCCGCGAGGCGGTGCACCTGTTCGAGGAACACGCGCCGCAGATCTGCCTGCTCGACATCCAGATGCCAGGCCTGTCCGGCGTGCAGGCGGCGCAGCAGATCGGCCGCCGCGCGCATCTGGTGTTCGTCACCGCCTACACCGACTACGCGGTGCAGGCCTTCGCCGAAGGTGCGCTCGACTACCTGGTCAAGCCGGTGCAGGACGCGCGCCTGGCCGATACCGTCGCGCGGCTGCAGCAGCGCCTGCAGGCCGCGCAACCGGCGGCGGACCTCACCGAGCAACTGCTGCGCCTGGCGCAGCGGCTGCGCCCGCCCGAGCGCCCCGCCCCGCTGCGCTGGCTGCAGGCGCAGAGCGGCAGCACCGTGCGCCTGATCGCGGTGGAGGCCATCGACTACCTGCGCTCGGACAGCAAATACACCAGCGTGGCCTGGCGTGCCCCGGACGGACAGGCGTGCACCTCGATCGTGGCCACGCCGCTCAAGGACCTGGCCGCGCAACTGGATCCGGATGACTTCCAGCAGGTGCACCGCGCGGTGGTGGTCAACCGCCGCGCGATCCTGCATGTGGTGCGTGGCGACAACGAGACCGCACAGATCCACCTGCGCGGCCGCCCGGAGACGCTGCCGGTCAGCCGCAGCTACCTGCCGCTGTTCCGGGCGATGTAGGGCCGCCGCGCTGGCTACGACTGCAAGCACAGGCGCGGCGACAGCGACGACGGCGTCCATCGCGGCAACTGCAGGCCCCCTTGGTCAACTGGACACGACCACCCGCCACTGCTGCGGCTCCACCTGCTCCCAGGCGATCTCCACCGGCAGGAACTTCTCGATCAGGCGGGCATTGCTGGACAGGTGCGCGCTGACCGTGTCGGTGACGAAGGCACCGCCGCCGGCCAGCGCCATCGGCAGCAACAACTGGTCGGCGAGGTGCTCGCTGACGCAGGCGCCACTGTCCAGGTAGCGGCGCAACTGGACCGTTTCGACCGCGTGCAACTGGAAGAGGTGGTGCGGGTCTGCGCCACCGCCAAGTCGCTGTCGCAGGCCGGACGCGAACTGTTCGCCGTCTCGCGCACGCAGCGCGCCAGCACCAACGACGCCGACCGCCTGCGCAAATATCTGGCGCGGTTCGGACTCGATTGGGAGCAGGTCCGCGAAGGCGGGCGCGCCGCGGCGCAGGACTGAGCGAACGCGCCCGGCGGCCTCGGGCAATCGGCGCAGGGCCCTGCAAGACAGAGCGGGACCGGAACGGAGGACGAGAGAAACGCAGCAGAGCGCAACCGCCCTGCCCCTGGCGACGGCAACGCCAGCCGCGCAGCGGCGGCAGCCGGGCTCAGATCGAGCGGCTGCCCCACCCGGCGGGCGCGCACCCCACGGCGACGCGCGCCGGGCTCAGCCCGCGCACTTGGCGCACAGGCCGTGCACTTCCAGGGTCTGCGCCTGCGGCTGGAAGCCGAGCGCCTTGGCGCGCTGCTCCAGTTGCGCGACCACCTCGCGGTCCTCCAGCTCCACCGCGCTGTGGCAGCGGTCGCAGATCAGGAACGGTACCGAATGCTGGGCGCTGCTCGGGTGGTGGCAGGCCACGAAGGCATTGACCGATTCGAGCTTGTGCACGAAGCCGTTGGCCATCAGGAAGTCCAGCGCGCGGTACACGGTGGGCGGGGCGTCGGCGCCCACGCCCTTGCCTTCGCGCACCCATTCCAGCAGGTCGTAGGCCTTGACCGGGCGCCCGGCCTCGGCGATCAGCCGCAGCACGTTGGCGCGGATCGGGGTCAGGCGCAGACCGCGCTCGCGGCTGACCCGCTCCACCACCTTGACGAAGTCGGCAGCGTCGTGGACGTGGTGGTGCGGCTCGGTGCAGGCGGTCTTCTTGCTGGACATGGCGGTCTCCCGGGAATCAGCTTCCCGCTGGGATCTTGATGAGCGCGGCGTCGATGCGTTTCAAGGCCTCCTCGCGACCAGCCAGGTAGACGGTCTGCGAGATGTCCGGGCTGACCTGGGTGCCGGTGATGGCCACGCGCAGCGGCTGCGCCACCTTGCCCATGCCAATCTCCAGCGCCGCGGCGGTGTCGTGCAGCGCCGCGGCGACACCGTCCAGGCTCCACTGCGGCAGCGCGGCCAGCAGTTCCCGGGCCTTGCCCAGCGCCAGTTCCGCGCCCGGCTTGAAATGCTTGGCCACCGCCGCTTCGTCGTAGCTGGTCAGCGGGCGATACCAGACTTCGGCCTTCTCGGCCATTTCCTTCAGGGTCTGCACGCGCTCGCGCAGCGCCACCACCACATCGGCCGCGGCCGGGCCGGCGGCCGGGTCGATGCTGAGCTTGCGCAACTGGAACTCCAGTTGCGGCGCGATCGTCGCCGGGTCGTCGCTCTTGAGGTAGTGCTGGTTGACCCAGCCGAGCTTGGCCATGTCCAGGCGCGCGGCCTTGGAATTGACGTCCTTCACGTCGAACAGATCGATCAGTTCCTGGCGCCCGAACAGCTCCTGGTCGCCGTGCGACCAGCCCAGCCGCGCCAGATAGTTGATCAGCGCGTGCGGCAGGTAGCCGGCGTCCTTGTACTGCATGACATCGGCCGCGCCGGTGCGCTTGGACAGCTTGGCGCCCTGCTCGTCGAGGATCATCGGCATGTGCGCGAACTTCGGCACCGGCGCGCCCAGCGCCTGGTAGATGTTGATCTGCCGCGGGGTGTTGTTGATGTGGTCGTCGCCGCGGATCACCTCGGTGATGCCCATGTCCCAGTCGTCCACCACCACCGCGAAGTTGTAGGTGGGGTAGCCGTCGGGACGGAAGATCACCATGTCGTCCAGCTCGCTGTTGGCGATCTCGATGCGGCCCTTGATCAGGTCGTCGAACGCCACCACGCCCTCGGTCGGGTTCTTGAAGCGGATCACCCGGTTGGGATCGTCGCGGTACGGCAGGTTCAGTTCGCGCGCAGCGCCGTTGTAGCGCGGCTTTTCCTGCCGCGCCATCGCCGCCTCGCGCATGGCGTCCAGTTCCTCGCGGGTCTCGTAGGCGTAGTAGGCCTGGCCCTGCGCCAGCAACTGCTCGGCGACCTCGCGGTAACGGTCCAGGCGCCGGGTCTGGTAGATCGGGCCCTCGTCGTAGTCCAGGCCCAGCCAGTCCATCGCCTCCAGGATCGCGTCGATCGCCGCCTGGGTGCTGCGCTCGCGGTCGGTGTCCTCGATCCGCAGCACGAATTCGCCGCCGCGGTGGCGCGCCTCCAGCCAGCAATACAGCGCGGTGCGCGCGCCGCCGATGTGCAGGTAACCGGTGGGACTGGGGGCGAAACGGGTGCGGCAGGCCATGGAACGCTCGAAACGACGGGAATCGGGCGATTTTACCCTGCCGTGGCGGCGCCTGCCTGGTGCCGCGGGATTGGGGATCCGTGATTGGGGATTGGGGCGAACGGCGTGTTACCGAGGGGACAGGTGCTGGCGCGTCAGCGTGTGCAGCGCCTGCGGGCGACTTCCCGCTATGCGAAGTGGCTCAGTTCCGCGCGCACCACGGCCGGCGCCAGTTGCCCGCGCCAGTCGCGGTCGTTGGCCACCTGGGCGTGGCCGCGGCTGGCCTCGAACGCGGCGAAATCCAGCTCGGCGATCGCCCAGACCTGCTCGCCGCGGGTCTGCGCGACGATGCCGTCGGCAGGGAAGCCGGCGTCCATCGGCGCGTACAGCGTCGCCTCGCCGGTGTTCACGTCCAGCGCCGGGCTCCACTCGGCGACCCCGGCGGTCACCGACTGCGCGACGAAGATGCGGTTCTCCAGCGCCCGCGCCAGGCAGCCCACGCGCACGCGGGTGGCGCCGGCCTCGGTGTCGGTGCAACTGGGCACCACCAGCAGGCGCGCGCCGGCCTCGTACTGGGCGCGGACCGGCAGCGGAAACTCGCTGTCGTAGCAGACCGCCACGCCGGCGCGCACGCCCTCGGCCTCGAACACCTTCAGCGCTTCGCCGCCGTCGATCAGGCCGGTGGCCTTTTCGAACCCGGTCAATTGCAGCTTGTCCTGCCAGCCGTGGCCGCCGTCCGGGGTGAACCAGTAGGCGCGATTGCGGTAGCGGCCCTGCCCGTGGTCGAGCAGGAAACTGCCGGCCACCACATGCAGGCGATGGCGCCGCGCCAGGTCGGCGAACAACGCCAGGTACGGCGCGTGCAGTGCCTGGATCGCGGCGAGCGAGGCCGGCAGCCGCGCCGACACGTCGGCGCCGAAGGTCGCGGCCAGTTCCAGCGACAGATACTCGGGCAGCACCGCCAACTGCGCACCGGCCTGCGCGGCCTCGCCGAGCAGCGCGGCCTGCTTGTCGGCGAAGGCGGCGAAATCGGCGGGCGCGCCGATCGGATACTTGGCGACGGCGACTTTCATGCGGCAGGCTCCAGCGCGCGGGTCCAGAAACCCAGGGTGTGCGGCGTTTCGCCGCGGTCGACTTCGTTCCACGGGAGGCGCATGCGCAACGCCGGCTGCGGCTGGTAGCCGCGCTTGCGCCAGAACGCGTTGTTGCCGCGATAGTCCGGCGGCCGCCGCGGATCGTCGGACGCGCGCTCCACCGAACAGAATGCGGTCAGGCGAAAACGACCGAGCGCGCGCGCATGCGCCTCGCGTCCGTCGAAGAAGGCATGGCCGACGCCGCGACCGCGGTACTGCGGCAACAACACCGATTCGCCGAAATAGAACACCTCGGCCGGGTCGATCTCGCTGCCGGCGAAGGCCGCGGCGAACGCCTCGGCATCGTCGGCCAGCGGCAACCCGGTGGAAGCGCCGACCACTTGGTCGCCGTCGCGCGCCAGCACGAACACACTGTCCGGCGACGCCGCATAGGCCGCCAGGTACTCGCGTTCGTAGTCCAGGTCGCCGTCGTAGAGGTACGGCCAGTCGCGGAACACCGCGATGCGCAGCTGCGCGACCGCGTCCAGGAACGGCACGATCCCGGCGCCGCGCAGGCGCTGAATGGAGAGCGGAGAGTGCATCCGTGCACTCTACCGCAAGCGTTTCCCTGGCGCTGCCTGCCTGGCGATGCCCTTGCACATGCGTCCTTGCTGCGTCCCTGCGTGGGCGTCCTGTCCGTCCTATGCCGCTCGCGCTTCCTTGCCCAGCCTGCGAAGCCCTGGCGTGTGCGTCCTTGCCCCGTCCCTGCGTGGACCTCCTGCCCGTCCTGAGACCCAAGCGCCTCCTTGCGCTACCTGCCTGGCGAGATCCTCACGTCTGCGTCCTTGCCGCGTCCCTGCGTGCGCATCCTGTGCATCCCGTGACGTACGCGTTCCCTTACGCTGCGTGGCGTGCGATGCGCTTGCGCATATGCCCTTGTCGCTTCCTTGCACGGGTCTCCTACCCGTCCATACCCGGTGGTGGCGTCCTGCCACCGCCGGTGTTGCTGTCGTCAATGGCCGATGACCATCCGATCCTCCCGCTGTGGCGGCGATAGATGCGGGTTCCTTGCCTCAGCGCCACCATCGGCACAGCAGCGCGGCCTGTGCCGGCAGCACCAGCAGGCGCGCGCGGCCCTGCGCCTCCCAGGTGACGAAGCCCGGCGCGGACGCCCCGGCGGCGGCGTCCGCGTCCGCGGCCAGGGCCGCATCGCCGCGCACCGCGCGCCAGGGGCAGTAGCGCCACGGCGCGGCGTCGCCGGGCAAGGCCGCACGCGCCTGCAGTGCGCCGCCCAGGAACGTCGCCGCGTCGCCGGCCAGGGCCGCGCGGCTGCGTTCGCTCCGGCGCAGCCACAGGGCGCCGCCGCGGTCGGCGGCGGTGACCAGCGCAGCCTGCGCGCTGCGCGCCAGCGTCGCCGGCAGATTGCCGTGGTGCAGGCCATGGGTTTCCAGGGCGGCGGGCAACAGCGCCTGCAGACGCCGATGCAGATGACGGTGCGCGAGCATGTCCGCGTCTCCTCGCCGCGGCTCAGCGCAGCGCCGCGCCGAGTTCGTACCAGTCGATCCGTCGGGTGATCCACATGATCGCGCCGAGGATGCCGAACAGCAGCAGCGAGCCCATCAGCAGGGCGTTGTCTTCCGAGGCCAGCAGCCCGTACAGCGCGGCGTACAGCACGGTGAGCAGGGTGGCGAAGCCGGCCGCGCGCAGGCGGCTGCACAACACCCCGGACAGGTAGAAGAACTGCAGGCCGATACAGGCCACCGCCGAGACCAGATAGGCCTGCCAGAACGGGATGTGTTCGGACAGGCTGAGCAGCAGCAGGAAGAAGATCGCCAGCGCCAGGCCGACCAGCAGGTACTGCAGCGGGTGGATCGGCAGGCGCTTGATCAGTTCGAACAGGCCGAAGGCGACGAAGGTCAGCACCACGAACAGCAGGCCGTACTTGCTGGCGCGCTCGGCCTGGGTATACACGTCCACCGGGTCGACCAGATCCACGCGCAACGCGTCGAGGTCGTGCCCGCCAGAGGCCAGCTGCGCCTGCGCACCGGTGGCCAGCGACGACAGCGCCCAGTTCGCCTGGAAGCCCTGCGCAGTGATGCGACGCTCGTTGGGCAGGAAGCGGCCGCCGAATAGCGGATGCGGCCACGGCGAGTTCAGCGCGATCTGGTTGTCGTCGCCGACCGGCACGATCGACAGCGCCTGGGTACCGTCGAGCACGAATTCCATCTGCACGTCGTGCAGGTCGGTGAGCCGCCCCTGCTGCGCATCGCGCAATGCCGGCAGCACCGCGTGCACGCCCTTGGAGATCGTGGCCAGCCCCTGCGAACCCGGCTGCAGCGCCAGGGCGCGGCCATCGGCGCGCAGGTTCGGCGTGCCGACCAGGCCGCGCACGTCCTGCAGGCCGATCGCCAGGTACGGCGTGCCGTAGCGACGGCCGTCGGCGGCAGCGTAGTCGAGATCCTCGAACTCGGCCTTCAGCCGCGCATGCCAGCTGTACACCTGCACCTTGAACAGGCCGATATGGCGCTGCGACGGCTTCAGTTCGCCTTCCACCTGCAGCCGCCGCGGCGCCTGCAGCACATAGCCGGTCTCGGTTTCGCGCTTGGTCACGCGCTTGCCATCGGCATCGAGCACCGCGACCTCGTGCTCCTGGGTCCACGGGATCACCCGCAGCGGCCCGAGCAGGCGCTGTTCGCCGGCC
>JBEVKG010000307.1:0-10335 GCA_040509765.1 Xanthomonas sp.
GCCACCAGCTTGTGCTCGGGGCCGAACTGGCTGGCGGTGGCGTTGCGGCTGCCGGCGATGTGGCCCTTCTCGAAGTCGGCCGAGGCCGACAGGTCGACCAGCACCGCGTTGCCGGCGTTGATCAGGCGGGTCAGCTCGGCCGGCCGCAGGCTCTTGTAGCCACGGAACAGGCGCGCCACTTCGGTGACGATCAGGGCGATGGTCAGGCCCACCAGGGCCAGGGCCAGCATCGGGTTGCGGCCGGCGAAGGCCAGCAGTTCTTCGAAGTTCACGGGACTCGGGGGCGGGAAGCGGGCGCCGATTGTCGCACAGCTCGGCGACCGCGCTACTGGCCGTTCCACAGGTCCGGCAGGCCGTCCTGCAGCCACCAGGTCCTGGCCTCGGGATCCCAGCGCCAGCGCTCGCGGTAGCGGACGATGCGCTCGGCCTGGGTATTGCGGTTGATCACGCCCAGTTCGATCTCGCGCAGCGCCTCGCCGTCGCCCACCGCGGCGCCGCCGACCTTGTAGGACGAGACCTGGATCTGTCGGTAGCGCTCCAGTTGCAGGTCGGTCAGCGGATGCGCCTGGCGGTAGGCCGGATCCACCGCCTGCCAGGCGGTTTCGAACTCGCTCCAGCGGACCGCGGCGGCGTAGGCGGTCTGCAGGTCGTCGAGCTTGCGCTGCTGCGCGCGGCTGCCGGCCACGGCCGCGCCGGTCCAGCCCAGCAGCAACAGCAGCGCGAGCGCGCGGAACATCGAAGACATGGGCGGCATCTCAGGGGGACGGGGCGCGGGGCGCGCGATCCGCGCATCCTACCCCTTGGCGATGGCCACGAAGCGACCGCTCAGGGTCGCCGCCGCCGCCGCGCCGGGCGCACCGACCTGGGCCTGGATGCCGATGCGGGCGCGCCCGCGCTGGCGGAAGGTGTTCACGAACACCCCCCAGTCGCCCTCCGGGTCGGCATTGGCCTGCGCATGCAGATCGGCGTACAGCGGCGCCAGGTAGCGCACCTGGCTGTCGGCGACGTAAACGTCGGCCTGCAGGCCGGCGCGGTGCAGTTCGCAGTTGACCAGCCCCCAGCCGGCCAGGGTCATCACCGATCCCAGGCTGCCGCCGAAGGCGTTGCCCTTGTCGTTGATGTTGGCCGCCAGCGGTGCGACCACATGCAGGCGCTGGTCGGCATAGCCGTGCAGGCCGACCTGCAGCGCCGCCACCGGCGGCATCGCCTGGAACTGCCGTTGCAACTGCTGCAGGAACGCCTCGAAGGAAAGATCCGCTGCCATGGTGCGATTGTGCTGCCGGTGGGGGCTCGCATAATGCCTGGCATGAGCGCGCATGCAACCGCCGCCCCGGCCTGGACCCTGATCTCGCTGCGCCCGCAGGGCGAGCACGCGCCGCTGCGGCGGGCCGCGGCGCGCTGCGGCGGACGGGTGCTGGCGGTATCGCCGTGGCGGCTGCGGCCATGCGCCGATCCCGCCACCCGTGCGGCCCTGGCCGCGGCCCTGGGCGCGCCGCGGGTCATCGTCAGCAGCCCGGCCGCGGTGCGCGCGGCGGCAGCGCTGCAGCCGCTGGCCGCAAGCCCTGGGCAGTGCTGGCTGGCGGTGGGCGCGGGCACCGCGCGCGCGTTGCGCCAGCACGGCATCGCCGAAGTGGCGACGCCGGCGCGGATGGACAGCGACGGCCTGCTGGCGCTGCCGGAGCTGGCCGCGCGCGACCTGCCGGTGGGACTGGTCACCGCCCCCGGTGGGCGCGGCCTGATCGCCGCACACCTGCAGGCGCGCGGCACGCCCTTGCTGCGCGCCGACGTCTACGTGCGCGAACCGGTGCGGCTGCGCCCGGCCGACCTGGCCCGCCTGCGGGCGGCGCCGCCGGGGGTGCTGGCGTTGAGCAGCGGCGAGGCGCTGCAACAGCTGCTGGCGCAGTTGCCCGAGGCATTGGCGCAGGCCTGGCGCGCGCGTCCAGTGGTCGCGGCCAGCGCGCGCCTGGCGACCCTGGCCGCGGACCTGGGGTTCGTCGACGTCGCGCAGGCCGCCGGACCGATGCCGCAGCAGTTGGTCGCCGCAGCGGCCGCGATCGTAACGCGCTCGCCACCTCGCTGAACGCGGGCCACCGCCCGGGTTGCGGCCGCAGTGCCGCTCACGCCATGCTCCGGCGGTGCCGCGCCGACCGCCGCTTGCTCGCGACGGGCGACGGCCCCCAGGACGCTGCCGATGACCGACGAAATCCCGATCACGCCTCGCCGTTCCACACGCTGGATCTGGTTGCTGCTGGTGCTCGCCACGCTGGCCGCGTTGGCGTTCGCCGGCTGGCGTGGCTGGGACTGGTGGCAGGCGCGCAGCGCGCGCGAACTGGCCCAGCAATCGGACCTGCAGCAGCAGTTGCAGGCCTTGCAGCAGGCGCAGGACAGCCTGCGCCGCGACCAGCGCGCCACCGTGCAGCGGCTGCAGGATGCGGCCAGCACCAACCGCGTGCTGCGCGACGAGATGCTCGGCCTGAGCCAGCGCAGCGCGCTGCTGGAAGCCAATGTCGCCAAGCTCGCCGACTCCAACCGCCACGGCGCGCAGGCGCTGCGCCTGGACGAGGTCGAACTGCTGCTCAACCAGGGCCAGCAGCGGCTGCTGCTGGCCGGCGACGCGGCCGGTGCGCGGCGCGCCTACGCCCTGGCCAGCGGCGTGCTGGACGGCATCGACGATCCGCAGTTCCTCAACCTGCGGCAGGCGCTGCTGCAGGAACGCACCGCCCTGGATGCGCTCGGCGACGGGCCGCAGGCGCGCCTGGCGGCGCAACTGGATGCCTTCGCCGCCAGCCTCGCCACCCTGCCGACGCAATTGCCGGAGAACGCGCAACAGCCGCTGTGGCAGCGCCTGCTGGCGCCGCTGGTGAAGATCCGCCCCTCGCAGGGCGGCGTGCTGGCCGCCGGATCGGAGCGGGTCGCCGCCCACGATGCGCTGCAACTCGACCTGACCCTGGCGCGCGCGGCACTGGAACGCGGCGACACGCGCGGCTATCGCAGCGCACTGGCCGGCGCCGGGCGCTGGCTGTCGCGGCTATGGCCGGAGTCGCCGCAACTGCGCGAACGCCGCGCCGCGCTGCGCACCCTGGCCAATGCCGATCTCCGTCCGACAATTCCCGAACTCGGAACCACCCTGCAGCAGTTGCGCGCGATGCGCGACGCAAGGAGCCCGTCATGAAATCGCTTCGTTCCCTGATCGTGTTGTTGATCGTCATCGCGCTGGGCGTGATCGGTGCGCAATGGCTGGGGCAGGACCAGGTGCGCCAGCTGGGCGAGGTGATCGTGCGCGTCGGCGGCACCGACTACATCGCCTCGCTGCCGCAGGCAGCATTGCTGCTGGTGATCGCATTCCTGGCGCTGTGGCTGGTGTGGAACGTGCTCAGCTTCCCGTTCCGCGCCTGGGGCCGGCGCCGCCGCAAGCAGTCGCGCGCGCGCCTGCTCGACGGCCTGGCCGCCGCCCACGCTGGCCAGTGGACGCGGGCCGAGAAGCAGCTCAACGCCGCCGCCGAGGATCCCGAGGTCAGCGCCATCGCCCTGATCGCCGCGGTGCGCGCGGCCGATGCGCGTGGCGACCGCGAGGCGACCGAGCGCCATCTGCGGCGCCTGGCCGAACACGATGCCGCCGCGCATGCGCTGCTGCAGGCCGAACTGCACCTGGAGCAGCAGCGCCCGGTCGATGCGATCAATGCCCTGGACGTGGCCGCGGCACAGCCGCTGCCGCCGCGCGGGCTGTTGCTGCGCACCGAGGCGCTGACCCGCATCGGCCGCGCCGGCGAGGCCTACGGCCAGCTCGGCGCGATCCGCCAGCAGCAGGCATTGCCGCTGGAGGCGATCGCCACGCTGGAAACGCGCCTGGCCGCGGCCTCGCTGGACCAGGCCGGCGATGCCAATGCCCTGGCCGAGCGCTGGGAAAGCCTGCCCAAGTCGCTGCGCAGCGACCCGGCGGTCGTGGCCGCCTACGCGGTGCGCGCGGCGGCGCTGCGCTGGGACGATGCGGCGCTGCGCAGCCTGGAGCAGGCACTGGACACGCGCTGGGACGAAGGCCTGGCCGCGCTGTACGGACGCCTGCCGGTGGAGAAGTACGACTCGCGCCGCGCCAGTGCGCAGCGTTGGCTGCAGGCGCATCCGGACAGCCCGGCGCTGCTGCTGACCCTGGCGCGTCTGGCTCGCCACCAGCAGCAGTGGCCGCAGGCGGAAGAATTCCTGCACCGCGCGCTGGCGCTCGGCGCCGGTGCCGAGGCCTGGGAAGTGTTCGGCGACGGCTATGCCGACGCCGGCGACATGCTCGCGGCGCAGCGCTGCTACGCCAATGCGTTGCGCGTGCAGCGCGGCGAACCCGCGCAGCCGCTGCCCGAGCCGGTCGCAGCGGTCACGCCGATGGCTCCGATCGTGCCGGAACCGGACGGCACGGAAGGCCGCGATGCGCATGGTTTCCCGCGCCTGCAGGACTGAGTCCGGGCCAACGACCGAGGCGCCTCTGGTCGCGACGAGGGGCGCAGGTGCAGGAGCGGCGCCGGGCGTCCTTTCCCGGATCAGGCGCCAGACGCGCACTCCGTGGACGGCCGGTCGCGGCTGAAGCGGCTCCTACACCACCGCCACGCGCCCTGCCGGGCCATGGCCGAAGCGCGGCGTGGATGTCGCCAGACGCGGCGGCGCATCCGCCGCCCTCCGGGACCGATGCGTGACGGCGAAGCTCCTCCGGAACGCGGCGATTCAGGGGTACTGTCGTGCGGTCGGACCAGCCTCGCCTCGATCACCGGCCGGCCGCGTGCGCCGGCTCAGCGCCGCAAGGCCGGCGGCAGCGCCGGCAGGCGCGTCAGGAACGCGGGTGCCAGGCCCTTGTAGCGCGCATAGCGCTCGTCCATGCGCCGCGGCACCAGGATGCGCGCACCGAACATGCCCCAGATCAGCATGACCAGGAACACGGCGCCTCCCAACCAGAACCCGCCCTCGCCACCGACGGCGAATCCCAGCAGCGGACCGACCAGGAAGGCGCCGGCGCTCAAGAGGATGAATCGATTGCGCCGGCGCCGATGCGCCGCGCACATCCCCAGCACGTGGCTGCTGCGCTTGCGCGCGATCAGCGCCGCGATGGCATAGATCAGGATGCTCACCAGGATCAGCGCGTACCAGCCCGGGGCATGCCAGTAGAAGGTGCGCTTCTTCAGCTCGTCGTTGCGTAGCGCCGCCCCGCACTTCACGCAGTGCGGCGGGAACAGCGCATCGCGCAGGCACAGCAGCTCGTTGCCGTCGCGCCACAGGGTCTCGCCCGGCAGCGGCGGCGGCAGGCTGGACGGGGTGGCGACGCTTGGCGCCTGGTACGGATTGAAGCTGCCCTGCTCGGTCATAGCCTGCGCCCCCCTGCGCATCGTGTCGCCCGCGTGCTGCAGGCGAATCGGCGGGCATGGTAGCGCGACGGGCGCAGTGCGATGAGGGCCGGCGGCGCAACGCGCAAGGAACGATGGAGGACGCCGAGGCATCACCGGGGCGGGTGCGGCCGTGCGCGTGCACGCACACGCGCGCCAGGCTCAGCGTTCGACGATCGCCACCACGCCCATGCCGCCGGCGGTGCAGATCGAGATCAGCGCGCGGCCGCCGCCACGTTCGACCAATTGCTTGGCGACGGTGGCGACGATGCGCGCGCCGGTCGCGGCGAATGGATGGCCGGTCGCCAGCGACGAGCCCAGCGGGTTGATCTTGGCCGGATCGATCTGCCCCAGCGGCGCGTCCAGGCCTAGCCGGGTGCGGCAGTAGTCCTCGCTCTCCCAGGCGCGCAGGGTGCACAGCACCTGCGCGGCAAAGGCCTCGTGGATCTCGTAGATATCGAAGTCCTGCAGGCGCAGGCCATGGCGCTTGAGCATCTCCGGCACGGCCACGGTCGGCGCCATCAGCAGGCCTTCGCCGTGCACGAAATCCACCGCCGACACCTGCGCATCGCGCAGGTAGGCCATCGGCACGTGGCCATGCGCCTGCGCCCATTCCTCCGAGGCCAGCAGCACCGCGGCGGCGCCATCGGTCAGCGGGGTCGAGTTGGCCGCAGTCAGGGTGCCGCGTCCGCTGACCTTGTCGAACGCCGGCTTCAGCGTGGCCAGCTTCTCCAGCGAGGTGTCCGCGCGCAGGATGTTGTCGCGCTCCACGCCGCGGAACGGCGCGATCAGGTCGGCGAAGAAGCCGCGCTCGTAGGCGGCGGCCAGCTTGTGGTGCGAGGACACCGCCCAGGCATCCTGCGAATCGCGCGAGATGTTCCACTGCTTGGCCATGTCCTCGCAGTGGTCGCCCATGCTCTTGCCGGTGCGCGGCTCGGCCACGCCCGGGAACTCGGGCTTGAGTTCGGCGAACTTGAAGCCGCGGGTCAGCGCGCGCAGCTTGTCGCCGGCGCTCTTGGCACGATTGGCCGCCAGCAGCCGGGCGCGCAGCTTCTTGCCGTAGACGATCGGCACCTCGGAAGTGGTGTCCGAGCCGCCGCCGATGCCCGACTCGATCTGCCCCAGCGCGATCTTGTTGGCCACGGTGATGATGCTGTCCAGGCTGGTGCCGCAAGCGCGCTGCAGGGTGATGCCCGGGGTCAGCGGCGACAGGCCGGAGGACAGCGCGGCCTCGCGGCCCAGGTTCCAGTCGCTGGAATGCTTGATCACCGCGCCCATCGCCACTTCGCCCAGTTGCTGCCCGTGCAGGCCGTAACGCTCGACCAGCGCGCCCAGCGTGCGCACCGACATGCCGAGGTTCCCGACATCCGCGTACGCCGTGTTCTGCCGGCAAAACGGAATGCGGACGCCGCCGAGAATGGCGACGGGACGGGCTGCTGGCATGGGATTACCTCGCGCGAGGGGAGTCGGGGACATGGCCTGCACGTTAGCGCAGGCATAATGAAGCGAGTGTAGCTATGCGCCCGCGACGGGCCAACCGCCAATCCCCATGACCGAAGCCTTCGCCAACAGCCACGCCCGCGGGGTGATCGCCCTGGAACTGTCCTCCGGGCGCGAGCCCGACCGTCCGGCGCTGCCGCACACGCAGGCCGCCGAGCTGGCCGAGAAGGTCGGCCGGGACCTGGCGCAACTGGTGCCGGCGGTGCGCGAGCTGGAGCTGAGCCTGGCCGGCGCGCATTTCGACCCGGCCGAGGCGCTGCGCCCGGGCTGGCCGCTGCACCGGCGCCTGGAGGAACTTGCGGCCCGCGCGCCGGGCCGCGCCGACGGCCCGCGCCTGCTGGCCTTCGGTGCCGATGCCGACGGCAGCGTGCCGCTGCCGTTCCAGGCCGACCCTGGCCTGCGTGGCGGCGCGTTGCGGGTGGTGCCGTTCCTGCTCAGCGGCCCCGCCGACACCGTGCAGGCCGTGGCCGAAGCGCTGGAGGACGTGTTGCTGGCACAGGGCATGGCGCAAGCGGACACGGCGCTGCTGGCACAGCAGGGCTTCGGCGCGCAGATCGAGCACGCCCGCTACCTGACCGGCAACGACCTGGCAGCGATGATGTCGATGCAGTACGACAACCAGGGCCTGGCGCCGCTGTGGCCGCTGATCGAGACCGCGCTGCTGGCACCGGACCAGGAAGAATGGCTGCAGGCTCCGCCCGAGCCGCTGCTGCGCTACCGCGAAGGTGAGGTGCGCATGGCGCTGTTCGACCCGGCTAGCTGGTGCGCGCACTACGCCTACGACCGCCAGGACTGCGAACGCCTGCAGCGGGTCTACGAGCAGTACCTGGCCCGGCAGCGGCAACTGGCCGCGGTGCTCGAGGCCCACGGCCTGCCGGTGCTGTACGTGCATTGCGAAAGCGGGCAGGACGCCAGGCAGGCGCTGCTGGCGGCCTGAGCCGCATCAGGCACACACGCTGCGCCACGTCGTGTTCGATGCCGCGGCCCGCGCCTGCGCGCGGCGCGGCGTCAGCAATGCGCGCGAGCGCCGACCGTCATCGCCATCGGCCAATGCACGGTCCCGGCGACCGACGCCGCCGGGACCGCTTGACGTTTAGTGGCTGCCTGCCGCCGGTGCAGCCGCCGCGTCGCCCTTGATCACGCCGCAGGCCAGGCGGCCGCCGGCATTGCCGGTGGGCTGGCTCTTGTAGTCGTCCGGGTCGGCGTGGACGATCACCGCGTGGTTGAGGATGTCGAAACCGTCGCCCTTGCCGATGTTGACGTTGTTGGACACCGCCGCATCGATGGTCGCCTTGCCCTCGGCGTCGGCCTTGAGGTTCGGCATGTCGCCGCCGTGGTGCGGATCGCTGCCGACCTGGCCGTGCTCGGTCTTGGCCGGGTTGAAGTGGCCGCCGGCGCTGCTGCCGTCGGGCGCGCTGCAATCGCCGAACTCGTGGATGTGGAAGCCGTGCTCGCTGTTGGGCTTGAGTCCGGTGATGGTGCCGGTGACGTGCACGGCGCCGTCGACGGTGGTGAACTTGACCTCGCCGGCCACTTCATTGCCCTGGGTCGGGCTGAGCGAGGCGCTGGCACTGCCGGTGGCGTTGGGGGCGGCCGGCGGTGCGCTCGCCGCCGGGGCGGCGGCGGGTTCGGGGGTCGCCGCCGGGGTGGCCGCGGGTTCTTCGCGCTTGCAGGCGCTCAGCGCCAGGGTGGTGGCCAGGAACAGCAGAGTGGGAAGGGTACGACGCACGAGGGTTCTCCTTCGTTGCATAGCCGCAGGATGCGGACGGACCTCCCAGGCGGACCCGGGCGGAAGTAGCGATGCGATGTCAGCGCAGCGGGCGGATCACGCCGCAGGCCACGCGTGCGCCGGCGTTGCCGGCCGGCTGGCTGCGGTAGTCGTCCGGATCGGCATGCGCCACAAGCGCGCGGCCGACGATGTCGTTGGCCGCACCGCCGCCGAGGACCACGCCATGCAACAGCACGTCGATCTGCGCGGTGCCGTCGGCATTGGCGTTGAGGTTGTCCATGTCGCCGGCGTGGTGCGGACCGTTGCCGGCGCGGCCGTGCGGCGCGCCGAGCGGGTTGAAGTGGCCGCCGGCACTGCTGGCGTCGGCCGCGCTGCAATCGCCGCGCTCGTGCACGTGGAAGGCGAAGCTGCGGTTCGGCTGCAGGCCGCCGAGCGTACCGGTGATGCGCACGCCGCCGGGCGCGGCGACCAGCGACAGCTTGCCGCTGACCAGGCTGCCGGAGGCCGGCGCCAGCACCGCCTGCGCCTGCTGCACGGTGCCGGCGCTGGGCAGGGGCGGCGCCTTGGGCAGCGGCGGCGGGGCCTTGGGCGGCGCGCTGCTGCACGCGGCCAACATCAACAAGGCACTCGCGGCGAGGGGCAATCCATAACGCATCGACATCGACTCCTGTGTCAGGGCGAAACTAGAGGGGCAGCCGTGCACACCTCATGAAGGCGCACGGCGCGCAGTCTAACCGGCCGGCTCGGGAGGCCGGTCGCGATGTCGGGATTCGGGATTCGGGATTCGCAGGAGCGTAGCGCTTTGCAGTTCGGCGCAATGCCCTGTGACGCGACGCCGCATCACGCGTCCCCTGCGGCGGGCTACACCTGCCCGCACATGGGCAATCGCCGTTCCAAATCCCGAATCCCGAACTTCAGCGCCGGCGCCGCCCTGGCCCCAGCTTGCGGGTGACGGTGTTGCGGCCCACGCCCAGGCGTGCGGCGGCTTCGGCGCGGCGGCCCTGGGTGAAGCGCAGGGCCACTTCCAGCAGCGCCTTGTCGAAGCGCTCGCGGGCCTCGGCATGCAGCCCCTCGGCGCCATCGGACAGGCGCTGCTGCGCCCAGGCCGACAGCTGCGTGTCCCATTCGCCGCCGTCGCCGCTGCGCTCGCGGCGGCCGCCGCGCAGCAGCGCCGCTTCGACGTCGCCGGCATCGATGATCTCCGCCGGCGCCAGCGCGGCCAGGCGCCAGCACACGTTCTCCAATTCGCGCACGTTGCCGGGCCACGGGTAGGCGCGCAACGCATCCAGCGCCGCCGGCGCCAGCCGCTTGGGCGGGGTGTCGAGCTTGCGCGCGGCCATCGCCAGGAAGTTCTCTGCCAGTTGCGGCACGTCGGCACGGCGCTCGCGCAGCGGCGGCAATTGCAGCCGCACCACGTCCAGGCGGTGCAGCAGGTCGGCGCGGAAGCGGCCTTGTTCGACCAGCGCTTCCAGGTCCTGGTGGGTGGCGGCGATCACGCGCACATCGACGCGGATCAACTCGCGCCCGCCGACACGGAAGAATTCGTTCTCGGCCAGCACGCGCAGCAAACGGGTCTGCAGCGGCAGCGGCATGTCGCCGATTTCGTCCAGGACCAGCGTGCCGCCGTCGGCCTGTTCGAAGCGGCCGATATGGCGTTTGGTGGCGCCGGTAAAGGCGCCGGTTTCGTGGCCGAACAACTCGCTTTCCAGCAGTTCCGCGGGGATGGCGGCGGTGTTGAGCGCGACG